>NZ_CP030117.1:0-7500 GCF_001039275.2 Brevibacillus brevis
AGTCGCTCCAAAAGGCTGTGTTGACAATTGAGTCACAACATAGCAGGTTTTTGCACTTTTTCTCGATCATTATGGATCGGTGTTTCATCAATTTTTCGGATGGTCCAGAGGGAGGGATTCTGGTTGGATGCAGCGATTAGCGAACTATGGCGCAAAGTACTCGCCAAGATAGAAAAATCGCTAAGCAAACCCAGTTTTGATACCTGGCTGAAGGCGACAAAGGCAACTACATTAGAAGAGGATGCACTGATCGTCGTCGCACCAAACGACTTTGCTCGTGATTGGCTAGAAACCAGGTACGCACAACTGATTACCGATACACTATATGAAGTGACGGGTATCAATATGAAAGTAAAGTTCGTCGCGATGCAAAATCCTGATGCGGCTTTTGCGGACGAACAACCTGCCCCACGGGTGAAAATGAGCGAACCGCCAACAGTCGCGGACGACCAGCCACCCAGTATCTTAAATCCCAAATACACCTTTGACACCTTTGTCATCGGCTCAGGGAATCGATTCGCTCACGCCGCATCGCTTGCGGTTGCTGAAGCTCCTGCAAAAGCTTACAATCCCCTCTTCATTTACGGAGGAGTCGGACTTGGCAAAACCCACTTAATGCATGCAATTGGCCATTATGTCATTCAACACAACCCATCGGCGAAAGTGGTCTATTTGTCGTCTGAGAAATTCACCAATGAATTCATCAACTCTATTCGTGACAACAAAGCCGTCGAATTCCGCAATAAATACCGGAGTGTTGACGTTCTTTTAATTGATGACATTCAGTTTTTGGCAGGCAAGGAATCGACACAAGAAGAGTTTTTCCATACGTTCAATGCCTTGCATGAGGAAAGCAAACAAATCATCATCTCCTCCGATCGACCTCCTAAGGAGATCCCGACACTGGAGGATCGCCTCCGCTCACGCTTCGAATGGGGACTGATTACTGATATTCAGCCGCCAGACCTCGAAACGCGGATTGCGATTTTGCGCAAAAAGGCGAAAGCAGAAAATCTCGATATCCCTAATGAGGTAATGGCGTACATCGCCAACCAGATCGACAGCAACATCCGCGAGCTGGAAGGCGCACTGATTCGTGTCGTTGCTTACTCCTCCTTGATTAATCGCGATATCGACACGCAGTTGGCAGCGGAAGCACTGAAAGACATCATTCCTTCCTCCCGCCCACGCGTGATTACTATTATGGACATCCAACGAACGGTCGGAGAAGCGTTCAGCCTGAAACTAGAGGATTTCAAGGCGAAAAAACGGACAAAAACCGTCGCTTTCCCACGTCAGATTGCGATGTATCTATCCAGAGAGCTGACGGATGCCTCCTTGCCGAAGATCGGTGATGAATTTGGCGGCCGTGACCATACGACAGTCATCCATGCCCATGAGAAAATCTCTCGTGCGCTGGCAAATGACCCTCATATGCAAACAACCATTCAGTCGCTCATTGAAAAGTTAAAAGCAAACCATTAAACCTGTGCATAACGCAAAAAGCCTATACACAACTTACCCACATGTGTATAGGCTCTCTTTTACGTAATGGACCCACATATCCACAAATCCACAGGCCCTATTACTACTTCTGTTAAAAAGATTTATCCTAATAAGTTATGATAAAGGCGCAGCCATTATGCAGATTCCAAACAAAAATAATGGCGCCGGAGAGGGAGGCTCACGTCGATGCATATTACCGTTCAGCGTGAAAAGCTGTCGAATGCCGTATCGCATGTTAGCAAAGCAGTTTCTAGCAGAACTACGATTCCAATTTTGACCGGGATTAAAATCAAAACCGACGATGAAGGTTTGACACTGACAGCAAGCGATTCTGATGTGTCTATTGAAGTTCAAATCCCGCTAGAAGAAGCCGGAGAATGGGGAGTAACCGTACATCAACCTGGTAGCATTGTATTAACTGCACGTATTTTCAGCGAAATCGTACGCAAGCTGCCAAGCAATGAAATTGACATTCAAGTTGATGATCGTCTCGTAACCAAAATTCGTTCCGGACAAGCTGAGTTCACCATTAACGGAATGGATGCCAACGAATATCCACAACTGCCGCATCTGGAAGAAGATAAAGTCTTCAGTGTTCCCTGTGATTTACTGAAGGCAATGATTCGCCAGACTGTTTTTGGTGTTTCCACTTCCGAAATGCGTCCGATCTTGACAGGTTTGATGTGGTCGCTTGATCAAGGCAAATTGCGTTTTGTAGCAACCGACAGCCATCGCTTGGCTAGCCGTACCGCAATGGTCGAATGCCCAGAGGATCTTTCTTTCCATAACGTGGTTGTTCCGGGTAAAAGCTGCAATGAATTGGTAAAAATATTAGATGACGACCAAAACCTCGCGGATATCGTTGTTGCGGACAATCAAATTTTGGTGAAGTCCAAGCATATCCTGTTCTATTCCCGTCTCTTGGAAGGAACCTATCCGGACACGACCAGAATTATTCCACAAGGAAGCAAAACGGAGATCACCGTTAGCACCAAGGAGTTTTTGCAATCCATCGAGCGTGCTTCTCTGCTCAGCCGCGAAGGCAAATCGAACGTAGTCAAGCTCGTTACGATGCCTGATGGAACCGTCGAAATTACGTCCAATGCACCGGAGATCGGGAAAGTAACGGACATTTTGATGCCAAAAGCAATGAATGGCGAAGAATTGAAAATCTCCTTCAACGCCAAATACATGATCGATGCGCTGCGAGCAATCGATAGCGCGGAAATCAAAGCGAGCTTTAGCGGCCCGATGAGTCCATTTGTGATTCGTCCGACCGATCATGACTGGATGCTCCATTTGATTTTACCGGTTCGTACGTACTAATTTGTTTTTACGTAAAAGAAAGGAGCCAAGCCATGCGTGAGGTTTCCATTAGCACAGACTATATTGCTCTCGGCCAATTTTTGAAGCTGGCTGAAATTATTGACACGGGGGGAATGGCCAAAGCTTTTTTGGCTGAGGTTCCGATCCAGATCAATGGAGAGCTGGACAACAGACGTGGACGCAAGCTATATCCTGGCGATGAAGTGGCGATTGAAGGCTATGGTCGCTATCAAGTGGTACGCCCCTGAGAGGAGAGCGTGATTCTTGTTTCTCAAGAACCTGTCGCTAACCAATTATCGCAACTACGAAACGATGTCTCTGTCGTTTGACGGTCCCATCCAGTTGTTTATTGGCAACAACGCTCAAGGGAAAACGAATGCTCTCGAATCGATCTATGTTTTGGCACTCGCCAAATCCCACCGAACGCCCCGCGACAAGGAGCTTATTTCCTGGGATGCCGATTATGCCACGATCCGTAGCGATGTTCTTCGTCGCTACGGTTCTGTTCGTTTAGAGCTGCAGTTGACAACCAAGGGAAAGCGGGCCAAAATCAACGGAATGGAACAGCAGAAGCTGAGCGCTTATGTGGGGGCATTGAATGTCGTCATGTTTGCACCCGAGGATCTTTCCATTGTCAAAGGCGCACCTGCCCAGCGCAGACGCTTCATCGATATGGAAATCGGTCAGGTTTCACCTACGTATCTTTATTATTTGAGCAATTACAACAAAGTGCTGGCCCAGCGAAATCAGCTTTTAAAGGATTTGGCCATGAAAAAAAGTAACTCGCTGGAAATGCTGGCAATTTGGAATACCCAATTAGCCGATTTAGCGGTAAAATTGTTACGTAAGCGTTTTGAGTTCATTCGGAAGCTGGAGACGTGGGCACAGGAAATCCACACCGGCATTACCGATGGCAGGGAAAGACTTTCTTTGCATTACGTTAACTCATCTCCCGTTACAGAAGAGATGACGATAGATCAGGCTGTAGATAAAATGCTTGCTGCCTACGAAGAGGTTCGCGACCGGGAAATCATGCGGGGGAGCACCCTAATTGGGCCACACCGTGATGATTTTTCACTTAAAGTGAACAACATGGATGTGCAAACGTATGGTTCCCAGGGACAGCAACGCACCAGTGCGCTGTCCATTAAATTAGCCGAAATTGAGCTGATTAAAGAAGAAGTGGGAGAATACCCCGTTCTGTTGTTGGATGATGTCTTGTCAGAGTTGGATGAACATCGGCAAACATTGCTGCTCGAAACCATTCAGGATCGAGTGCAGACGTTTGTAAGTACCACAGGTGTGGAAGGCTTAAAGCATCAGGTTCTCCAGCAAGCCTCTCGTTTTTACGTGAGGGAAGGGAAAATCTCCGGAGAAAGGTAGGGGGTACAGGGATGTTTATTCACATTGGTGGAGATACTGTGGTGAGCACGAAGGAAGTCATTTCCATTCTCGATCATCAGACTGTGAAATCCTCAAAAATCAATAAAGCGTTCTTGCTTGAAAAAAGTAAGACAGTTGTTGATCATAGTGAGGAAGAAACGAAGTCTTATGTAATCACCCAGAACGCCATTTACTGTTCACCTATTTCTTCTCTGACGCTGAAGCGACGCGCTCAGTTCGTGGACAGCTTGGATCAGTTTCCCTTTGTACAAGCTGAAGTGGAGGAGTTGACAGAGTAGTGGATCAAGTGACGACGAAAGATACAAACTACGATGCGAGTCAGATTCAGGTACTGGAAGGGTTAGAGGCAGTTCGGAAACGTCCCGGCATGTACATCGGGTCGACCAGCAGCCGAGGTTTGCATCACCTGGTATGGGAGATTGTCGACAATGCCATTGACGAGGCGCTGGCCGGTTATTGCGACGAGATCTTGGTGGTCATTCATCCAGACAACTCCGTATCTGTAACCGATAACGGTCGAGGAATCCCGACTGGCATTCATGAAAAGACCGGGAAATCCACAGTTGAAACCGTTTTGACTGTATTGCACGCCGGTGGTAAATTCGGCGGCGGCGGATACAAAGTGTCCGGCGGTCTTCATGGGGTAGGTAGCTCGGTAGTGAACGCGCTATCCGAATGGATGGAAGTCGAGGTTAAACAAAATAATCAGGTATACTACATGCGCTTTACTGTAGGCGCACCGAATGCCGATCTTGCTGTCGTAGGCGAGACCGATGAAACGGGAACAAAAGTAACCTTCAAGCCCGACCCGACTATTTTTACCGAAACAACCGTATTTGAGTACGATATTTTGCAAAAACGTATTCGCGAGCTGGCGTTCCTGAACAAAGGATTGCGTATCACGCTCAAAGATACACGTCCAGATCAGCAGAAGGAAGAGTCCTTCTACTACGAGGGCGGTATCATCCAGTTCGTAGAACACTTGAATAAAAACCGGGAAGCCCTGCATGATGATGTGATTTATTGCGAAGGGGAAAAAGAAGGTCTTGTCGTGGAGGTTGCCCTTCAGTACAACGACAGCTATGTGAGCAACATTTACTCTTTTGCCAATAACATCAACACGCATGAGGGTGGTACTCACGAAACCGGATTTAAAACGGCTCTTACACGTGTTATCAACGACTACAGCCGCAAGTTTAACTTCCTGAAGGAAAAGGATCCGAATCTTTCCGGGGACGATGTGCGTGAAGGCATTACCGCGATTATCTCCGTAAAAATTCAAGAGCCTCAGTTTGAAGGACAAACAAAAACGAAGCTGGGCAACTCGGAAGCGCGTAGCATTACCGAGTCTGTCTTCGGTGACCGTTTTAACACCTTCATGGAAGAAAACCCGGGTGTAGCCAAAAAAGTTGTGGAAAAAGCGCTCATGGCATCTCGTGCCCGTGAGGCAGCTCGTAAAGCACGTGAAATGACTCGCCGCAAGAGCGCGCTGGAAGTAAGTGCTTTGCCGGGTAAACTGGCGGACTGCTCTTCCAAGGACGCATCTGAATCTGAACTGTTCATTGTAGAGGGTGACTCTGCGGGCGGTTCTGCGAAGATGGGACGCGATCGTCATTTCCAAGCTATTCTTCCTCTTCGCGGGAAGGTATTGAACGTAGAAAAAGCACGTCTGGACAAAATTCTCGGCAACAACGAGATCCGTGCCATTATTACGGCTTTGGGAACAGGTGTTGGTGAAGACTTTGATATTTCAAAAGCACGCTACCACAAAGTCGTCATTATGACGGACGCCGACGTCGACGGATCACATATTCGTACGCTTCTGCTGACGTTCTTCTTCCGTTACATGAAACAGTTGATTGAAGCGGGGTATATTTATATTGCGCAGCCGCCTCTCTACAGCATCAAGCAAGGGAAGACGTTGCATTATGCTTATACCGACAAGCAGCGTGATGAGGTGCTCGCTACCTTGAAGGCTCAACCGAAACCTAACGTCCAACGCTATAAAGGACTAGGTGAGATGAACGCGGATCAATTGTGGGAGACTACGATGGACCCAGAAGTCCGTACGTTGCTTCAGGTTGATCTCGAGGATGCTATGGATGCCGATATGGTGTTTGAGACACTGATGGGTGACGAAGTAGAGCCTCGCAGGGAGTTTATTGAACAATACGCGGCAAACGTACGCGATCTTGATATTTAAATTTGGAACGAAGAAAAAGCTTGTCCTCTACCGGGCAAGCTTTTTCTTAATGAAATTCTGAAAACACATTTGAAATATACAATGAACATGACTTATAATAGATTGTGCTTTTGTTAAACTCGAATTTTACAAAAAAGTTCACCCACGCAATAAAAAAAATCAAATTTTCTATTGCAATGAATTTGAAAGTGTGATAGATTAAAGTTCCGGAAGTAATCACGGGCCTATAGCTCAGTTGGTTAGAGCGCACGCCTGATAAGCGTGAGGTCGGCTGTTCGAGTCAGCCTAGGCCCACCACTTACATAGCTGATGTGACAACTGAGTCATGAAAGCGCTAGAATGGGGCTGTAGCTCAGTTGGGAGAGCGCCTGCCTTGCAAGCAGGAGGTCATCGGTTCGATCCCGTTCAGCTCCACCATTCTAAAATATGTTATTCCTCGGTAGCTCAGTTGGTAGAGCAATCGGCTGTTAACCGATCGGTCGGCGGTTCGAGTCCGTCCCGAGGAGCCATTGAAACGGCCCGTTGGTGAAGCGGTTTAACACAGCAGCCTTTCACGCTGTCATACAGGGGTTCGAATCCCCTACGGGTCACCTAGCAAAACACCCTGCGATCGTAGGGGTCCTGGAGGCTTAGCTCAGCTGGGAGAGCATCTGCCTTACAAGCAGAGGGTCGGCGGTTCGATCCCGTCAGCCTCCACCACTTTTAACAACTGAATGTTTTACATGGAGCTGTGGTGAAGTTGGAGTTCACGCCGGTCTGTCACACCGGAGGTCGCGGGTTCGAGTCCCGTCAGCTCCGCCATTTTTCTCAAGCGATGGCGAAACAATTACGCTTGAGGCTCGGTAGCTCAGTCGGTAGAGCAGAGGACTGAAAATCCTCGTGTCGGCGGTTCGATTCCGTCCCGAGCCACCATTTATACAAAACACGCCGGTATAGCTCAATTGGTAGAGCACCTGACTTGTAATCAGGGGGTTGTGGGTTCAAGTCCTATTGCCGGCACCACTTTTTCTTTGAAAGTTGAATAAGGTTTGCTTTTGAAGGACAAGCTTGGGGAGATAGTG
>NZ_CP030117.1:15000-20000 GCF_001039275.2 Brevibacillus brevis
TCTTCTACGTTTACCCTGGGCTTGTTCATCGTTTTCTATGGCTTAGATTGGGTAGCCACTGTTCCTCCGACACTTAAGTTGACAACCGATATTTTTGGAAAACAGCAATCAGGAATTGTGTTTGGGTGGATATTGGCTGCACATCAATTAGGTGCTGCTGTGGCCGCTTACGGTGGAGGAGTCATTTATACCGTGTCAAATAGTTACTTTCTCATGTTTATCATTGCGGGAATATTTTGCTTGATCGCGTCTGTCATGGTTATGCGTATTGGCAGGAACGCGCTCACGGCGAAAATTTCCGGGAACATGTAGCTGTAAAGATATTGATTGAAAGAAAAACACCCGAGTAGACACTAGATACTCGGGTGTTAGTTAGTTTTCAGGCTGCGGATAAAAGGGAAGGATAATGCGGAAAACAGCGCCGTAGAGTGGACCATTTTCTGCTTGGAGACGGCCGTGCGAACGTTCGATAATTGCTCGAGAAATAGCTAGCCCCAGTCCGACATCACCATTTTTTCCTTTCACAAAACGATGAAATAAATGAGGGAGAAGCTCTTCCGGGATGCCCTCACCATCATCTTGCACTTCTATTTGGAGCTGGCGCTTGCCTGGATTGATTTCGATCGTGATCTGATCCTTGGCATGACGTAAAGCATTTCCAATGATATTCAACAAGGCTTGAAGAAACTTTCCTTCATCGACGTACACTACGTCATTGGTTTTAGTCGAACGTACTGAAATCGTTACATTGTTTTGGAGCTGCAAAGGGTGTAAGCGTTCAATGGCCCGATTCACCAGGTCATTAGCGGAATGCCATGAGGGATCAAACAAATTCTCTTCGCCTTCAAGCTTGGCCAACAATATAATTTCAGTCACAATATGCTTCAATCGATTGGTTTCCTCTACGATGACATTAAAACCTTTTTCAGCAGCAGCATCAACAAAAACACCATCGCGAATTCCCTCAGCATATCCCTGAATGGACATGAGAGGGGTTTTTAGCTCGTGGGAAGCATTCTGTAAAAATTGCCGCTGGATTTCATGAAAACGATCGAGTTCTTGTGCCATAGAGTAAACACTATTCGAGACTTCAGCAATCTCACCGCGAGCAGGAATGAGCTGGACTTCGGAAAATCGCCGCGATTGAACCTTTTTAATTTCTCTCGTCAATTTATGCAGTGGCTTCACCATACTACGCGTAATAAAAAAGCTTAGCAAAATCGTGGATATGGCTCCAATCAAAACGATGAACAATATGTTATTCGTCATCTCCATACGAATGTCTTTTAGTCCACGGACAGGAGAGGCAAGAATCAGTCGTTGCTTTTCGTCGTTTTTAAAAGCCAAGTTAACGACCACGTAATCATCGCTACCGACCATCCATATGTTTCGATTTTGCCTTTTCTCCGCTTTCCGCTCAAGGGCGTCCATCCATTCATTCAAATTGGAAGAAGGCAGGGACGTATAGAGTACTTTTTTCTTTTTGCCTAAGAGCAAAACTTCTATCTTGCGATTGGAAACGAGAAGCTTTTCGAGTTCTGCGACTCCCTCAGTTTCGATCTTTACTTTCGATTCGTCCATTTTTTCAATCCAGAATCGCCCTTTTAGGTTTAATTCATTCTTTTGCTGTTCGATTAAATTATCCAGCAAAAACGAATTGATCAGAACAGCTGATACCCCCATGACAAGACAGAGAAGAAGAGCGAACATCAACGTAATGCGAAATTGGATACTCATTCACCCTTGGTTCCTTCCAAAGTTCGCAGGCGATACCCAAACCCCCAGACGGTTTCGAGAGGGATCTTGTCCAGCTTTTTTCGGATACGACGAATGAGATCATCAACCACTCGATCACTTCCAAAATAATCATATCCCCATATAAGAGAAAGCAGCTCATCTCGGGAAAAAGCCCGATTCGGATGCTCCGATAAAAGGCTAAGCACCTGAAACTCTTTTGAGGTCACCTCTACTTCCTCCCCAAAAGAATAGACCAGACGTTTTTTCTTATCTAATACAAGAGCGCTGTTAGCGGCCTCTTCCGGGTTACTGTCTTTCGCAGTGAAAGGGGATTCTTCCGCATGGGATTTCATCTGTTTCCAACGTTGGAGTGCCCGATTCACACGTGCCACTAATTCACGAGGGCTAAAAGGTTTGGTGAGATAATCATCACTTCCTAGCTCTAATCCTAGAATTTTGTCTACTTCTTCGTCCCGAGCAGAAACCATGATGATAGGCGTCTCTGATCCAGCACGAATACGTCGGCAAAACTCATAGCCATTCATACCGGGCAACATGATGTCCAATACCCATAGATCGGGGGGATTCTCTTGCTCTAAAGTAATAGCCTCTTCGGCTGATTCAACTGCAGTTGTAACATAGCCTTCCTTTTGCAGATAGGCTTCGACGATCTGACGAATATTGATGTCATCGTCTACGATAGCAATGTGAAAGGTCTTCATAGGATTCCTCCGCGAACCTTTAGATTCTCACTTTATTGTACATCGTCAAACGGACTTAAGCAGTTGTTGAAGGCATTTCCCACACTTTTCCCATACTTTCCTGCATATCTTACAAGAGTGTAAGGAAATTGAAACCCAAATCGATAGGACTAGGTTTTCATTCCCTGTAAAATCAAAGTACATTCAAAAAACGGAGGGATACACCATGAGAAAACTACTACAGATGATCGCGATTACGTTCGGATTGTTAATCGATACGAAGACAATGATTCACTCCTCCGAATTGGAAATGGTCGTGAAGCTGTAAAGATGGTCATAAATACACGTAAAAAACATGAACTTCTAGGCGCCAGAATGTAGGGGCCTTTTTTGTTTTGTGTGATGAACCAGTGTGAAACAGGGCTGGAATATTTAGGGATACTTCGAAATTCGTGAGTGCACAGCCAAAATGCGTGGAAAATCTTGTGGAAATGGATTGATTCAACTGGATTTTTTGGACGTGTCCTCTCTCTATATGGTATAATGAAGTATTGTGATAACCAGTTGGAGGTTTACCCTTTATGGCAGAAGAAACTGCTCGGTTTCCAAAAGTCGATATTAGCCACGAAATGAGAGAATCGTTCATTAGCTATGCGATGAGCGTTATCGTCAGTCGGGCTTTGCCTGACGTTCGCGATGGTTTGAAGCCTGTACACAGGCGTATTTTGTATGCCATGCACGATATGGGTCTTACTCCTGACAAGCCGTTCCGTAAATCGGCAAACGTTGTCGGGGAAGTAATGGCGAACTACCATCCGCATGGTGACTCTTCCATCTATGAAGCGATGGTACGTATGGCCCAAGATTTTAACATGCGCTACATGCTGGTTGAAGGGCAAGGGAACTTCGGTTCTGTAGACGGCGACCCGGCAGCGGCGATGCGTTATACGGAGTCGCGTTTTTCCAAGCTCGCGCTGGAGCTTTTGCGCGATATTGATAAAGAAACGGTCGATTTCACTCCTAACTACGATGGACGCAAAGAAGAGCCGGTTGTATTGCCTTCTCGTTTCCCGAACCTGCTTTTGAATGGTGCATCAGGGATTGCTGTAGGTATGGCTACCAATATTCCGCCGCATAACTTGACGGAAGTTGTTGATGGCGTCATTGCCATGATCGATAATCCTGATATTACGATTCAAGATTTGATGAAAATTATCAAGGGACCTGACTTCCCTACAGCGGGGGAAATTCTCGGTTACAGTGGTATTCGTCGTGCCTATGAAACAGGCCGTGGTTCCATTATTATGCGTGCCAAAACCCAGATTGAAGAGGATGGGAAAGGAAAACCGCGCATCATCGTAACAGAGATTCCTTATCAGGTGAACAAGGCTAGACTCGTGGAAAAAATCGCGGAGCTAGTGCGCGAGAAAAAAATCGAAGGCATTACCGACCTTCGTGATGAGTCTGACCGCAAAGGTATGCGTATCGTTATGGAATTGCGCCGTGACGTCATTCCAAAGGTTGTATTGAACAATCTGTTTAAGCATACCCAAATGCAGTCTACATTTGGTGTGAATATGCTGGCACTCGTTGACAGTCGTCCGCGTGTATTGAATCTGCGTGACATGCTCTTTTACTATTTGGAGCACCAACGCGTCATTATCCGCAGAAGGACCGAATACGATCTCAAGCAAGCAGAAGCCCGTGCGCATATCCTGGAAGGCTTGCGCATTGCGTTGGACCATATTGACGAGATTATCAGCTTGATTCGATCTTCTCAAACCACAGAAGAAGCTCGCACAGGACTCATGGAAAATTACTCCTTGTCCTACGAGCAGGCACAGGCCATTCTCGATATGCGTCTGCAACGCCTGACTGGTTTGGAACGAGAAAAAATCGAGAACGAATACCAAGAGCTCATGGTGAAAATTGCTGAATTGCGTTCTATTCTTGCAGACGAAGCCAAAATCTACGCGATCATCCGCGAAGAGCTGGGTGAGATCAAAGAGAAGTTTGGCGATGCAAGACGCACGGAAATTACTTTCGATGAGAATCATATCGAAGATGCTGATTTGATCCCAGAGGAAGATGTCGTAATCACCCTGACGCATGATGGTTATATCAAGCGTCTGCCTGTTTCCACCTACCGTTCGCAAAAACGTGGTGGACGTGGCGTGCAGGGGTTGGGAACCAAGGATGACGATTTTGTCGAGCATCTGTACATTACCAACTCGCATGATTACATCATGTTCTTCACGAGCAAAGGGAAGGCTTATCGCCTAAAAGGATTCGAGATTCCTGACCTGAGCCGGACAGCGAAAGGTACCCCAATCATCAATCTCATTCAGATTGAAAAAGGGGAGCGGGTAAGTGCGGTAATCCCTGTGAAGGAGTTTGATCAAGAACATTTCCTGTTCTTTGCGACCAAGAAGGGGATTATTAAGAAAACCACGCTGGAGTCCTATGAAAATATTCGCAAAGGTGGCCTGATTGCGGTTAACCTGCGCGAAGATGATGAGTTGATTGGTGTTCGTCTGACGGATGGTCAACAAGAAATCATCA
>NZ_CP030117.1:27500-150000 GCF_001039275.2 Brevibacillus brevis
CGAACTAAATCATCATGGCTTATATCGTCAATTTTTAGCGTTAACCAGTTACGCGGTTTATCCGTAGCAATTCCGTAACTATCGCTGACGCTGGGGATGGATGAAAATAAGTCATGGACTGAATAGCGGTCTTGTAACGGCACAAGCTGGAACGCGTGAGCTAATTGTGCAAAAAACCCTTCCTTTTGTGGACGAACTTCGTCTTCCATTAGCATATAGGCGTTTCGTTTAAGCTTTCGTGTCGTGACACCATGTTGAAGAACACGACTGTTTTGGGGATAATACGGATCACGAGTCAGTAACATCGCCTTCAACAAGTGAGAGCAGCCATAAAACAGCAACAATGGCTGGATGGACAAGTCAGCAACAACGGAAGTGGAATAAAAATGTCTGGCTTGTCTCCATAGATACAGGAAACGCGAGCTTTGTTGAAATGCTAGTCGCTCCGCATGCTCGACACCCATGTCACGATAGCAGGCAGCCAAATATTTACGTGCAGTTGGTTCTGTTTCAAAATAGCGTAATGTTTTCCAAGCGTTATCCATGTTACCCACCTTTACCAATTTTCGTAATATGGTTAAGTTTCCCTAATTGTTTTTTGATTTATCTGTCTAATAGAATCTATAACCGAACGATATACTCATTTCTTGACAGTAAATTAAGCCGTTTGTTAAACTGTCTTAAACTATTCGCCGAGAGGAGCTTTCAACTGTGCGGGAAGACAAATTTGTTAAAGAGGGCTTAACGTTTGACGATGTATTGCTTATTCCAGCAAAATCTGAAGTTTTGCCAAGGGATGTTGATCTACGAGTACAATTGAGTGAAAATGTGAAGCTGAATATCCCTCTGATCAGTGCTGGTATGGACACCGTAACGGAGTCTGGACTTGCAATCGCCATGGCTCGCCAAGGTGGTATCGGGATTGTCCATAAAAACATGACCATCGAGCAACAAGCAAGCGAAGTAGATCGTGTAAAACGCTCTGAAAGTGGCGTTATTACCAACCCATTCTCTTTGTCACAAGAACATACTGTCGAAGAAGCGAATGCTCTCATGGGTAAATATCGTATCTCAGGTGTTCCGATTGTCGATGCGAATCAAAAGCTGATCGGAATTCTCACCAACCGCGATCTTCGCTTTGTACATGACTTCTCCATCAAGATCAAAGAGGTTATGACCAAGGAAAACCTGGTGACGGCTTCTGTCGGTACTACACTGCAACAGGCAGAATTGATTTTGCAACAACATAAGATCGAAAAGCTCCCGTTGGTGGATGAGAACAACACCCTGCGTGGACTCATTACGATTAAAGATATTGAAAAAGCCATCCAATACCCAAATGCAGCAAAAGATAACCAAGGCCGCTTGCTGTGTGGTGCTGCTGTTGGGGTATCTGCAGACACGTTTGAGCGCACAGCTGCACTGGTACAAGCTGGCGTGGACGTATTGGTGATTGATACTGCTCACGGGCATTCCAAAGGCGTAATTGAAACGGTAAAAGCCGTTCGCAAAGAATACCCAACGCTCACCATCGTCGCGGGGAACGTTGCAACTGGACAAGCTACTCGCGATTTGATCGAAGCTGGGGCATCTGTGGTGAAGGTTGGTATCGGTCCTGGTTCCATTTGTACAACTCGTGTCGTAGCAGGTATCGGTGTTCCGCAAATTACAGCGATCCACGATTGTGCACAGGTAGCGCGAGAGTACAATATTCCAATTATTGCCGACGGCGGCATTAAATACTCCGGTGATTTGCCAAAAGCAATTGGTGCAGGTGCTTCTGTGATCATGATCGGCAGTCTGTTCGCTGGTACAGAAGAAAGTCCGGGCGAATTTGAGATTTTCCAAGGTCGTCGTTTCAAGGTATATCGTGGAATGGGATCGATTGGCGCGATGAAAGCCGGCAGTAAGGACCGTTACTTCCAAGAGAACGCACAAAAGCTCGTTCCGGAAGGGATCGAAGGTCGTGTTCCTTACAAAGGCCCATTGGCGGATGTTACGTATCAGTTGATTGGTGGACTGCGGGCAGGTATGGGATACTGCGGAGCAAAAACCATCGAGGATTTGATTCAAAACTCCCAGTTCGTTCGTATTACCGGCGCTGGCTTGCGTGAGAGCCACCCGCACGATGTACAAATTACAAAAGAATCACCTAACTACTCGATTTCTTAAGCGGAAAATAGTACGGAAGACCTACGTCCCCTCTCTTTTAAAAAGAGAGGGGATTTTTACTAGCTACTAACATGTGGAAATAGGAGGAATCTCGCTTCAAGCTACCCTGCAAACTATGGTACACTTACAATTGTGTGCTTGTTTCATGAAAAAATAAAATCGACAGAAATAGGAGAGTGAGAGATTACATGAAGCGAAAGACATGGACAAAGCGATTGACAGGTCTGTTCCTTTCTGTCGCTGTTTTTGCTGCAGCAATGGGAGGAACGGTTTCAAAGGTGGAAGCTGCCCCTGTAGCATCTCAAGCGAATTTACAACTGGAAGCGAAGTCTGCCATTCTTGTTGAGGCATCAACGGGAAAGGTTCTCTATAGTAAAGATCCTGACGTAGCACTTCCGCCTGCGAGTATGAGTAAAATGATGACCGAATATCTGGTTAATGATGCCATCAAGCAAAAGAAGATCAAATGGGATGATGTCGTCCCTGTAAGTGAATATGCGTTTTATATCGCTAAAATTTCTGATTCGTCTGGTGTGTATTTGAATTTAGGCGAATCCTTTACGGTTAAACAATTGTACGAAGCTATGGCAATCGTATCGGCCAACGACGCTACTGTACTTTTGGCTGAGAAGATCGCAGGCAGTGAGCCAGCCTTTGTTGAACTGATGAACAAAAAGGCAGCAGAGCTTGGTATGAAAAATACTTCGTTCGTCACTTCTACTGGTTTGCCAGCCAATGAGTTGGGTCCATACTCTGTTCAGACCGAACAAACAGAAAACCTGATGTCTGCTCGTGACTCCGCAATCCTTGCCCGTGCGCTGATTCACGATTTCCCGGATGCGTTGGAGACCGCCAAAAAACCAAGCTTCACCTTCCGTACAGGTACACCAAATGAGTGGAGCAAGAAAAACTTTAACTGGATGCTGCCTGGTTTGATCAGCTACTACCCAGGTGTAGACGGATTAAAAACGGGGCATACAAATGCAGCAGGTTATTGTTTTACAGGTACGGCTGTTCGCGACAACATGCGTTTGATTAGCGTTGTGATGAAAACAAGCTCCGAGACAAAGCGTTTTGCTGAGACGAGAAAACTCATGGACTACGGTTTTGGCAATTTCAAACTCACAAAACAAATGGACAAGAATGTACCAGTCAAAGGATTTGAAACAGCTCCTGTAAAAAACGGTGTAGAGGTAACAGTACCAGTTGTTACAGGAAGCGAAGTAAATATGATCACAAAAACCGGTACGGAAGCAAAATACACACCAACTGTTACCTTCCAGGAGCTAACCGCACCGATTCAGCAAGGACAAGTTGTCGGTAAGATCGTTTTGAAAGAAGAAGGTGTGAAAGAAACTGATTACTTGCAGCCTGAAGACGCAGCAAAAGCAGGTGTGGATATCGTAGCAGGACAGGCAGTAGAGGAAGCCAGCTGGATTCGTCTGTTCTTCCGCAGCATCATAGAGTTTTTCAGCAATTTGTTTAGCAGTGGAACAGGAAATTAAATAACTATTGTTTTCCCCTACATCTATCGTTTACAATGACGGTAACTGGAACCATAACACCGCATAACAGTTTCGGTTCTGACTCATGATGTAGGGGGTATTTGTAATGGTACAAGTAGGAACGTCCCGCGTTAAAAGAGGTATGGCTGAAATGCAAAAGGGCGGCGTCATTATGGACGTCGTGAATGCTGAACAAGCAAAAATTGCAGAAGCAGCGGGTGCTGTTGCTGTAATGGCTTTGGAGCGTGTACCGTCTGACATTCGTGCAGCTGGTGGAGTTGCGCGTATGGCTGACCTTAGCATTGTAGAGGAAGTACTGAATGCTGTTTCGATTCCTGTTATGGCGAAAGCTCGTATCGGTCATTTTGTTGAAGCGCGTGTTCTCGAGTCTCTGGGTGTAGATTACCTCGATGAGAGTGAAGTACTCACACCAGCAGATGACTTGTACCATATCAATAAAAAAGAGTTCACTGTACCGTTTGTATGTGGTGCCCGTGATCTGGGTGAAGCTCTCCGCCGTATTGGTGAAGGTGCATCCATGATCCGCACAAAAGGTGAGCCAGGAACCGGAAACATTGTAGAGGCTGTTCGTCATATGCGCACGATGATGTCCCAAATCCGCAAAGTGCAAGCCATGTCCTACGATGAACTGATGGCGGAAGCTAAAAACCTGGGTGCCCCATACGAACTGCTTGAAGAGGTACACAAAACAGGTAAGCTGCCAGTCGTAAACTTCGCAGCAGGTGGAGTAGCAACACCAGCAGATGCTGCCCTGATGATGCAATTGGGCTCCGATGGCGTGTTTGTAGGCTCTGGTATCTTTAAATCAGAGAATCCAGAGAAGTTTGCTCGCGCGATTGTGGAAGCGACTACCCACTACACGGATTACGAACTGATTGCTCGCGTATCCAAAGGCTTGGGAACGGCAATGCCAGGAATCGAAATCTCCAAAATTCGTGAAGCTGATCGCATGCAAGAGCGCGGCTGGTAAGGTGAGTAGCATGAAAATTGGCGTACTCGCTCTACAAGGAGCTGTAGCAGAACATGTGCGAATGCTAGAAGAGGTTGGTGCCACAGCCGTCCCGGTCAAAAAAGTAGAAGAACTGGATGACCTCGACGGGCTGGTCATTCCCGGCGGAGAGAGCACCACGATTAGCAAGCTGATGCACAAGTACGGATTCATGGAGGCGGTTCAAGAGTTCGGTAAGGCGAACAAGCCGATCTTCGGAACTTGCGCAGGAGCGATTCTTCTGGCAAAACAGATTCAAGGACAAGACGATTGCCATTTAGGCTTGATGGAGATCAAAGTTGAGCGGAATGCCTTTGGTCGCCAAAAGGAGAGCTTTGAGGTCTTGATGCCTGTTGCGGGTGTGGCGGCAGATTACCCGGCAGTGTTCATCCGGGCACCGTATATCATGGAAGTGGGAGAAAACGGTCAAGTCTTGGCCAAACATGAAGACAAGATTGTTGTCGCTCGAAGCGGTCACTATTTGGCAGCAGCCTTCCATCCAGAATTGACCGAAGATACAAGGCTGCACAAATACTTCCTCGACATGGTCAAGGAATACAGAAGCTAGTTGTCATATCGGAAGATCGGCCGTCAAAAAGGCGCCGATCTTCTTTTTTCTGTAAAGATCGAGGTGGGCTGCTCTTTACATACGTATAGAACCTGTAGTACAGTTAACAATAATAGTATTCATGAATGAGAATGCGATGATGAGAACAAGTACTTCACAAGAGCCAGGCCTAGAGAGTCGGTGGTAGGTGCAAACCGATCCGGTCATGTGAAGGAATCCATCTCGGAGTGGCAAAGGAACAACAACTTTGCCCGGAACCGTCCCGTTATGACGGAAGAGTGGGCATATGTATGAAGGATTGCTGCATGTGTCAACGAGGGTGGCAACGCGGGTATACAACACTCGTCCCTTACCAGGGGACGGGTGTTTTTTGTTTTTTTCAATACGATTCGGAGGGATTTACACATGTTGGACGTAAAAGTATTACGCCAGGATCTGGAAGAAGTAAAACGCCGTTTGGCTCACCGCAATGAAGATATTTCTGCGTTGGATCAATTTGTGGAAGTAGATGAAAAGCGTCGCGAAGTCATCCAAGAAGCAGAAGCGCTGAAAAATAAGCGTAACACGGTATCCGAGCAAGTAGCGGTTATGAAACGCAATAAGGAAAATGCAGACCATCTGATCGTAGAAATGAAAGAAGTAAATGAGCGCATCAAGGCTTTGGATGAAGAGCTGCGCCAACTGGATGAGCAGCTGGAGTTCATTTTGCTGAGCCTCCCGAACCTGCCGCATGAGAGCACGCCGATCGGTACGACAGAAGACGATAACGTGATTGCATGGACATGGGGAGAGCCACGTGCATTTGACTTCGAGATTAAGCCTCACTGGGAGCTCGCTAGCCAAGCAGGCATCCTCGATTTTGAAACGGCGGCAAAAGTAACAGGTAGCCGTTTTGTTTTCTATAAAGGCATGGGCGCACGCCTGGAGCGCGCACTGATGAACTTCATGATGGATTTGCACTCGAATGAGCATGGCTATGAAGAAGTGATCCCGCCGTATATCGTCAACCGTACGAGCATGACGGGAACGGGTCAATTGCCTAAGTTCGAAGAGGATGCGTTCAAAATCGAGGGGCCAGATTACTTCCTGATTCCAACCGCAGAGGTGCCGGTCACCAATATGCATCGTGATGAGATCATGGATGGAGCGGATCTCCCTCGCTACTACACTGCTTTCAGCGCATGTTTCCGTTCGGAAGCGGGTTCTGCGGGCCGTGATACGCGTGGGTTGATTCGTCAGCATCAATTCAACAAAGTTGAGCTGGTGAAATTCGTGAAACCAGAAGAGTCTTATGAAGAGCTCGACAAACTGGTGAAAAACGCTGAAAAGGTGCTTCAACTGCTTGGTCTGCCATACCGTGTCCTGAGCATGTGTACAGGCGATCTAGGATTTACGGCTGCGAAGAAATTCGACCTGGAAGTTTGGATTCCAAGCGGCGGCACATACCGTGAAATCTCGTCTTGCTCGAACTTTGAAGATTTCCAAGCGCGCCGTGCCAATATTCGTTTCCGTCGCGATACGAAATCGAAGCCGGAATTTGTGCATACATTGAATGGGTCTGGTTTGGCGATTGGACGTACAGTAGCAGCGATCTTGGAGAACTACCAAGAGGCAGACGGAACAATCGTGGTTCCAGAAGTTCTTCGTCCGTACATGGGCGGAGTAGATAAGATTGCACCGAAGTAATAAGCGAGAGATTTGGAAAGCAGCTCTTGATCCATAACGGGTCAAGGGCTGTTTTATATTGTGTACTAATACAGGTGGATTTTTTCAAAAAACGTGTTGCACTGTACTAATCTCTGTTATATAATAAAAACAAATTTTAAGAATATTGTTTTAATACAGAAATGGAGGAATGGAGAATGGACTGCTATCGATGTGAAGGAAACGGAGAACAAAATTGCCCAAAATGTGGAGGCGTTGGTCATGATGCCAACGGAGCGGCTTGCCACAATTGCTTGGGAGACGGGCATGTAAGCTGCAGCCATTGCAGTGGCAGTGGGTATCAGGAGTAAGGACATTTTTTTTGCTACTACTGTTATATAATAAAAAATATTTTACTTATCTGTACCATAATAACTTTGAATTGAGGGAGGAGGAGCTGTTTTGACTACCGTACCAACGAATCCATATCCGCTGGGGGTTCAGATTTCCGGTGAGATGCACCCCGGTTATCAAGATATCCTGACACCAGAAGCAATCCAATTTGTAATGAAGCTGGAGCAAAAGTTTGGCGAAAGACGCCAGCAATTGTTGGCTAAACGTGTGGAGCGTCAATTGCAGATTGATGCAGGTCAACTGCCCGATTTTCTACAGGAAACAGCGGACATTCGTAAAGGAGATTGGACTGTTGCTCCATTGCCCAAAGATTTGCAAGACAGACGGGTGGAGATTACGGGACCTTCGGGTGACCGGAAAATGGTCATCAATGCGCTGAACTCGGGTGCTCGGCTTTTCATGGCTGATTTTGAGGACGCGAACTCACCGACCTGGGAGAACACCATCCAAGGCCAAATCAACATGAAGGATGCGGTACGCCGCAATATCTCTTACATCAGTCCACAAGGCAAATCATACACCCTCAATGAAAAGACGGCTGTTTTGATCGTGCGTCCTCGTGGCTGGCATCTTGAAGAAAAGCACATCCTCCTCGATCAAAAACCGATCTCCGGCAGCTTGCTTGACTTCGGACTTTACTTTTACCACAACGTAGATGCTCTTATCGCGAATCAGACAGCACCGTATTTTTACTTACCGAAACTGGAGAGCCATTTGGAGGCCCGCCTTTGGAACGACGTCTTCCTTTTCGCGCAGGATGAATTAAATATTCCACGCGGCACGATTCGCGCGACAGTATTGATCGAAACGATTCTCGCTGCTTTTGAGATGGATGAGATTCTGTATGAGCTTCGCGAGCATAGTGCAGGACTGAATTGTGGACGTTGGGACTACATTTTCAGCTATATCAAAAAGCTGCGGAATCAGCCTGATGTCATTACACCGGATCGTGCGCAAGTAACCATGACAGTGCCGTTCATGAAAGCATATACCACGCTGGCCGTGAAGACTTGCCATAAACGGATGGCGCCCTGCATTGGCGGAATGGCTGCACAAATTCCGGTGAAAAATGACCCGGTACAAAATGCAGAAGCCATCGCTAAAGTACGCGCTGACAAAGAGCGGGAAGCGTACGATGGACATGATGGGACTTGGGTTGCTCACCCTGGGCTAGTGCCGGTAGCCATGGAAGTATTCGATCGCCTGATGAGAGAGCCGAACCAAATTTGGTACAAACGTGAAGACGTAGACGTATCCGCTAAGCAACTGCTGGCAGTTCCAGAGGGCACGATTACAGAAGCGGGTGTCCGTACGAACATTAGCGTAGGCTTGCAGTACATCGAGGCTTGGTTGCGAGGCTCTGGGGCTGTGCCGATCAACAATCTGATGGAGGATGCGGCTACAGCAGAAATTTCGCGGGCACAGGTCTGGCAATGGATGCGTCACCGTCACGGAGTCTTGCAGGATGGTAAAAAGGTGACAGAAGGCTTGGTGAAGCAGTGGCTGAGTGAGGAGCTGCAAGCGATCAAGCAAGCAATCGGCCAAGAGAGATACGACAACAGCAAGTATCCAATTGCTGGTGATCTGTTCTTGCAATTGGTAACGACAGAAGATTTCGAAGACTTCCTAACGGTACCGGGTTATCGCTATTTGTAAAAATAAAAAGAGTGGGGGAAATGAAAATGACGAAAGTAAACAAGCAAGAAGCGATTCAACAGGTGGAGCAAAGCTGGCAGGAGGAGCGTTTTCAAGGAATTACACGTCCGTATTCGGCAGAAGATGTTGTTCGTCTGCGCGGTTCCGTACAAATTGAGTATACGCTGGCTCGTCTCGGAGCAGAACGTCTGTGGGGCCTCTTGCATACCGAGCACCATATTAAAGCGTTGGGGGCTTTGACCGGGAATCAAGCGATTCAGCAGGTAAAGGCAGGATTAAAAGCGATTTACTTGAGTGGCTGGCAGGTAGCGGCCGATGCCAATCTGTCTGGTCAGATGTATCCTGATCAAAGCCTCTACCCGGCAAACAGCGTTCCCCAAGTCGTAAAAAGAATTAATCAGGCATTACAACGAGCTGATCAGATCGATCAATCAGAGGGCGGTACAGAGACGAATTGGTTTGCTCCGATCGTAGCGGACGCAGAAGCGGGCTTTGGTGGGCCACTGAACGTCTTTGAATTGATGAAGGGCATGATTGAAGCAGGTGCAGCAGGGGTGCATTTTGAAGACCAGCTGGCTTCCGAGAAAAAATGCGGCCATATGGGCGGAAAGGTACTCATTCCGACGCAAGCAGCCGTACGTAATCTGATTTCCGCCCGCTTTGCGGCAGATGTGATGGGAGTTCCGACGATTATCGTGGCACGTACCGATGCCAATGGCGCTTTCCTGATTACCAGCGACATCGACGAGCAGGATAAACCATTCCTGACGGGTGAACGAACAGCAGAAGGGTTCTTCCGTCTACGCGGCGGATTGGATGCAGCGATTGCCCGTGGACTTGCGTACGCTCCGTATGCAGATTTGATCTGGTGCGAGACTTCTGAGCCAAATTTGGAGGAAGCACGCCGTTTTGCCGAAGCGATTCATGCCAAATACCCAGGCAAGCTGTTAGCCTACAATTGCTCTCCTTCTTTCAACTGGAAAAAGAAGCTGGATGAAAAGACTATCGCTCGCTTTCAGGAAGAGATCGGCGAGATGGGCTACAAGTTCCAATTTGTCACGCTTGCTGGCTTCCACTCCCTGAATTACAGCATGTTTGAACTGGCGCGCGGCTATCGTGATCGCGGAATGGCTGCCTACTCTGAATTGCAGCAGGCTGAGTTCGCTAGCGAGGTACATGGTTATACGGCTACTCGTCATCAGCGTGAAGTGGGTACCGGGTATTTCGATGAGGTTGCGCAAGTTATCTCAGGCGGCAATTCCTCCACGACTGCACTCAGCGGGTCTACGGAAGAGGAGCAATTTGCTCACAATTAAAGAGGAAAAACAAAGGACGAGGTGGTTCTCTGGTATTCAGAGGGCCACTTTTTGCGTTCACTTCTATTTTTCATAGAGTCTTAATAGCTTTTTAACAACGCATTTATATCAGTTTCATTTTGGTTGTTTACGATTAGATTAGAAAAAACCAAAAGATCAAACACAAATAAAAACGAAAAGGGGCCTTAAAGATGAGAGGGAACCAGTTAAGCTGGAAACGAACCGTTGTTATCATGACATCCGTTTTTCTGCTTGCGGGATGTGCCACCGAGACGAAATCAGGCACTTCTCTGGATACGTCGCAATTGACCCTGGATCAAATCGTGGAAAAAGCGAAGCAGGAGGGAGAAGTCAACTCCGTGGGTATGCCGGATACGTGGGCAAACTGGGGAGAGACCTGGAGCAATCTCGGAAAGGAATACGGCTTAAAGCATACCGACACCGACATGTCGAGCGCAGAAGAATTGGCTAAGTTTGAAGCGGAAAAAGAAGACGCCACAGCAGACATCGGTGACGTAGGCATCGCATTTGGACCGTTGGCCAAGCAAAAAGGGCTGACGCTGCCTTACAAAACCTCTTACTGGAACGACATTCCCGACTGGGCAAAAGATGATGAAGGACATTGGTTGCTAGGCTATACCGGAACACTGGCTTTTATCACAGACAAGACAAAGGTGCAAAATCCTCCCAAGACCTGGGCAGATTTGAAAAACGGAAGCTACAAGATCGCGATCGGCGATGTCATGAAAGCGAATCAGGCACAGTTTGCCGTTCTGGCCGCCGCCTATGCGAATGGGGGAGATGAGAAAAATATTCAGCCCGGCATTGACTTTTTCGCTGAGTTGGCAAAAAACAAGCGGCTTAGTACGAGTGATCCGAGTCTTGCCAATCTAGAAAAAGGTGAAATCGAAGTCGCGATCCTGTGGGACTTCAACGCGCTCGGGTATCGGGACAAAATCGATAAAAACCGCTTTGATGTCCTCATCCCGGAGGAAGCATCAGTCAGCAGCGGGTACGCTACGGTTATCAACAAATACGCCAAGCACCCACACGCTGCCATGCTGGCTCGTGAATACATTCTCTCCGACGCTGGACAGTCCAATTTGGCGCGCGGCTATGCACGACCGATTCGCGCCAACGCCAAGCTGGATGAATCCGCTAAAGCCATGCTGCTCCCCGATGAAATGTATAAAAACGCACGTCCGGTGGGCGATTTGACTGCTTGGGAAGAGACGGCTAAAAAGTTGCCGCAGTTATGGCAAGAGAAGGTGTTAATCCATGTGCGCTAGGAAGCTCGCGATGATTGTGCTCGACGGATTGAGATTTGACACAGCCATCTCGCACATGGGGTACCTGCATCACCTGGTCGAATACGGCATAGCAGCCCGCTTTCAGGTACGATCGGAATTGCCCAGTCTCTCTCGTCCTTTGTATGAGGTTCTTTTAACGGGAACCCCTGTGTGGAAAAACGGCATTTCCAGCAATCAGAAGGTTCGGCTTTCGCACCAGGAGAGTCTCTTTCACCTGACGCGGAAAAACGGGATGTCCAACGCTGCTGCGGCTTATGGCTGGGTAAGCGAGCTTTATAACAAGGCCCCGTTCAGTCCGTTTCACGACCGAATCCAATTGAACACCGACAAGCCGATCCAAAACGGGATGTTCTACTGGGAGGATCACTATCCGGATACACACTTGTTTGCTGACGCCAACTTTTTGTTGAATGGATACAATCCGGATTTTCTTTACGTCCACTCCATGAACATCGACGATGATGGCCACAAGCATACGGCCGATTCCGCACACTATCGAAATCGCGTTCTGGCGGCAGATTCGATACTGGCAAATGTGCTTCCTGCGTGGATCGATGCGGGTTATCAAATTATCGTGACAGCGGATCACGGGATGACAGCCGATGGAAATCATGGCGGCACTTCTAGCGCTGACCGGGACGTCCCCCTGTTTGTCATCAGCAACCTGATCTCTCCGGGTATTCGCGAGGAGGCAATCCCGCAATTGCAGGTGGCTCCGCTTGCCTGCCATTTGCTTGGCATCTCCCCCTCGAAAGAGATGCAGCCATTGAACGTATGAGGGCTGAGTAAGACGTCTCCCTAAGGGGGCGTCTTTTCCTCTAAGAAAGGAGCTTTTGCGATGAAACGATTTGTCAGTATGTTTTGGATCACGACGATTCCGTTCTTTGCAATGATCGCTCTGTTTCTTCTCGTCCCGTTGCTTTCCATGATTGGAGGAAGCTTTCAGGCCGAGGGAGGCGGCGGTTTTACCATGAGTCACTATCGTGAGATTTTTGCAAATCCATATTACTTGCAGGCTTTTGAGAACAGCGTGCTCATCTCGTTCCTGTCTGCTCTCATTGGAATCGTCGTTGCTGTTTTCGCTGCCTATGCGATTACCCGTTTCCCTCAGTCTCTGCAACAGCGAGTGCTTGTCATTACCAATCTAACCTCCAATTTTGCAGGGATTCCGCTCGCTTTTGCCTTCATTGTCCTGTTGGGAAACAGTGGATTGTTTGTTTTACTCGCGAAGCAACTGGGGATTGATTTTGGACAGTCCTTTACTTTGTATTCGTGGAGCGGCTTGACGCTTGTCTATATTTATTTTCAACTGCCCCTGGCGGTAATGCTTTTGTATCCCCTGTACAACGCCATTCAGAAGCAATGGATGGAAGCGGCCGAGCTGCTTGGGGCAAGTCCATGGAAGTTTTGGCTGAGAATCGGTTTTCCGGTACTGCTTCCAGGCATCGTCGGTACATTCAGCATTCTGTTTGCCAATGCAATGGGTGCCTATGCTTCTGCCTACGCGCTCACCGGGAGCAGCTACAATCTGGTGCCCATTCGGATTGGTGCGCTAGTATCTGGTGACATTTTTGCCAGACCCGAGCTGGGTAGCGCTCTCGCTGTACTGCTTGGCCTGACGCTTGCCGCCGCCCTCCTCGTGAACGAGTGGCTGACGCGGAAGATTCGGAGGGATTTGTCTTGAAGCGGATCAGTTTGCCATCCTTGTCGTTTGCGTTAGTCATGCTGTATTTGTTTTTGCCTGTAGCGGCTACCATCCTGTACTCATTGGCAACCGAGTGGAACAGCACGGTTTTGCCGGAAGGACTCACAGGAAAATGGTTCGCGGAGCTGTATGCTGATCCCCGATTCTTGCAGGCATTCGGGCGTTCTTTTCTGCTCAGCTTTCTGACGACTGTCGTTGCCGTCGTCGTTATTGTTCCTGCTGTATTCTCCATTATCGTCTACGCTCCCCGGATGGAGAGGCTGGTTCAGATTTTGGTGATGCTGACCTATGCCGTTCCGGGTGTCATTATGGCGGTCGGATTGATCCGTACTTATTCAGGAAACGGGATTCCAATGGTCATCATAACCGCCGGGGCGTATCTAGTCGGATTGCTTCCGTATCTTTATCAGGGAACGCGCAACAGCCTGCTTGCCATGCAGGCACGTTCGTTGATGGAGGCAGCCGAGCTATTGGGTGCGAGCCACTGGCAGGCATTCGTACGGATTATCGTTCCGAATATCATGTCTGGAATTTTCGTGTCCTCACTCTTGTCGTTTTCCATTTTGTTCGGTGAATTCGTATTGATTAACATCCTCGTGGGAGGAAGATACGAAACCCTGCAGATGTATCTGTACGCCAAGCTATCGTCAAGTGGACATGTCGCCAGCGCGATTACGGTCACTTATTTTGTCCTGATGGCTATTATCACTGGCCTGGTTGTAAAATTCACGCGCCGAAGCTTCGCACGCAAGGAGGTCCCCTGATGAGTTACGTCCAAATCGAACACTTGTCCAAAACCTTTCACGGTCAACACGTGCTGCAGCAACTTGATCTTGCGATTGAAAAAGGCGAGCTGGTTACCTTGCTTGGCCCTAGCGGATGTGGCAAAAGCACGCTGTTACGCATCCTCAGTGGTTTGACGGCTCCTGATACGGGCACGATCTACATTGACGGAAAAGATGTAACGGACGTGTCGCCAAAAGACAGGCAGATCGGCATGGTGTTCCAATCGTATGCGCTTTTCCCCAATCTTACGGTCAGTCAAAACATTGCCTTTGGCCTGGAAATGAACAAAATCTCGAAAACGGAGATTCGGCTGCGTGTCCAGGAAATGATTGAGCTGGTGGGATTGGTGGGAAAGGAGCAGGCTTACCCGCGTGAATTGTCTGGCGGTCAGCAGCAGCGTGTGGCACTCGCCCGTTCTCTGGTCACCCGGCCAAAAGTGCTTCTGCTGGATGAGCCGCTTAGTGCGCTTGATGCCCAGATTCGTAAAAATTTGCAAAAGCAGCTACGCACCATTCAACGTGAGTTAAACATGACGACTGTGCTGGTTACTCACGATCAGGAAGAAGCCATGGCTGTCAGTGACCGCATCTACATCATGAATGGCGGACGGATCGTTCAGCACGGCAGTCCTCAAGAGATTTACACGCAACCTCGTTCTGAATTTGTTGCTCGCTTCATTGGCAATTACAACGTGCTGACTGCCGAGCAACTTAACCGAATCACGCCAAAACTGTCTCATCCGGCAGTTGAACGTTTCGCAATTCGTCCTGAGACGTTTCGCGAACAGCCTTTGGATGGGGAGGACATCTGTTTGACCGGGAATATCGCTCAGGTAACCATGCTCGGCAACATTACCCGTTACGAGCTGAACATTGGTGATGTTCCTGTACTGGTGGACACTCTTCACCTGTCCTTCGAGCAGGAGCAGATAGGCACAACAAAAACATTGTATGTAAGTCCCAAGGATGTGATTCCGCTTTATGACACTATTGCCTGAAGAACGACAGCAAGTGATTCTCGACGAATTGAACCGCCACGGTAAAATTCAGGTGATGAGTCTGGCAAAAAACCTGGCAGTAACACCGGAGACAATACGACGTGATCTGGACCAGTTGGAACAGCAACGTTTGTTAAAGCGAGTGTACGGAGGAGCCATCCCTTATCATTTGGCGAAACGCGAACCGCACTTTGAAAAGAAACAGGCGATCCAACAAACCGCAAAAACGAAAATCGGGCAAATCGCGGCAGAACTTTTGTCTGACGGGGATACCATCGCGCTCGATGTCGGGACGACAACACTGGAATTGGCACGCGCTATAAAGGGTCTCAACCAATTAACGATTGTCACGAATTCGCTTCCCGCTGCTTCTTTACTAAACGAGCTGTTGGAAGCCAATCAATTCAACGGTCAGGTCATTATGCTGGGGGGGCTGACCCATCCGGCCCAAAAATCGGTTGCCGGGGCGTTTACCTGCGAGCTACTCTCTCGTTTTCATTTTGATAAAGCTTTTATTTCCTGTGGAGGAATGACGGCTGATGGCTTCACCGACTATGACATGGAAGAAACGCTGTGCTCGACCATGATGGTACAGCGGGCGGAGCAAGTCTATGTATTAGGAGATACATCGAAGATCGGCCAAACGCAATTTTTTCGTATTTGCGGCTGGCAGGATGTCAGCGCGGTTGTTTGTGACCAGCCGATGCCGGATGAATGGCTATCGTCTGGCATGCAAACTACCTGGATAAGCGAACATCCGGAAAGGAGAGACTTCACATGCTGATCGACTATCATTTTCATCTGGAAGAAGGGCCTTTTTCATTGCGTTGGCTCGACCGTACCAATGTGGCCCTCGACCACTTTTATCCGTTGACTGAACCTCGACATACCCGTGCTTGGCTGCTGAATAGTCTTGCGCGATTAAATAACCGCATGTCATTGGGGGCATACGACCCGTCCTGGATCGATCTGTATTTACGTGAAGCGTTAAACAAAGGCTTGAAGGAAGTGGGGATTGTCGATCATTTATACCGCTTTCGTGAAGCGCGTCCCTACTTTGAACGGTATATGGAGCTGGGCGACACCGATTTGGGGCGCTTGCAGCGAACGTGGCTTGATCAAGTATGCACCGAGAGCCTCAGTGACTTTTGTGTCGCCATTGAGGCAGCAAAGCAGCGTTGGTCGGCAAGCGGCGTGGAGTTGCGGTTGGGTATTGAAGCAGATTACTTTATCGGCGGGGAAGCAGAATTGGAGGGCTTGCTCGCAGGCGCTTCGTGGGATTATGTGATCGGCTCCGTTCATTTTTTGCAAGGATGGGGCTTTGACAATCCCGAGACTCGTCAATTGTTTGAGCAACATGACCTAAAACAGTTATACGCGGACTTTTTCCACACGGTTGAATCCATGATCAGGAGCAACTTGTTTGATTTTGTTGCCCATCTGGACAATCTGAAAGTGTTCTCCTATCGCCCGGAGGAATCGGAGCTTGTCCCCTATTACCACCGAATCGCAACTGCTTTGAAAGAAACGGATACCGCGACCGAAATCAATGCGGGTCTGTACTACCGCTATCCCGTTCAGGAAATGTGCCCCAGTCCCGCTTTCCTCGACGTTTTGGTGGCACATGGTGTTCCACTGACACTTTCGTCCGACGCCCACTTTCCCGACGATATTGGGAGATACGTGGCAGAGAATCTGGAAAACCTCCATTCATTGGGGGTAACGGAGATTGCTACTTTTTCCGGTCGTCAACGGATTATGAAGCCAATCTGTGATTTTGAGCAAAATATTATTTAAGATGCAAAAAACCTTGGGATGCCAAGGTTTTTTTGTTATCTACACATCCGACTTGTATTTGCCGAAAAATGGATAAACACATATAATAAGAAAGTAGGTGCGGGGTCAGAAAAAGTCTCCTTGCCACAAATCATACTTGTCCCCGTAGCTCAGCAGGATAGAGCAACGGTTTCCTAAACTGTAGGTCGGAGGTTCGAATCCTCTCGGGGACGCCATAAAAAGCAAAAAACCTTGATGTATCGAGGTTTTTTGCTTTTTATGGATGTTGTGTTGTTGGAAGGATGTGACTCTCGCAAAAAGATAATTTATAGTATCTTTCGGAGGCTTTAAGCTGGTTTTTGTTTCTTATACTAGTCCTCTCAGCAATCATGGTGAAATAGTGCTTTCAACTGAATTAAAACAAATCAAGGATACTGGAAACAAGATTTACTGGGAGTTATACGATAAAGAGCGTATCGCAAACATCATATATACCAGCAAGAAAAAGTATGAGGCTTTTGAAATAGATTTAGTTCAATCTGGTTCGAGTACAGGTATATTAACATCTGACAATGCGGCAACATATTCTATTCATTGTTCATTAAATGAATTAGCTGATGTTTGTTTGAAATATCAAGATATTATTTTTGATGAAAACGTAAGGTTATTTCATGGAGTGAACAATAAATTTAATAATGGTATCATTCAAACAGCAACATCTGAGGATGACATAATTAATTTTCATTTATATAACAATGGGATTGTAATGGTTTCTCCGAAAGTGAAATATATTGATACCAGAAAAAGATTAAAGGTATCAAATCCGATGGTTGTTAATGGGTGTCAAACTATGAATAGCTTACTTGAGGCAAAAAAACAAGGTAACCTACAAGATGGATTTGTTCAAGTAACAGTAATAGAGATTAATGACCCAATTATCAGGCAGAATATATCCATTTTTTTAAACTCACAGACAGAAATTAAAGATAGTTACTTAATATCCAATTTACCCATAGTAAGGCAACTTGAAGAGGATTTAGATAAGTTAGGATTTTTTTAGAGCGACAAGCAAATAAGATCGAACTCTTAAAAAAACAATTATCGAAAAAAGAGAAAATAGAATTGTTCGGAATCAATCAAAGTAAGACAATAAGTCTTGAGTTAGCTATTCAATTGTATGCAAGTGTTTATTTAAACTTAGCTCCCTTAGCAAAAATGAAGAAATCCTTGCTTTTTAATGAAGAAAACTTACCTGAAATACTGAACAATATAAATGCTGATAGGATTATTTTTGCTTTTAAAATCTATACAAGAATTATGAAAATTATTAGCGATTATAGACGTTGTATAAGAAGTAAACAAAAAACAGAAATTCTTCAATACCTGGGGATAAAAGCGAAGGATTTGAAGCAATACTCCTTTTTAAATACTGCTGATATTTTTTATTGTCTTTATATGTACAAATCGCACAGAAAGAGCTGGGTACTTTTGAACATGTTGGAAAGAGAAATGCGCTGACCTTTGCAGAATGGTCAAATATTACTGAGCAAAATTTCGATAAGTACTTTTAAAGAAGCTGTAGATATAATAAGAAGAACAGTTATCGAAGGAACTAACGGAAAAAGTATTGCAACACTCACTAAAAGTACGGCTTTCCATAAGCGTTTAATAGCTAAAGTACATGCACAGCCCGTTACTGTAGATGAAATCCCTTGATTAGTCAGTATTCTTGGGCTGTAGACAAATCAACTACAGTTTTATGGGTAGCAGCTTCACCACCGGGATGGATATTTAAAGTTTTAGCCGAAAAGTTTGAGGCCCTCCATCGGAACAATCCGGGGGAGGGCATTAACATGTGAGTCAAATAGTAAAATATGAACTACACCAACAAAGTAATTAAGGCATATTAGTAATTGTAACTAATAGAAATAGATTGGTCTGCATCTGTTTCAACGTCAATACCTGCATAAAAATTAACTTTATGGCTGATATCCAGTTTAGTGTAGCTACCTGTTGCAGCCCATGCAGTCACGAATTCATAGTCATCTGATGATTCTAATTGACTTCCAGTAACCTTCCATTTTGCATAATCATTAGATTTATTCAATGTGAGATCCATGTCTGGTTCTGTGTCAATTTCATATTCGAAACCAATGCTATAAGGGTAACCTAAACTTACTTTATACGGGTTACTGGAGGTATCATTTGGTTCAGCATCATCTAATTCGTCACTATCAAATACCAGATCATGTCTGATAGTAAACTCTTCTGCATCCCAAAGCCATTCATATGTTTCAATAGTACTTGTATCTTTTACATAGAAATAGTCATATTCTTTATCGTCTTCATCGGTAACTTTGTACAGTTTCCATTGTGAATTAATTTCTCCGGCTTTTTTTGTTATATAGTAAGCGGAGGCAATAATATCGTAATCACTATCTACAACTCGGCTTGATCGAGTAGAAAATTCGGAGTCACTCTTTTCAATAATTTTATTTTCGTGCTGCAAGATTTCTGAGAGATAAATTTCATCTTCAATTTCAATTTTACCCTCCTCATCATAGCTGTTTATATCTGAAATAAAGACTTTATAAGGGGTATTTTCATCTAATGTGTAACCTATAATTTCGTGTTTCTCGGATTCCTTATTCTTATCAGTACCATCTTTCTTTTTCTTTTCTTTTTTCTCATCCTCTTCATTAAAGAAAGCAAGCTCGATTGATTCTTGGGAATCTCCACTTTCTATTTTTGTTTGAGTATACAATTTGTCAATACCCAGCAGATCGCAATATTCTTTTATAGTAAGTCCGCCAAATAAATACACTTTCTTACCATTTTGAAGTTCTTCTTGTAATTCCTTCTGTAGCTTTTTGTTTTTTTCTACATCTTTATAATTATATGCAATAGAATTGTACTCTGATAAATCTACTTTATCATCTGGATTTATCGATTTTACTTGGATTTTTTTATCTTCCAGAGTCTTTTTGACACTTTTGAGAGAGTCGTGTTTGAAATCCAATCCCTTTTCTGCATTTTCAGAATTCATTTCGGATGAAAATAGCAACTCTTTAGATGATTTTGAAAATGCACTCTGAACTGATAAATTTGGTAACATTACAGCAGATACTAAAACACCAGCCAAAACGAGGCTAGTAACAGATGATTTAATATTTTTTTTGGACATTTTAATATACCTCCCTTTTTATGGTATAATTTACCATGAAGGATAAGTATAGACAACCAAAAAATGGAAATTTCACAAAAAAGTAAAGGCGTGATCATTATGTCGTTTAATAATGTGCAGTCTTGGATAATTACTGTTTGTTTCGTGGTAACAGCGATCAGTTCAGCTTATATAGCAATCAGAATAGACAAGATCATTGAGCGCTTGGCAACTATTGCTGAATTTATTAGTATTACAGGAGGTAGTTAAGTTGACGGAAGAATTGAACTATGACTATAAGGATAGTCAGTAGATTGACCAGAATTACCTTTGTTATAACTTGAAACAATATAGATTACAGCCGTCACTTTACTTATAGAAGGCGGGGCTTATTTGTAGTTCTGTTTGGGGCACTTGTTGGAGGAACATAAGATGTTGGGACAAAGACCAAACAACAATAGGTATTATTTATGACCTTAATTAGACATCGGTAGACGTAATGAACAAAATGCAATTTTTGTGGTTGAGAGTTCGCTGGATAAATTGAGCAAACAGGCATTTGTGAGTGTTGTGAATAAACAGATTGGCTATGAGGACACCTTGAGTCAGAAAACTTTAAATATTTAAACTTTATATCATAATGTTTTTCAGGGGCGGATGGTTCGCCACGGAAGAGGATAAGGCGCATTTCGTATAATTCCTAAACTGTAGGTCGGAGGTTCGAATCCTCTCGGGGACGCCATCGAAGAAAAAGCCTTGGCGTATCAAGGTTTTTTCTTTTTTTGTTGAGATGTGTAGCATGCTTGAAATGTATAACGTATATCAAATGACGAACGAAAAAAGGGGGGATTTCTTTTGAAAAAAGTGATTGTAGGATGTATGGCTATGGTCTTCGCTATTTTCTTCAGCGGTTGCAGCTCAGATGCGGTTGTACAAAATCAGACAGCCTCGCCATCTGCAAAAGAAGTAACGAAGACCACCACAGAACCGAAACAATCGATCGACAACTCTACAAGCTATAACCAAATCGCAAGCTATATGCAAGAAGAGAGCAACAAAGCTTTCTCCCCCTACTATGAGCTGCTGGAGTTTACCCTGTCGGATTATGAAGAGAAAACAGTAGACGGAAAAGTGGAAGCGACATTCGGGTATCAAGTGAAGTACAAAAACTTTGAGAAAGACCCTGACACCGTGGACTACATCAAAGCCGCAAAAGAAAAGAAAGACCCCAACTACCAACAGCTGTATGATGAATATTTGCAGCCCAAGGAAATGAGCTTTCATTTGAAAGCCGTAGTTGAAGATGCGGGTTCTATAACGCTTTACACCAATGTGAGTCCAAAAGGAATCCAGTGGGAGAAGGCAGTCATGTCTGATTTCATCCTGAAGAAATAATGAAGATGACAAACGCAAAAAGAACGTTCACTTTAAATAGGAGTGGACGTTCTTTGTTTAAGATGATTTGGAGAGGCGTCTAGCATGTAAATAGCAAATTCTAAGAATCACTATACTACTAATAAATCCAGTGATCGTAATGATTGTATGGTATTCATGGTAGCCTTTGATTAAGGATTCAACCATTGAAAAGCCCCAAAGAAAAGAAGGGATAACAAGGAAATAAAACAAGGTTGTGTTAGATGTAACTTTTACATAGAGCAGGACTACAATTGTGGAGACAAGTAATGTTAGAACCATATTTTTCATTTCATCCGAAGAAATGGACATAGGAATATCACTGGAAAGTAGCACCTTGTAGAGCCAAAGAATCATGAACCAAATAGCAATGGCACCGTTAGCACAAAATATAAAAAGTTTTTTCATGTTTTCCCCTTAGATAGACATGTCATGAGAAATTACGTCTGCTACTCGGAATTTACGCCAATTTGGTAGGAAGGACCGCGTACTCACGCGGTCTTATTCATTTTTCTCACACCAGTACTCGTACTCGTTGTCGATCCAATCTTTTATATGATCGTAATTCTCCCAAGTATCTTCCACGTGATACACACTTGGCTCGCAATCAAACGCTTCTAGATAATGATAGCGATACTCCCCCGTATCGAAATCGAAGTAAAACATCGCGAACTGGTTTCCTTTTTCATTCAGCATGTCTTTTGCAAATACTCCACCCGTCTTCTCATAAACTTCAGGACCCGTAATCTTCCTTTGTTTAAAATCAGCAATCAGGTTTTCGAAACTCTTTTGAAAATCCCCGCTAACCATATCATTTTCAATCAACCAGCCGATGAAAAAGCCTGTATGTACGTATGCCTGTTTTTGCGGAAGATCCTCTTCAAAGTTTTCGTAATGATATTTCGCTTTATCGTATACCGTTGTCACTAGTGAATCCTCTCTTTCAATTTTCCTATTTTCCAAAAATTATACAGGAAAGATATAATCGTAAAAAGCCAAAAGAGGATGAAGAAGGAAGGTTAGGAATTTTGTAGCATTGCCATGAAGTGAAGTGGTAGTATTTAACTGTTATATAGAGAGAACCATTGGTTGGTTCATAGAGGGGTCATATTTCATGCGGAAATTGCTTGCCTATTTTCTTAGCGCTGTCATGATTAGTCTAGTAATCCTTCCTGTAGAGCTTGCGTCATCTCGAAGCTCAAGTTCATCTAGTTCCAGTAGTTCAGGCAGAAGTTCAGGATCATCGAGTACAAGCTCATATTCGTCCGGCAAAAGTTCAGGATCATCGAGTACAAGCTCATATTCGTCGGGCAGAAGCTCAGGCTCATCGAGTACAAACTCATCCTCCTCAAGCAAAAGCTCAGGCTCGTCCAGCAGAAGCTCATATTCTTCAGGAAAAAGCTCAGGCTCATCCAGCAAAAGTTCAAGCTCGTCGATAAAAAGCGCAAAGCCTTCAAGCGGTTTCAAATCATCCAAGCCGGTTAAAATCAAAAAGCATGACGATGACGACGATGATGAAGAAAACGTGGAAGAAGAGGCTAGCCAAGAAGAGGAAACGACCGAAGAAGCCGTAGCGGAAGAGGAAAGAATCAAGCGGAACGAACTCTTAATACAAATCGATGGTGGTATTGGACCATACCATTTACAACCGAATCAATTTTATCATACGACCATATGGGGTGACCCAACTCATAATGGTTCTTTATACTTTACCGTACATAATAACGGGCAGTTAGAAGAGGTAGATGAGACTGAGCTAGGTGGGGCAACAGTATTCAACATCCCATACAATTTCAATCCAACACCATTTGAAAAAGAGTATTATCTTCATAGCTTACCAACCAATCAAATTTATTTGACATCCTTTCAATATATGCAAATATACTTGTTTTTACGCTCGGATGGCACGATTCAATGGCTCCCTAAATACGAAGCCTTAGAGAAAAACCTCCCCATCATCGATGCAGAAGAAGTACTGCTGTCAGAGCAGACACTGGAAATGCATAGCAACGAAATGGCCTTGCATAATTTCCCGAAAAACAAAGTGTATCGGAAGAATATCAATAGGATTCCGAGGTATTTTCTGTTCAATAATGAAGAAAATGTTCAGTTAGTAGGGAAAAATGAAAGTAAGAACTATGAAGTTTTGGAATATGACCAAATGATTGATCCGACTTCTCCTGATCTTATGGGAGAGATCAAAGAAAAAATCCGGGATTCAGGTGTCCCGACTGGATACATATACCAGATGACAGTAAACAATGCCCTGCGCAATTTTATCTATTATGGAAGCGGCTCGGTTGGGTTTGTAAAGAACCTGTCGTCTGTTAAAGAAAATTATAAGGTTCTTGATTTTGAACAGGTTGTCCAAAAGATGCGGGAAGAAAAAAAGGAGGAAGAGAAAAGGCAATCGATCTGGAAGCTGTATTTGATTACAGCCGGTACGATTATGTTCGGCATTTTTCCTTTATCTTATTGGTTTATGAATAGAAAAAGAAAGAGGAAGAAGCAACCCCCTAACAAGATCATTACGAAAAATACGAAAAGTACGAGAAAGAAAAAGAATGTAGTGCCTGTAAAGCCTGTAAAGCCAGAAAGAACACCGATTCAACAGCCCCTACCGAAAAAGAAAGAAATAAGAGTAGAAGAAAAAAAGAAGTATGACGGCGGACTGTTTCAGCAATTTGAAGCCGCAAACAAAAAAGAACAGCCAAAAAGCTCTGGAAGCGGGCTGTTTGATCAATTTAATTCCTCCAAATAGAAACCAGTAAAAAGCAAAACCCGTTTTCAGGCTAGCTGGAGACGGGTTATTCATTCCATTCTATAGCGTATACTCACTTAAAATAAACTGCGGGTCTAACAAATACTCGACGGGATATATATCATTTCTTCTTGTTAATAACGCCTTCACTAACCCAAGTTGATACTCTCCTGTTACTTCAATGATCAAGTATGCATCCTGCTTCTCATTCAGAGGATAAATCACATTGCTCGAATCAAACACTTTGTGATCCATATCTAATGTAGCCAGGTGATAAGGTTGGCCTTTCCTCTCTTTCTTTGAGAACTGAAGAATGGTCAGAATTTTTCGGGTATGATAGAATGGTTTACCAACAAATGTGAATCGGAGGGAGTATGTCGGATGCAAAATGATAAGCGAATCAAATTCATTAACCCTGAAACAATGCCACCTACGTTTGGCTACACTCATGCGGTGGAGGTTCGGAACGCACGGACGATTTATATATCGGGCCAGGTGGCTCTCAACAGGGAAGGCCAAGTGGTCGGCACAGGCGACTTAGCGGCACAGACAAAACAAGTCTTTGAAAATATCCAATTCGCGTTAGAAGCGTCAGGGGTCAGCTTTGATCATGTAGTGAAATTGACTTTTTTCGTAACTGACATCTCCAAGATGCACATTGTCCGTGAAATTCGAGATCAGTACGTGAATACAGAAACGCCGCCAGCGAGTTCTGCCGTTGAAGTGAGCAAGCTCATCAGGGACGAGCTGTTGATTGAGATTGAGGCCATCGCTGTTGCAGATATATAGTTGTCGCATCCCCCTTCTGTTCGATTATTCATCGTTCAGGAGGGTTTTTTTGTACTCTTTTGGGAAGATTATGGAGCGAGATAAGCGGATCGGCAATGGTACGTGTCGGCTCTAAATCTTTTGCTATTGGAGTTGGTTGCATGAATTATATCATCGCAGGTATTGGTTTGATCACGGTATTTTTGCTTGCTTGGCTGGCAAGTAGCAATAAAAAGCACATTCGGTATCGTCCTATCCTCATTATGATTCTGATTCAGATCGTGTTTGGCTTGCTGTTGTTGCGAACCAATATTGGACTCATTTTAATATCTGGCATTGCCAGTAGTTTTTCTGTACTCCTGGGGTATGCTTACGAAGGAATTAATTTTGTTTTCGGTGGCATTGCGAATCCGGGTGCTATGCCATTTTTCTTACAAGTCTTGCTGCCCATTGTGTTCGTATCCGCACTGATCGGCATTTTGCAGTACACGAGAATCCTCCCATTATTTATTCGGTATGTAGGACTCGTATTGAGCAAAGTGAATGGCATGGGAAAATTGGAGTCGTATAATGCGATTGCTTCGGCGATCGTCGGGCAGTCCGAAGTGTTTATTACCGTAAAAAAACAGCTCGGTGCCATACCCGAAAACAGGCTGTATACTCTGTGCGCCTCTGCGATGTCCACCGTGTCTATGTCGATAGTAGGTTCCTTCATGACCATGCTCAAACCCGAGTATGTAGTAGCTGCACTGGTACTCAACTTATTTGGTGGATTTATCATTGCTTCCATTATTACGCCGTATGAAGTGAAGCCGGAAGATGACTTGCTCGATCAAGAAAAAGAAGAGAGACAGGCCTTCTTTGAAATGCTCGGGGAGTATATTCTGGATGGATTTAAAGTAGCCGTGGTCGTTGCCGCGATGCTGCTCGGATTTATTGCACTTATTGCAATGGTGAACGGGTTATTCAGTGCAGTATTCGGTATCTCGTTCCAAGCGTTGTTAGGGTATGTCTTTGCGCCCCTCGCCTTTCTTATGGGAATTCCTTGGCATGAAGCTGTACAAGCAGGAAGTATCATGGCTACTAAAATAGTGGCGAATGAGTTTGTCGCCATACTCGACTTTACGAAGATTCAAGGTCAGTTAAGTGAAAGAACCGTTGCCATCGTGTCTGTGTTTTTGATCTCGTTTGCGAACTTTGGCTCTATCGGGACGATTGTTGGCGCGGTAAAAGGCTTGAATGAAAGGCAAGGAAATGTCGTCGCTCGGTTTGGACTGAAGCTGTTGTATGGGGCAACGCTCGTCAGCATTTTGTCAGGAATTATCATCAGTATTGTGGTGTGAAGGGGACCCTTTCCGGGGTCTTTTTTGTTAGGGAGGATTTCGTAACCAAATGATGGGAAGCTGCGTCTATCAATTGAGATATTCGTCTTTGTTTCTCGGATCGTATCCTTCATCAAAGGAATGGGAATCACGGTTGTTACGCTCTATGAGGACTCTCTGCTTCCGGCGCTTGGCAATCCAATCGATGATGGCTCCAATCAGCAAAAGACCTCCGAAAATAAGTACGACGAGTAACCAGAGTGGCATCATACAACACCTCACTTTTTACTAAAAGATACGTCTTACCAGTGATGAAGTTGCGATGAAACCATTCAAGAGGAAGAAAAGGAGCGAATTCGGATGAGAAAATGGGTGTGTATGACCGTTATGGCAGGCTTGATTGTAGGAGGCTGTTCACCTGACACGAATGTATCAACAGATACAAAACCACAGCCCGTAACCGAGGAGAAGCAAGAAGCGGGAAATAGCGGTGGCGACCAAAAGCAAGAGAAGAAAACCTCTGACGTGCGTCAAATTATTCTGGATGAGCAGTTTTTGAAGCTGCTCGCCAAAAACGAAATAAGTGGCTTCGATATCCATATCGGGATGAAGCGGGATGAGGTTTCTGCGCTATACGGCAAGGTAACGAAACAAGATTATTGGGATGGCGGACGCTATGAAATCTTTGAGAAGCTAGAGAGTGCACTCATTTATTTTGATGGGCAAGATCGCGTATATGGAATTGATTTGGCCGGTCTTCATCTCAATGAAACGAATCTGGACTCCATTCGTAAAAATCTGGGGGCGCCTGTCAGTGAAGATAAGAGCATGGCCGATGAGGATTATGTCATGTTTTTTGAAGCGGGAGATAACTCCGTATTTATTAGTGCAAAGGACGAGAAATCACCAGCAGACAAAATAAGAATCATCAATAAAAAAATGATCGAGGAATCGCCACAAAAAGAATAAAAAAAGCCAAGTCAGAAGGCTCTCAAATGTGACCTTCAGGCTTGGCTTTTATATGTGTAACAATAGAATTACTCAACCGATCTTTTTCCAAACAGGATAGCGTCCAGCGCGAACTTGGAGCTGCCGCTGATACCAAGAGCAACCAACATCGCAAGCAAGGCCAGATCCAATTCATAACCAGCTCCACCTTCACCGCCCAGGAAGCCGGCAGCGAGCTTGGCTTTAAAGATCGCACCAAGCATGATAACAGACAACGCACCTGCGAACACGCGAGTACCCAGACCGAGAATCAAGGCAATACCACCTACTACCTCCAAGAAGGCTACGAGATAAGCTATGAATGCAGGGAGTCCCATGGTTCCGAAGAAACCAGCGACATTCTCCAGCCCCATTTGAAATTTAGCCACTCCGTGAATGGCAAAAGTAAGTCCAGCAATCACACGTAGAATAAGTGCGCTCCATTCAAAACGATTAGACATGTATGAATCCCTCCGAAAATTTAAATGCGTAACAAAGTTACTTTTCGTTAGTAAGTATACAATAATAAATTCCTAAGTCAAGTGATTCAATAAAATCCCAACAGTTGGCAAGTGTAATTTTCAAGGTCGATTCACATCATTGGTTTTGATGGATTGAACAAAGAGCGGTATACTGGAGGGAGAATGAGGTGATACCTATGAAACAGTCTACCCTCTGTCCAAAGTTCGAAAAAGGTATGCAGTTGTTGGGGAAGCGATGGACAGGTCTAATCCTATACCAGTTGTTGTCGGGACCACAGCGATTCTGTGCATTGGAAGGGGCCCTGCCAGTAAGCGGAAGGCTACTTTCTGAGCGTTTGAAGGATTTGGAGAAGGAAGGACTCGTGCATCGGCAGGTGTTTACTGATTCTGCTCCTGTCCGCGTAGAGTATTCCTTAACGGAGATGGGGAAAGCTCTGACTCCAGTGCTCAAAGGAATTGAGTCTTGGTCGCAGAGCTGGATCGAGTTGAATGCAGATGAACTGGCTAACGACAGCGAAGAATAACACAGCCTATATAAAAAAGCATCAGGAGAGTATGCCTGACGCTTGCCACGATGAAAACCCCTGGAGACAGGGGTTTTTCTGTTATTCGTTAATCTTCAAATCCTCAAGAAGGGTCTTCGTTCTTTTCCTGTAAAGCCTTCCACTTTAAAAATTCAATATGGCGCTTGACCTCAACCAGCTCGTCCTCTGTCAGGCCATCGACATCTAGGAAGGTCGCCGGTGTTTCCCGGACAGAACCGCGTTTCCAAGATGGTTCATCCGTGCGCCCGTGGAGAAAATCGGTGGATACTTCAAATAAATCTGCGACTTTGGAAATCAGATGAAAATCGACGCCTTTCTTTTCGCCTGACTCGATTCGTGAAAGTACCGTATTATGTATACCCAGCTTTTCAGCTAATTGAAGTTGTGACCATTGTTTTTGTTCGCGCAGCCATTTTATTCGTTGACCAACTATGGACATCGTGAGACCACCTTTATCGTTTTGGCAATTCCATTCTAACAATTTTCCAAAACGGAAAAAACAAGATTGCTAATATGACAAAATCTGTATTGACTTTGCTAAAATTGAAAGGATATGATGTAACTATAAATATTTGCCATTTTTGCAAATCAGGAGGGGATAACTGGTGGAACGACTCAACCTCCCGTTTATCGCGCAACGACGTAATGAGTGCAAGCTGACCTTGCAAGAAATGGCGGAAGCACTCGGATTTCGAAATGCTTCGACATACTTGAAGTACGAGAAGGGAGAATATGACTTCAAGGCTAATCATCTGCCAGTGTTAGCGAAAAAACTCCGGTGTAACATGCTTGATCTTTTTATCAGGATGATTTGCTGATTTAGCAAAAGGGGTGGGAGGCTTGAATGCTTGGGAGGCAAATAGAAGGCAACTGGAAATCTGGAGAAAAACCGTCGCTTACGAAATTGAAATGATGGCGCCACAGAGTATGCCAGCTTGCGAGGGATTTCTCGAGCGCTTGGTCATCTTTGAAAAGGAGTTGGAAAACAACGCGCGATGCCCATATAGTACGACACATGATGGGAATGATGCCGGGTCGCGTCCGTTGCCCATTCAGGAAACAGAAAAAAGCCCGGTACGGACTTCACCGTGACCGGGCATTCTTTGTATGTTACAGCTTGCTGATTTCTTCTTTTAACAGCTCCGAATGGGTTCCGAAGACGACTTGCACGCTTCCTTGACCCAGTCGCATAACACCTGCTGCACCGAGGTCCTTCAAGGCTTTGTCGTTGACCTTCTTGTCGTCCTTCAAGACGAGACGCAAACGAGTGATGCAAGCGTCTACGCTAACGATATTTTCTTTTCCACCAATATGAGTGAGTACTTGAATTGCTTTATCCTGCATCGAATTGTTCCTTCCCGTAGTTGTAGCTGTCATATCCTCGTCATCTTCACGTCCTGGCGTCTTGAGGTTCAGCTTTACGATCATGAAACGGAACAGGACGTAGTAAACCACGGAAAATGCGAGACCAATCGGGATGATCATCCAGGCATTCGTTGAGAGATGGTAGTTGATACCGTAATCGATCAGACCCGCTGAGAATCCAAAGCCGTGCTTGATACCCAGAGAGGTTACGATATATCCGGACACACCCGTCAATATCGCGTGAACAAAATACAGGAGTGGAGCAGCGAACATGAACGCAAATTCAACTACCTCGGTAATCCCGGTCAGGAACGAAGCGAGAGCTGCACCAATAAACATAGAAGCAACTACTTTGCGTTTTTCAGGACGCGCTGAGTGAATAATAGCGAAAGCCGCTCCAGGAAGTGCGAACATCATGATTGGATAGAAACCAGTCATAAACATACCTGCTGATGGGTCTCCCGCAAAGAAACGGTGCAAGTCGCCGTGTACCACTTTTCCTGTTGCATCGGTAAAGTCACCGATTTGGAACCAGGCAATCGCATTGAGTACGTGGTGCAGACCAAATGGAACGAGCAATCGGTTGAAGAATCCGAACAGGAAAGAACCTGTTGCGCCGAGACCTACGATCCAAGAGCCCAATGAGTCGAGGGCAATCTGGATCGGCCCCCAAATGATCCCGAAAATCAAGCCGACGACAACCATGGAAAGAGAAGTGATGATCGGGACGAAGCGTTTTCCACCAAAGAAGCCTAGCCATTCTGGCAGCTTGATCGAATGGTAGCGGTTGTAGAAAAACGCTGCAATACCACCTGCCATAATACCACCGATGACACCCATGTTCAGTTTTAAATCGTCCGCGATGAAAGGCATGGCAGCAGGAACAGCCGCAAGCACTTTCGTCAATACGACGTAGGCAATGACAGCGGCCAAAGCAGCAACAGCATCTCCAGCCAAGCCAATGGCAACACCGACAGCAAAGATTAATGCCAGGTTGTCAAAAATGGCTGCACCGCCAGCAGCCAAAAGCGGAGCGATGTACGAGTCCATGAATGCACCAAAGGCGCCGAGATTGAGGTCCTTCTCGAATTTGAGAAGACCAAAGCTTTGCAAAATCGCTGCGGCTGGCAACGTTGCGACCGGGAGCATGAGGGCTCTCCCAATCTTTTGCAGAAAAGCGAGCATAGGATAAAACCTCCTTGGAATGGAATGAATTTATCAGGGAAGCCGCTCTCCGGATGAATGGCAAAATGATGAGGGCACAAGGAATAAGCCGGAGAGAGACCATTCTGATCGATATGTTGGAAGCGCTTTCACTACTTAGGCGACAAAACCTTTTATAAGGCTTTGTCTTTCAAATATTGAACGACCTCGTCTACAGTAGAGAGTGTAAGGACGTGTTTGGCCAGTTGCTTCGCTTCCTCTACGCTAGTGGAGCGGATACGTTCTTTGACTTTTGGCATGACCGAAGCGGCACCGCTGAACTCATCGAGTCCCAATCCGAGCAGGAGCTTGGTTGCCAACGGATCTCCCGCCATTTCCCCACACAGCCCGGTCCAAATGCCCGCCCGATGGGAAGCCTCAATGACTTGGGAAATCAATCGTAATACGGCTGGATGGTAGTAGCTGTACAGCTCGGCGATATTGGCATTCATCCGGTCTACTGCCAGCGTATATTGAACGAGATCATTGGTGCCGATGCTGAAAAAGTCTACCTCTTTCGCAAACGCATCTGCTTGCAGGCAAGCACCTGGAATCTCCATCATCATGCCTACCGCGATCTTCTCGTCAAAAGCGATTCCTTCAGCCCGCAGCTCTGCTTTCGCTTGTTCCAGCAAGCGTTTGGCTTCACGCAACTGCTCCAGATGGGAAATCATCGGGAACATGATCAGCAGGCGACCAAATGCACTGGCACGCAAGAGAGCGCGTAATTGCACCAGGAACAATTCCGGTCTGGCTAACGAGATGCGCATTGCGCGGAAGCCAAGGAACGGGTTTTCCTCCTGTGGAAGTGCTAGTGCTGGCAAATGCTTGTCGCCGCCAACATCCAAAGTACGAATGATGACTGGTTTGTCGCCAAAAGCAGCGGCTACGTGCTTATATGCAGCGAATTGTTCGTTCTCATCTGGAAGAGTACTGCGATCCATAAACAAAAACTCGGAGCGGAACAACCCGATTCCCTCTACACCAGAGGCGATCAGTGCATCAGATTCTTCTGGCACAGCCATGTTTGCCATCAGGTGAACGCGGTGGCCATCGGTTGTTTCGGCAGGCAGTTCCTTAATGGCTTCGTACAATTGACGTTCTTTTTCTTCCTGTGCGGCTTTTTCCTGATAGGTAGCCAGTGTATCCGCATCAGGGGAAACAATTAACTGTCCAGTGGTTCCGTCGATGATCAGCAAACTTCCGGAGTCTACTTTTTCCATCAAGGTATCGCCTGCACCCATGACAGCGGGAATTCCGAGAGAGCGTGCCAATATGGCTGCATGAGAGGTAGCGCCGCCTTTTGCCGTGACAATTCCCCGTACATGCTGGAGTGGAAGCTGAAGCGTCTCGGATGGGGTGACGTCCCATGCAACCAGAATAAACGGCTCTTCCGGGTAGGAGATGACGGTGTCACCGCCCGAAATATTTCGAATCAGACGGCGGCTCACATCACGAATATCATCCGCGCGCTCTTTCATGTAGGCATCGTCCATACTCTCAAAGAGAGCGATGAACTGATCGGCTACTTGCGAGACGGCGGCAGATGCCGCCAGTTGTTGATTTTCGATGAGAGCACTCATCTCCCCGACAAATGCCGGGTCATCCAAAAAGGCGATATGAGCAGAGAGGATGGCCGCTTTTTCCGAGCCTAATTGTTCCTCTGTCTGTTCTTTTAGCTTTTCCAGTTGTTCGCGTGCTTGCTCTACGCTCTTGCTAAGTAGTCCTAGCTCCTGAGTCGTATCCACTGAAGTGGTGGACTCTGCCTGCGTAATGGCTGTTTCGTGTGTGAGGCGTAAAACAGGGGCTATCGAAATGCCAGCGGAAACCGGGATTCCTTTTAACATACATCCTTCACCTTCCTGTTCGTCGTTTACACGGTATGATTTACGAGGATTGCTCCAATAGCTGCTGAATCGCAGTGGCTACGTTTTGTTCATCCGCTCCGTCGATCTGAACGGTTAGGGTGTCACCTTGGGAGACACCCAACGTCATGATGCCGAGAATGCTTTTGCCATCTGCGTGTTTTGTCCCTTTGCTCAGCGTAATCTTTGACTGAGATTGCGACGAACAATTCACGAGCAGAGCTGCTGGTCTCGCGTGGAGCCCACCCTCTACATTGACGGTTACTTCAAATTGAACCATGTTGTACCTCCTTCAACCATGCGCTTCGCTTTATTTTAAGACGACAGTCATAAGTGGCTCTTGGCCTGCTTGCACAGTTGCTTTTGCCACTACATTTTTTTCAGCAACCATATCACCGTTTGTAATTACGATTGGTGTCACAATCGGACAGCCCGCATCCTCCAGTACACTCTTGTCGAATTGGATGAGCTTGTCGCCAGCCTTCACTTGATCGCCAACCGAGACAAACGGGGTAAAGCCTTTCCCGTTTAATTTCACCGTATCAATTCCGATATGCATCAATATCTCAAGACCACTTTCGGTCGACAGCCCGATAGCATGGTGAGTAGGGAAAAGATGCGTAACCTTTCCATCGACAGGGGAGACGAGCGTGTCTGCACTTGGCAAAATCGCTACACCATCACCGACGACTTTACCTGCGAATACAGGATCAGGAACTTCGGACAGGGGGAGTACGGTACCTGTTAATGGTGCAAGAAAGGTTACCTCTTGTTGTTGTTTTTTCCGGGAAAAAAGACTGCGTAGCATAGTATCCTCCTTTTGCGTCTGAACCAAAAAAGGCATGAGACGGTTGAATTCATACGACGACATACTTACTATGTCCGTATGATCTCACCGCTCATGCCTAGTCGAGCTAGTAACACGCAGGATTATGATTTAATTTTGTTGTAATAAGCGATAAAGGTGCAGAGCCATGTAACCAACCTCATCTTCGGGTACAGCGATTTCGAGACGGGTGGAAATGTATTGAGCCAGCTCCGTTGCCAATTGATAGGCTTCTGGCATGGTGGTTTTGACTCGGTCCAGAAGCGGATTCTTGATGAATTTTTGTTGACGGATGCGCTCAACGGCAAAGCGCAAATGGGTAATGAGGCGAACGTAATCAATGGTACTGCGTTCAATTGTAATGGCTGTTCGCTCTTCAATCAGGCTTACCAACTCCGTGATGATGTTGGTGAATTGGACAGCCTTTTTTACTGGCACGTAACTGATTGCGGAGTGTATGTGCAAGGCCAGAAATCCGATTTCACTATCGGGAATGTCCAGGTCGAATGCGTTTTTGATCATATCCGCTGCCCGGTTCGCCAGTGCGTACTCTTTCGTGTACAGCGTCTGGATTTCGAACAAGAAAGGATTCACGATCTCCATTCCGTTATTGAGCCGGTAGATCGCAAACTGGATATGGTCAGGTAAGGCAACGTGGACGTGTTCGTTCAATTCCGGCGTAATCTCACTTGCAATGAGAGCGATAATTTCTTCCGCAATTCCTACGACAGCAGGATCTACTTGGCTCAGGATGTTCTGATACTGTTTCTGATGATTTTCATTTTCGAGCGTGAAGCGCTTTTCCACTCGCGAGTCTTGGGAGGGGATGGTATTCCCGGGTTTTGCGCCAAATCCGATTCCTTTTCCGAACAGGACAATTTCTTGTCCGGATCCGGGTTCTTCTACAAGTACGACGTTATGGTTCAACACACGCGTAATTGCGTACGTTTTTTCCTTTTCACGGGACAATCCATTCCACCACCTTTAGATAGACAAAAACGGTCCATGACCGTATTTGCTTACCGCAAGCGGTCACATCCAATTTAATGAAAAACGCCGATGAACCCTGACGTTAATCAGAAAAAAGAGCCGAAAAAACCTTTTTAACAAGAAAAAGATCTTCTCGGCTCATGCCTGCATTACCAGTAACACGCCTTGTGAAAACGCTTCAATTAAAGCTTATAATAGCTCACGTCTCGTACATTGTCAATCACCCTGTTTACGTGAAAAAACGCGGTGGGCAGGAGATGCAAGTGCCTGTCCCGAATTGTTTGAACCAACAGGATAAGGGCAAAACAAAGCCAAGCGGACGCCTCATTAGCAATCCGCCTGTTTTGTTTACTTGGTGTACTTGTCGGCAATCGTAGATGCACAGAAGGAGTTCGGTTTGATTTCGGCACGAAAGTGATTGGTTTCTGCTAAGCTCAACAAAGACTGGATAAACTTACGGGTAGGGCCATTCGTACCGATATCAAAATGCAGGCGGATGGGAGTATCTAAATGGTGGTCCCGCAAATATTGGCGTACTTCTGTGGCAAGTCCGACTGCGTACATCGCTTCCTGAAATATACGCTGTTGCAAGGATGAATACCGGCGTTCTTGAAATTTGTGATAAAAGAAGGTGCCCCCATGGCCGGGACGAATCACTGTGATAACGAGGGCAAAAAAAGTCCCGCGGCTTTTTAATTGAGAGTCGGCCCCCACAATAATTTCAAATGGACCACCTTTTGATGAGATGGTATGTTCGATGTGGGAAAACACTTCTTCTTTTGCCAGTAGACCTCTAGTCGGACTGTGAAAGCGATCAAATAACGTATTTGCAGAGGTTAAGCCCACTCACATCCCTCCAGAAAGAGGCTAACAAAGATTTGCATACTTCTTCCTTACATCATTAATGTATGTAATCTCTCAGATAGTATGTGAACGGGTAGGGACAAAAACTTCTTGAATCAACTTTTTTGGGTAAAATGGTCCGTTTGTTCGGGACGAAAGACTGTTTTTGAAGGAGCTTTAGGGAACGTGATACAAGCAAATGAACATGATTATTATATGAAACAAGCCATGGAAGAGGCCCGGAAAGCCGCTGCGATTGGCGAGGTTCCAATCGGTGCGGTCATCGTGCGCGACGGGGAAATCGTAGGTCGCGGCTATAACTTGCGGGAAACACAAAAAGACCCTACTTTGCACGCGGAATTGATCGCGATACGGGAGGCAAGTGAACGCTTGGGTGGATGGCGCTTGATCGGATGTACGCTGTACGTGACATTGGAGCCGTGTCCAATGTGTGCGGGTGCAATCGTTCAAAGCCGCATCGAACAGGTCGTGTATGGCGCTCGCGATCCGAAGGCGGGCTGTGCCGGGACATTGATGAACCTGCTCGCGGAACCGCGCTTCAATCATCAGGTGCCAGTCATAGAGGGTGTTCTTGCAGAGGAATGCGGACAGATGCTCAAAGACTTCTTTCGAGGGTTACGAAAAAAAAGACAGCCGGTACAGGAATGACCGGGCTGTCTGGACAAACCGTCTGCATGCAGGCGGTTTTTATTTGTTTACGTTTTGCAGCATGTGCAGCTCTTCTTCGGTCAGTTCGCGATACTCACCAGGGGCGAGTGATGGGTCAAGGTGAAGCGGGCCCATACGAATCCGTTGCAGATAGGTGACTTGCAGGTCGAAAGCAGCAAACATCCGTTTTACCTGATGGAACTTTCCTTCCATGATGGTGACGCGAATCTCTGATGTTTCTCCCGAAGAGATAATCTCCAGCTTGGCTGGCAGTGTAGTGAAGTCCTCTAATTCCACGCCTTTGGCGAACTCCTGTACATGGTGCTCAGTGACCCGGCCATCGATGCGAGCAAAGTACTCCTTGTCCACTTTCTTTTTCGGGGACAAGAGGCTATGGGAGAGCTGACCGTCATTGGTCAAGAGCAAGAGACCCTCTGTATCAATATCCAGTCGGCCTACCGGATGTACCTTGATTGCCCACTCGTACGGGAGCAAGTCCACGACAGTTTCATGGACATTGTCCTCTGTAGCAGAAACCACTCCAGGCGGCTTGTTCAGCAAAACGTATACCCAGCGCTTAAAGTTAAGTGGTTCTCCATCCACAAGGATTTCCTGTTCCTCGGCAATGACATGCATCCCCGGGTCTGTTGCGACAACGCCGTCTACGACGATCAGTCGCTGTTTCACAAGTGCTTTCACTTCCTTGCGCGTGCCGATTGCCATATTGGCCAGCACCTTGTCCAAACGTTCACGTTTCATATATGTTCCTCGCTTTTCTTCTGATCGGATACCAATCTTGTGTGCTGTTATTAGTTTGGCCTAATGAGCCGCGCAAATCAAGGGGCATACAGAGGAATGAGTCTTGCATTTTTGACTGTATTTTGCTATAGTAAGTAATGTTTCTGACAAACCAAATATGGAGAGATACCCAAGTGGTCATAAGGGGACGCACTCGAAATGCGTTAGGCGTCGTGAGGCGTGCGTGGGTTCGAATCCCACTCTCTCCGCTTAGATTTTTCGGATCGATGAGAATGAAGCATATTTTTGCCAGTACGGCAGAGATATGCTTCATTTTTTTATATCACAAAAACTGTAAGCAAATTTCATTTTCGCGTCTAATAAGATACAAACTTCATAAAGGAGCGTACGAATGGATTCCGATGACCGAATAGAGCGATGGTTTCAGCAATACGGCCATGATATTTACAATTACCTCGCGTATTTTACCGGACGTAGAGATGTCGAGGATTTAGTCCAGGAAGTTTTTACGAAGGCGCTCAGAGCCTTATCGAGCTACGAAGGCAGAGCACAGCCCAAGACATGGCTTCTGACCATCGCACGCCATGCAGCGATTGATTATAGGCGTAAGCAAAAAATGATGGACTGGTTTCCCGAAAGCGTCCTTCGACTTCTCACTTCCAAAGAGCGTACACCTGAGAAGGCATTAGTGTTAAAGGAACAATTGCAAGAAACATATGAAGTGATGAATCGCCTCAAAAGCACGTATCGAGAAGTTCTAATCCTGCGGTTGATAGAGGGAGTATCTACAGCAGAGACAGCAGAAATTTTGGGCTGGAGTGATGCAAAAGTGAGCACGACGCTCCATCGAGCCATCAAGGAATTGCAAAAACAAATGGGCAATAGCGGCAGGGAGGTCAATCTACATGACGCCATCTTTTGAAGAAAAAGAGATAAGCACAGTGCTGCAATCATTTCCGTCGCTTCAGATGGATGAGGACAAACGACGTGAAATCGCGAGTCATATTCGTCGAAAAAGGGAGCTGCTCGTACAAATGAAAAGGCGAAAAAAGTATGCCAAGGTCATCGGGGGCGCAGTTGCTTCGTTTGCTTTATTGTTTATCGCATTTCAGTGGATGCCTTCGGAGGCCCTGCCAAGCGCACAACAGATGAATACAGGGGAGAGTCAAAAGGCACAAGCCGCGGAAACGACATCCCAAACAGATAAGGTTCTAACCCTCGATTCACAAATTCAGGCGTATATAGAAGAAGCGATACATAAGACCAACAAAGCTTATCAGCCCGAAAATATGACGGTAATCGTTACCGATCCAAATACCGGAGAAATTCTTGGGATGAATCTGAAAAAACAGGATACCAATGACCGGGTTCCAGACATAGTAAAAGCGAAACCAGATCCTGTGGCCGCAATTCCGATCGTGACGTTGGCGGCTGCTATTGAAGAGGGAAAGTATAAGAACTACGAAACTTATGAGTCCGGAACCTACGAGATTACCCCGGGCAAGTTTATTAAAGACCACAATAATGGTGCAGGGTGGGGACAGATTACGTATTTAGAAGGGATCCAACGTTCTTCAAATGTCGCTTTTGCCAAGCTCAGTGAACAGATACATGGAGACTCATTACAGCATTATTTTGAACGGTTCGGTTTTGGAGCGAAAACCGGTATTGAACAAATTAATGAACAGCCTGGAAAGATACCAAACATGGATACTCCCTATGATAAGGCAATGGCAGCTTACGGACTTGGGGGTTCTGCCTCTGCCATTCAACAAGTAGCTGCTGTCGGGGCCATCGCCAACGGGGGTGAATTGATGAAACCCCATGTCACGAGGGAGGAAAGGAATCACATTGACAAAGGGCGTCGAGTCATATCAGAGGAAACAGCCAAACAGGTTCGAGAAATTTTAGAGACGTTAGTAAACAACAAACCAGGCTTTGATACAGCCTTTTCCATAAAAGATTATGCGGTCGCTGGGCGCACAGGAATAGTGCAGAAACGCGACCAGCAAGGAAATTTCATCGATGGAAAATATACGTATTCTTTTATCGGATTTGCACCAAGCGATGATCCAAAGCTATTAGTTTACATAGCTGTTGATAATCCGAATACAGATATCTGGGTAAGATTATGGGGGAAGGAAATTGTTGCTCCCCCTTTCCAAGAGATCATGGAAAACAGTTTGCAGTATCTCCAAAAACGATAATGAACCCATCAATCAAAAAAGGAAGCATATCGGTATACCCCTAAAGGTATCCGAATGCTTCCTCTCTTTGTTTTCCCCACTCTACTTCCTGCAAAAATAAGGCCCACACCACTTGGTTTCATGAGTCTTCACATACGTCCACGTAAAATCCTTATCCACGACATACACATCGTATTCCATTTCCAAGTCCCCGGCAGAAAACGCCGCAGCATTTTCCAAGATCAACACCTCGTTGGAAAGCTGGTAAAACACATAGTATGACTCATGGGCAACTTGCTGAAAGGCTTTATCCGCTTCCTCGCGTTCAAGACAATCCCTCAGCTTATTGCTGAATAAATGCCACAGATATCCTTGGTAGCCGTCTTTATTTTTGAGAAAAATCCTCTCTTTATCTTCTTCGGTCAGATGGCTCGCAAAATGCTTCTCCCATTCTTCCCGTAAGTAAGGTCCCCAAATAGACAGCTCTGTTGTCTTCGTGTTCTTTGCCTTCATCCGGTCAGCTAGTTTCATTGGGCCCTCCATGTCGGTACAAGATCCTTTCTAAGAAAATACGTATGAATGAGTGTGTCGGTCACGTTTCGACTATTGACAAAGGAAAACGAGGGGCATATTATAATACCCATAGGGGTATACGTATAAAGTTGATCAATCAACATTTCCACTCAAAATGTAGGAGGTAGACAACATGTCCGTACAATCGAATTTTTCTGCTGATAAAACACTAGATTGCAAAGGCTTGGCATGTCCAATGCCTGTCGTACGCACAAAAAAAGCAATGGAAGAGATGTTACCGGGTCAGGTGATGGAGGTGCAAGCAACTGATAAGGGGTCATCGGCTGACCTGAAGAGCTGGGCAAACAATACGGGGCATGAATTTTTGGGTACAGTTCAGGAGGGGGAAGTATGGAAGCATTTCCTGCGAAAAGCGAGTACCCATGAGGTGAAGGAGGAGACGAACTTCTTGCGGACCATTTCTAATGAAGAACTGCAAAAAAAGCTGGAAGCCAAAGAGAAGCTGACACTCATTGATGTTCGAGAACCGGCGGAATACGCTTTTCACCGCATTCCTGTAGCCATTTCTATACCCCTGGGAGTATTGGAGAAGCGTTTGGATGAGCTACAGCCCGACGACGACATCTACATTATCTGCCGATCCGGCAAACGCAGCGACATGGCTTGTCAGTTGTTGGCCAAAAAGGGTTTTACCAAAATCACCAATGTGCTACCGGGTATGTCCGGCTGGAATGGCCCGGCAGAAAAACAATAAGGGGGAGAGAAAGATGATGGAACAACAAACAAGCGTGGAGGCAATGACAGCACACGAGCTAACGCAGCTTCTTTTTGCGCAGAAGGAATTGTTTATTCTCGACGTTCGCAATACGAGCGATTATGAGAATTGGCGAATCGAAGGGCATCGAGTAGTGAGCATGAACATCCCTTACTTTGATTTGCTGGATGGGGTAGAGGCTGTTCTTGAGAAAATCCCTGTGAATCAAAAGGTGTTGGTCGTCTGTGCAAAAGAGGGCTCATCCATTTTTGTCGCAGAGATGCTAGCAGAAGCGGGCTTTACGGATGTTTTTTACCTGCAAGGTGGCATGAAGGCGTGGAGTGAGCATCTGGAGCCAGTGAAGGTAGGAGACCTCCGTGATGGCGGTGCGATTTACCAGTTTGTCCGCATTGGAAAAGGCTGCTTGTCTTACATGATCGTATCAGGAGGGGAGGCGGCTGTCGTCGATACACTGCGGATGACGGATGTGTACGAAGCATTTGCAGCCAAGCATCAATGGACGATCAAGCACACCATCGATACCCATCTGCATGCCGACCATATTTCCGGTGGAAAGAAGCTGGCAGAACGACTCGATGCATCGTATTGGCTTCCAGAAAAAGATGCGGAAGAAGTTACGTATTCCTATCGTAAGCTAGAGGAAGGGCAGGAAATCCAAGTGGGGGCAACCAAAATCGCGATCCTGCCGATCTACTCCCCCGGACATACCATCGGAAGTACGTCACTGCTTGTCGATGATACGTATTTTCTCACGGGTGACAGTCTGTTCGTAGCTTCGATCGGACGCCCGGATTTGGCTGGGAAAGCAGAAGATTGGGTGGGAGACCTGCACAACACCCTGTATAATCGATATAAAGAGCTTCCCGAGCATTTAGTCGTGTTGCCTGCTCATTTTGGCAGCTATACGGAGCTTGGTCCAATGGGTGTCGTATCTGCCCGTTTGGGTGACTTGTATCGCAACAATCCAGGGCTAACGATTGCGGATGAAAGTGAATTCCGCCATATCGTTACGCACCATTTGCCGCCGCAGCCGAATGCGTATCAAGAAATTCGTCAAGTGAACATGGGGAAATTAAAACCGAGTGAAGAGGAACAACAAGAGATGGAAGTAGGGCCAAATCGCTGCGCCATTCACGATAAATAACCAAAAGGTGGTTCAAAAAATCGTCTTTTGATCACGCGCTTATATAACAGGAGGAATGAAAACATGGCGGATATTGTGGTAGATACAAAAGGTCTGGCTTGCCCGATGCCAATCGTCAAAGCTAAAAAAGCAATGGACGGAATGCAATCCGGTCAAACCATGGAAGTACTCTCGACGGACAAAGGCTCTCTGAACGACTTCACTGCTTGGGTCAAGCAAACAGGGAATGAGCTAGTTTCCCATGAGGTTGAGAACGGTGTGTACAAATTTTTAGTGAAAAAGCTGTAAGGAGACAGAAGCGAGCACTCTTGGATGAAGCGCTAACGGTTGTAGTGCTCGCTTACTCCTGATTTTCATAAACGATACGTACGCCAAGATGCGTATAGATTTCTTCTTTGTAGTGGCCATTAGGGCATTGCTTTTCACTGAACAAGGCATTTTTGTGTGAGCGCAAAGGTTCTTGGCAGGTGGGGCACCGATGCTGAAAAATGGATTTGAAAAAGCGGACCATTTAAATCACCTTATTCACAGTTATTTACTTGGAATTGATTTTACCTGATGTTGGTTCATTTGAAAAGAGGGTTGAGCATTCCGATGCGTTAGGTAGGAATGCGAGGAGGATATATGGACGTATTACTGCTTCTGCTCATGGTCTCTCTCGGTTTTGTCGGCTCCTTTTTTTCCGGACTGCTCGGGATTGGTGGAGCGATCATCAGCTATCCGATGCTTCTGTTTATACCACCGGCACTAGGGGTGGCGCAGTTTTCCGCCCAGGAAGTTTCGGTGATCTCGATGTTTCAAGTATTTTTCGCGTCGCTGTCTGGCGTACTGGCTTTCCGCAAAAGAAACGGGAAAAACTCGCCCCTGATTCATAAAGGACTCGTCAGAGATATGGGTGTAAGCATCTTGGCGGGAAGTCTGATTGGTGCAGCTCTCTCCCAATACTTGTCGAATGAAAGCATCAATTTGGTGTACGGAATCCTGGCGATTATTGCCGTGATTTTGATGCTCGTGAAAAATAGGGGAACAGAAGCGGCAGCAGGGGAAGTTACGTATAACCGCTTCATTGCTGCTGGTGCTGCGTTTGCCGTAGGAATCGTATCCGGGATTGTCGGTGCAGGGGGAGCGTTCATCCTCATTCCGATCATGCTGACTGTGTTGAAAATACCTACGCGCGTGACAATTGCCTCATCTTTGGCCATTGTATTCATCTCCGCAATAGGTGGTGTGATCGGGAAGCTGTCGGGTGGGCAAATTCCGCTCTTGCCCGTTTTGTATACGGTCATCGGAAGTGTTTTGGGGGCACCGGTGGGCAGTATGGTCAGCGCCAAGAGCGATGTGAAATATTTGCGTTATGGCCTGATTGTGTTGATCAGTGGAACGGCTATCAAGATTTGGAGTGACATTTTATAAGGAAAGATGCTTTTCTTTGCAAAAGCTTCTTTCGCTTATTTTCATACCTATACAAGTATAAGTATTTTAAAGGAGTGTTCTTACATGGAAAAACAACAAAAAGAAAAAACGACGATTGTGTTGTTCAGTGGTGACTTGGATAAAGCGATTGCGGCCTTTATTATTGCGAACGGAGCGGCGGCCTATGATCATGATGTCACGATTTTCTTCACCTTTTGGGGACTGAATACGATGCGCAAGGACGAGATCGTGAAGGTAGAAAAGGGATGGCTTGAAAAAGCGTTCGGTTGGATGATGCCAAGAGGCGCCAAGAAGCTCGGACTGTCTAAAATGAACATGATGGGGATGGGGCCAGAGATGATCAAGCATGTCATGAAAAAACACAATGCCCTGACGCTTCCACAACTAATCGAGCTGGCTCAGGAGCAGGGAGTGAAGCTGGTCGCTTGTACGATGACGATGGACTTGCTCGGTCTCAAACAGGAGGAATTGCTCGACGGAATGGAGTATGCAGGTGTAGCCGCTTATTTGGGGGATGCGACTCAGGCAAGAGTAAACCTGTTCATTTAAACAGCACGCGAAGGCAGCTTGCTTGACATTACCTGGATTTCGCATAAGATACCTGTATACGTATGCCTTGTCGTGAAACAGGAGGAATTCATATGGATTACAACTATAGTGACGATATCAAAAGACGTTTAAAACGAATCGAAGGACAAGTACGCGGTGTGCTGAAAATGATGGACGAGCAGAAAAACTGCAAAGACGTAGTAGCGCAGCTCTCCGCCGTTCGCAACGCTTCAGACAAAGCGATTGCCCAGATTGTAGCGGAAAACCTGCAACGCTGTTTGTTAGAAGAGCAGGCTGCTGGAGGAGACACGAGCAAGCTGGTGAAAGAAGCCGTAGAGCTTTTGGTCAAGAGCCGTTAAACCGATTTTGGAGAGGAGCTTCCTATGAGTTTCACTACGATTCTTTTGCTGTTCGCCTATGCGGTAATTATTTGGTATGTCATCTCTCGCTTCGTTCCTGTAAAAGGATTGGAAAATCTCAAGTCAGATCAGTTCAAGGAACGGGTTAACCAAAAAAGCAGGGTGCTGCTCATCGACGTACGCGAGCCTCACGAATATAAAGCGGGTCATATTCCCTCAGCAGTGAACATCCCTTTGTCTCAGCTCGACCATCGTGCAAAAGAAATTTCCAGCAAGAACGATATATTGCTATACTGCCGGAGCGGGATGCGTAGTAAGCAGGCAGCAAAAATTTTAAAGAAACACGGCATTCCTCAGATGGCACATCTGCAAGGCGGGTTCATTACCTGGAATGGTCCGACGAAAAAGAAGTAACAGCTAGCACCTGGTGTATGTGTGAATACCGGGTGCTTTTTTTATGCGTTGAAAAAACAGGGTTGACAATTTGTTTTGTTGTAACTAAAATGATTACAACAAGGCGATGCGGTAACGCCTATTATTTTTGAGAGTGTTGTAACTAATTCAGTTACATCTACAACATAAAAATGGAGGGAATATCATCATGAAGATTGCAATTGTAGCAGCAAGCGGTAAAGCAGGTAAGGTGATTATGAAAGAGGCGTTGGATCGTGGTCATCAAGTGACAGCGATTGTACGTGATGCATCCAAAATCGAGCAGACTGACGTAGCAGTGATTCAGAAAGATGTATTTGACCTGACAGCAGCAGATTTGAACGGCTTTGACGTAGTCGTGAACGCTTTTGGTGCACCAGCAGGCCAGGAACATCTGCACGTAGAGTCAGGGAAAGCTTTAATTGAAGCATTGAAGGGTGCTCCTTCTACACGTTTGCTCGTTGTAGGCGGTGCAGGCAGTCTGTTTGTAGACGAAGCCAAAACACTGCGTCTCGTAGAAACGCCTGATTTCCCTAAGGCTTACTTGGCAACAGCACAAAAGCATGGAGAGTACTTGCGTGTATTGGAAGAGTCAAACGGCATTCAATGGACTTATATTAGTCCATCTGCCTTTTTTGATCCAGCAGGGGAGAAAACAGGCGCCTACCAACTCGGAAAAGACCATCTGCTAGTAAACGCTAGCGGACAGAGCTATGTGAGCTATGCCGATTTCGCAGTGGCGTTGCTCGATGAAATCGAAAATCCGAAGCATCGCAATGAGCGCTTCACAGTAGGCTCCTAATGTAATTAGGCTCCTGAACAAAAAGACCAGCTTCCTACTAAAGGATAGCTGGTCTTTTTTGTGTATCGTGATTATCTGCCAATCCCACCGACGAATGGGTAGGAAAACGGGCGTCCATTTAAGGAGTAGATGATGCCTTTAATCGGGTAGTAGATCGCCATCAGTCCAAACACAATCAGGAATGGAATCCCAATCAACAAGAAGGTGAAGAACCAGGAAATAGCGATGAGCACCGTCATTATGATGTGGAAGAACAAAGCTTGCAGCGCCATACTTTTGGCGCCACGATTTTGTACGAGCAGCCAGACAAGAATGGGTACAAGGATCGGTGCAAAAAATGTGCTAGCGTGCGTTATGACTTTTACACCTTTATAATCCATGAATAAATCCTCCTTGATTAGATGTAAAACTTGATCTACTGCCATTGTAACGTATGGAAATCACTCGAAAAACCATCATGAGCGTGATTATTTGATCCGACCAGAGACGGAGGAATTTTTATTTCCATTCGTTTACTGTTATAGTAGTAAGAAAATCTTTCGTTTTTGGTAGATAATTCGTAATGTTTTTTGGATATGATAATGGATAAGCAAGAACTGAGAAGGGAGCATATAGACATGATGATCGATTGTCATCATCCGTCCAGCATGAAGGATCGGCTGATGTTCTTCTATAATTTTTTGCAGTCGCCAGGCCAAGTAGGCAGTATTACTCCTAGCTCCCGTGCACTTTGTAAACAAATGGTTGCGCCCATCGACTGGGAGCAAGCACATACAATTGTGGAATTAGGAGCAGGAACGGGGATTTTTACGAAGTGGATCGAGCAAAAGAAAAAACCGGAAGCCGTACTGGTATCCTTTGAAAAGGAGACCAAGATGCGCAAAAGGTTGGAACCACTATTTCCCGATGTACGATTCCACGAAGATGCGGTAGATTTGAATCGGGTTCTTTCGGACGCGGGATTGGGCAAAGCCGACTGTATTTTGTCGGGCCTACCATTTGCCAACTTCCCACAAGAGCTGCGTGATCAAATCATGGATCAGGTATATCATGCGCTAAAACCAGGTGGAGTATTTGTCGCCTTTCAATATTCGCTGCAAATGAAAAAGCAGCTTTCCTCTGTATTTGAGCAAGTATCGGTGAAGATGGTTCCATTGAATCTGCCACCTGCCTTTGTTTACATTTGCCGGAAGGATGATGGCAAGGGTGTCGGCTAGGAGGATTTCTAAATGATTGTCGATATGCTGTCCGAGTCTGTGGGTCAGTTTGGCTATTTTGCTCTTTTCTTTATGTTATGGCTAGGGATTGTTGGTATGCCGATTCCTGACGAGGTGATCGTGCTGTCTGCAGGGGTGCTGACCTCGATGGGACTTCTGCATGTTATTCCTGCATTTATTGCGACCTATCTAGGTGTCGTTTCGGGGCTATCATTGGGATATGTGCTCGGGAGATGGCTAGGTGCACCTGCACTGAACTGGATTAGTCGCAAAAAAGGAATGAACAAGTACGTAGATCAAGCGCAGTCGCTTCTCGATCGTTACGGAAGCTACGCCCTATGTATCAGCTATTTCTTTCCGGTTGTCAGGCATGTGGTTCCTTACTTGGTCGGGATCGGGAAAATGACGTTTCCACGCTACGCCCTCTTTTCGTACACAACCGGCTTTGTATGGACGCTGATCTTGTTTTTGCTCGGTCATTTCATGGGAAATAAGGTGGAGATGCTTACTTCTTATGTGGCCTTATTGAATAATCGAACCGTGATTTTCTCTGTCTTAGGTGCACTGGTTCTCATTGCTGCTGTTTATTATGGATTTACCGTTTGGAGAAAACAAAAAAACATGGCGACTGCGCCACAGCCTCTGATGATCGATCGTGATCGAAAAGAGTAACCTTTCCTCTACGTGTAAACAAGGGGCGATCCCTAGCCAGATTCATGGCTTTTGGAAAGCCCCTTTTCAATTGCCTCGCAAGTAGGCGAGGTTTTTACACTGTTTACTTAAATTCAAAAATATCAGAGGTTTTGTGAGTTTTTGGTTTTCTCATAGACAGCTAATCTAATTGACCGTAATCTTTTAATCGTAATAAGGTGTCCTCTGTTACGAAAAATTCAGTCTTCCCGCAATCTTTGCAAACAAACATGAGTAAACGTAGGGTTCCTTTTAAAAGGTCACCGAATTCACCTAAAAACAAATTACTGATTGGTGACGATCTTTGTAATTCCTGTTCACCTAGGAATAACATTTCATTCTGACATTTTGCGCAGAATTCAACTTTGGGAACAGATACATTATTTAAATCAGAGTTATTTATATTTGAAAACTCTTTCTTTTCGAAGTCAACAAATTCATTCCCGCAATTCAAACAATAGCCTTCAAGCTTTTCGACTTGTACATCGCACCAAGGGCATTTCATCTAATCACCTCAACAATAAATTATTCTCTTGATTGTGGGACCTTCATATTAAGGCTATTATTCACATCATCCAATATAATTCCGATTTCTGGATATATCTTCTTTGTAAATAAAATGATGTCATCTCTATTATTTCCCTCTGTAATATTAGGATTTGCTCCGGCATCTATTAACGTTTTAGTTATCTCAATATCACCGTTTCTAATTGCAAGCATTAAAGCATTATAATCATCGTTATCTTTTGCTTCTATGTTAGCCTCCTTTTGAAGTAAAAGCTGTACTATTATTAATTGATTGTTGGCTGCTGCTGCCATCAATGCTGTAGTTCCATTACTGTTAGGCAAATTAATACTGGCGTTAGCATTGATAAGTAAATTGACAATAGCAACATTTCCGTTAAGGGCAGCTTTGACTATTGGAATTTCACCTTCTTTATTTGGTAAATTTGGATCAATGCCAGCTTTTAAAAACAATGCAACGGTAGCATTATTATTTTCTTCGATTTGTTGTAAGAAACTATCCGAATTAAGCTCCAAAGAAAGGGCATATACTTCACTTTTTGCATCAACATTATTTTTATTTAAATCATTAGATGAAGTGTTTGTGCAACCGCTAAACAAAAGAAATATTAGAAGAATGTAAATTCCAATTCTATTTTTTTTCATCTCCAGACACAACCTTTATATCTATTAGTGTCATATAAAAACAAAAATAGAGGAAGTACCCAATATAAAGCGTGTACTGTCCTCTACTATTTAGTTACCACATGTAATGCTCAATATACATTTCTTCGCCCCAAATACCTATTGTTTCACCCAACCCATTTACTACAAAATATCTAACCTTGCCAGATGACTCAATCTTTCCAAGTTCATCATACATCGTTATATCAAAATAAGTAGAAAACCCAAGTGTATCATCTTGAACAGCTTTATCAGCCGTTGTGCTTGAGACAGAAGCAGGCAAATTAGCGTGATCAATTCCAAAAGCATTTGTAGCCCTAATTCTCCTACTGTGAATGGTTCCTGTTGGCTGGGTAGCTCTTATTTCTGCTTTAAAATCGTTTGATAATACTTTAACTGTTAATTGTGCTATGTTAGTCCAATCTAGCCAATTAAAAACAGCATCAGAAATTTGGAGACTAGATCCATCTGTATCTTCTGGGGAGTATACACCGATTTTACCTGTATTTGTACTACCGTCCTTGGCTTTAACATAGGATTCCATTATATGGACATACGCACCATATTTATAGCATTTTTTTACATCCTCTATAGTTCCAAAAACACGATGCTGTAAAGTACCATTGAGGGTGTTCGAATTGAAAGTTCTACCAATGGTCATTACTCCTGAACGAAATGAACATCCTTCGGGTGTTCTGTTTTTTCCTGCCATAGTTTTAAAGTGCTGTAAATTCTCGAATGCAAAGGTTGGAGAAACATAACTTGTCAATAATAAAACACTAGTCAATAACAATGAAAGTACATTTCTAATATTCATAAAATACTACTCCTCCTCCCCATACTCGTCGGTATCAAATTCCTGTTGATTATCAGCTAACTCTTGGCGTTCTTCTTCAGTAGTTCCTCTTATCGGTTTGTCGGAATTACCGAAAGTAATATAAGAGAAGTCAGAGATAGTACCTACACTAATAGCGCCCTCCATTTTGGAAAAGTCTTTGTTCCATGCAAAAGTTAGCGAACTAACTTCCTTATTTCCATCTTTAGATTTAAAGGTCGAATCTGCATCTAGAAAGTAAACTTCTTTCCCTTCAGAGTTAATTGATTTAACTAAACTGCCTTCTTCAATAGGAAAAGTGAATTTTTCATTCCCAATTTTAACAGTAGCTTTTCCTGAAACATCACGCTGTTCTTTACTGTCCTTTTGTTTTTTGAATTTGAGGCTTAATTTAACATCCCCTTTAATTTCATCCAAAGGATCGATCCCAAATTTTGAGTTAAAGGACTGAGCGAATTTTTCTTCTGTTTTAAATATTTTCTTCAAACTATGTTCCTTAATATCCATTTCAATGGTTGTAGGGTTTGCTTCTGTTTTTGTACTTATCAAGAATAGAAAAATAAAAGGTAAAAGCAATAATGAAAATAGTATTTTTTTAGATTTTTGCAACAATAATACCCACTCCTTTTTCGTGTGTTTATTGTATTTTATAACTTCATTTACATATTTTCCAATATATAACTAAATTTGCTTTTCTGATGTGGATTTGCGAGTAAAATTGATTAGTTAAGAAGTAAATGAACTGATTCACTTTTGTAAATGAATATAAACTCCTCAATAAAAGGAATGTTGATAAAAGTCATTCAAAGAAAATATTGCTCCTTAATACTCGCTATTTTTGCGGGTTGAAATTATGATTGACTTTGTCAACAACCCTTTGCGTGGAGCAGAGGGTTGTTGTTTTTGATCATAAAAAAACCCGTCCGTATTGCGGTAGTGGCAAAATGGATGGGCTTTGGACAACGCTTATGAGGTAGCCTTGTTTCTTCGAATGCTTCGCTGGCGCAGCCATTCCGGCAAGATGATTCCGAGTAAAATGATCACGACTCCGCTCACTTGGAGTATAGAGACAGATTCATTCAAAATGACATAGGAGGAGAGCACAGCCATAGGTAGCTCAGCTGCTCCTAAAATAGCTCCCATCCCCGGTCCTATGTGGGGCATACCATAATTGAAAAAAACGGTCGGGATGAAAATACCGAAGAAGGCGAGCAAAAATACGTATGGAAACAACCCGTCCAACAATGCTCCGTTGAATAGAAAAACGGGTGGGTAAATCAGACTGGCCAACAGAAAAGAGCCAGTCGCCATGCTGGAACTACGAATCCACGGATTAACAGCAATGGCGATTTTCCCGCTAAACAAAATAAACAACGTAAAAGAAACGGCTGAGAGAAGACCGAAGACGACACCAAGGATATGGAATTGGGCCAATCCGCCACTCTCAAAAATTCCTCCTGCAAGAAGGGTCCCTGTCAGCAGCAACAGGAGGGAAAAAATCGTCTCCTTTCCAGGCATTCGGCGAGTCATCACAGCTTCAACCAGTACGCCCATCCATGTGAACTGAAACAAAAGGACGATGGCGATCGAGGCTGGGATATATTGCAGGGCATTGTAGTACATAATTCCGGTGGAACCGACAGACAGACCTACGGCGACCAATAATAGCAACTGGCGAAGGGGAGGCTTGGTCCGCAGGAAAAAAAGAGCGGGTATCCAGGTCAGCACAAAGCCCAAAAACATTTGCCCACCAATTACTTCTGCGGGCGAATAGCCTTGCTTGTAGGCAAGCTTTACGATGGTTGATAGTATGCCGTAACTACATGCTCCGAGAAAAACCAGGAGGATGTATCTCATCTGATGCATCTCCTCACATACGATAATAATTCTTAGCTAGGATATTACGACAGCGTCCGTTTGTCTATGGATGAAGAAGATTCCATTTTTGGTTCGAACAAAGGTTTACGTTTGATCCCAGCGGGAAATAGTGAAGTGACACTATATAATCGTACCCACTAACAATGGTGTAGCTATAGGTTTGGTGAACAGCTTGGAAAAAAGGGGGAGGCTTGTGTACCTGAAGTGGAGGGATCGATTATTTTCCACATTTTTATTGTTGATTCTAGGGCCGACTATTCTTGTTTGCTTCCTTTTTTTTGATCAAGCCAAAGCGGCCGTGTTTGAACTATACAAAACGAACATGGACGCGAATATAGGGCTCGTCGATGAACGGCTTTTGTCCCTTTTTCAGTCTATCCAAAAGGATACCGATGAATTGGCGAATAGACTAGCCAAACGTCTCACAGAGGAACCATCTTTTGTCGAAGGAAAAAAGAATGGCTTTAGACGTGAATGGACATCACAGGAACAGGTCCAAAATCTATTCGAGCGTTTCTCTCGCAACCAAAAAGTGGTAGGAAATATTGTTTATCTCGGCGAGGATGGAAGAGTTTTCTTATTACATGAAGATAAGAGCTGGAGTGCGGATAATCAATTTATGGAACGAGAGCAATGGGGAACTGGAGAAAACAGGGTAGATTTTCTTACAAAAAGGGAGCAAGAGAAGCGCCCAAGATCATTTTTTCTCGAGAAGCGCCTGGAGAGCTCGAATCCAAAAGCTACGGGACTTTTATTGGTGGAAATCAATCTGGATAAACTGACTGACTGGGTCCGCACCTATGTCGTTCCAAAAGAGTATGGCATGATGGTCCTATCCCCCTCCCGAACTATTATGATTCACACCGATAAAGCTATGATTGGAAATCATGTTTCGACGCTTCCTCATTATGAATTGGTACACAGGCAGTGGGAACAATCCAATGAAAAAGGACTCTTTTCTTTGCTTATCCAAGGCAAGGACATTTACGTATACCGTCTAGTGTCTGAAAAAAGCGGTGGTGCTTATTTTGAATGGTTGCCAAGAGAGGGGATTAATGAACGATTACAACAATTGAACCTCATCTTTTGTTTCACCCTTTTTATCGTAGTCTTATTTGCCTGTTATGTGGCACACCGTTTATCAAAATGGATTGGTGAGCCGATTTATAGCTTGGTATCGGCCACTGATTCCTTGTTGAAAGGTGATTTTTCCATACGCGTCCCGATACATGGGATGAAAGAAATAACGCTACTAGAGAATAAGTTCAACACGATGGCAGAACAGATGCATGCGTTAATTATCCGCGAGCGGGAGTATTCGCAACAGAGCCTGGATCAAATCGTTCGGAGCTTTTATTTAGCGGTAGAGATGAAGGACCCTTATACAGCCGGACATACAGAACGAGTTACGCACTATGCCCTTATCATTTATGATTATTTACAGCAACAGGAACAGCTTGCAGTTTCACGAGATGATTTACGTTATGCTGGCTTAATGCATGATATCGGAAAAGTAGCCATTCCTGACCACGTCCTTTTAAAAACAGGGAAGCTATCGCCTGACGAGTATGAATGCATGAAAACTCATTCCATTATCAGTGGAAAAATTGTAGAGCAAATAGAAAACCTGTCACATATCAGTTTAGGGGTACGGCATCATCATGAGCGATGGGATGGAAAAGGTTATCCTGATCAGCTCAAAGGGGAAGAAATCCCGCTGATTGGGCGTATTCTTGCCGTTGCAGATACGTTTGATGCTATGACCTCTACACGTTCCTATCGCAAAGCCATGTCGGCAAAAGAGGCGTACGAAGAAATTCTCCGCTGCCAAGGTACACAGTTCGACCCCTCTATTGTTTCGATTTTTAAGAAGGCTTTTGAGGATGGAGCTATTCAGATTACACAATCAGCGGATTGTAAGGGAAGAGTTAGTAAGGATAGAGAGATTTCCTAGCGCTGGATAGGTTTACTCCTTGCTATCGGCTACTAACTTTGGTATTCTAATTCTACCGTGCTAGACGGGGAGGTTGCGGTGCCCTGTAACCTGCAATCCGCAATAGCAGGGTTGAATTCCTATCCTAGGTTTTCTTATGTGAGGCTGCCTTATGGCGGCGGTGTTGAGGAGCGGGTCCTGTGCAACGCGAACCCATGAATCTGGTCAGGTCCGGAAGGAAGCAGCCATAAGTGGATCATCGCGTGTGCCGCAGGGTAGCCTGCTCTGAGCTGCTACCATAAGTAACGCTCGGATAAGGATTATCGAAGATAGGTGCACGGTACTTATCACGCATGTACAGATAGCATGTTTCCGAAGGGAAGCATGCTATTTTTATTTTGCGATCCAATTATTTTTTGTTGGAAATTGACGATAACTAGCGAAACATTTCCATGCTTTTTAGGTGGATAGAATGAAGGTTTTACGAGTATTTTCACGAATTTTCATAATAGGCGGAAAGGATTTCGTTTCTTTCCTTTCAAAATACGTCATAGGCCAGGAGGGACAAGCTATGAGTGCACTTTCTTCGTTACATCTCGTTGGCTCGTCCGGTCGATTGCAGCGGTTCATGCATCAACTGCCTACTGCCGTTTTATTGGTGAATCAAGCGGGTAGTATCGTGGAGGTCAACGAACAACTGCTTCGTATAACCGGATATTCACGCGATCAACTTATCAATAAGCCTATCAGCTCTCTTCTTCCCCATCGAGGTTCCATGGAGCACCTGTATGAGGAATATTTGCGAAAGGAAGAAGAAGTGGGAACCAAAGGCGAGGTCGAACTAGAATGGTGTGATAAACAGGGGAGGTGCAGGAACACGTCTGTCATGATCATGGCACAGCAAGCAGAAGAACTTCTGTACATGATCCATTTTCCCCAACTCGTAAAAGAGAGCGATCGGCTTTTGTCGCAACGATTGTTGACCAAACTGACCTATGATACAAGCATGGGCTTGTTTATCCTCGACGAGAAATCGATCATTATCGAAGCCAGTCAGACGGCGTGCAAGCTGCTGGGTATGGAGAGACTGGACGTCATCAATAAACACGTGGATCAAGTATTTAGCGGCATCCCCGAACCGCATCGATTCATTAAAAAAGAACTTTTGGAAGGCGTAAAGCTGCAAAATGTCGCGACTTCCTGGACCAATGACAACCAACGCTATGAGCTGATTGTCGACGCAAATACACTTCAAGACGAGTCAGGGAAAACAGTAGGGGCGTTTATTCTTTTCAAAGACATAACAAACCTGCGATCCTTCGCCCAAAAGCTCGAACGGAATGAACGCTTGGCGATGATCGGGCAAATTGCTGCTGGTACAGCACACGAGATTCGCAATCCACTTACCTCGATCAAAGGATTTCTGCAAATGTTCCTCAAGTCATTCGCTGACAGTGGCATGGAGAGGGAGAAAACGTACACCGAAATCATGCTCACAGAAATTAATCGCATCAATTCTTTAGTGAGTGAATTCCTACTATTGAGCAAGCCGCGTAATATTCAATATTCCATGGTCGACTTAAATACCGTTTTTGAGGAAATTTTGCCGATTGTCGAGTCACAGGCGAATCTGTACGGAATTGATGTTCAGTTTGCCTCTCGTGGTAAGCTTCCGATGGTCGTCGGGGATAACGAGCTATTGAAGCAAGTGTTCATTAATATCTGCAAAAATGGAATAGAAGCAATGGGAGAGCAAGGGTCGCTTCGGATTTCCCATCATTTCGACCAGGATGGCGACAAAGTGAGTATCGATATCCACGATTCAGGTCCGGGCATCCCGCTTTACATTATTGATAAGATTTTCGATCCGTTTTTTACGACAAAAGAGGAAGGGACAGGGCTCGGATTGTCTGTCTGCCAAAAAATCATTCACGATATTGGCGGTCAAATCCGTGTCTCCTCCAAAGGGTTTGGGACGACCTTCCATATCATGCTGCCGTATTAGGAGTAGAAAGCGTCCCGCACAATTGTGAACGGGGCGTTTTTTAAGTGAGACATGTCCGTTCACTTTGTACGAACGGTGGCAATCGTGTATACTGAATAGGATATAGAAGAGGACTGTGCAGATGGGGAGTGTCATACGAACATGGCTTATACCGCGCTATACCGCGTATACCGACCGCAGACTTTTCAAGACGTAGTCGGACAAGAGCATGTTACGACAACCTTGCGTAATGCTTTACGCGAAAATAGGCTGTCCCATGCCTATTTATTCAACGGTCCCCGAGGTACGGGAAAAACAAGTGCAGCCAAAATTATGGCCAAAGCAGTGAACTGCGAGCAGCCCATAGATGGTGAGCCATGCAATCAATGCGATACGTGTAGAGCCATCTCCAACGGTTCTGTAACGGATGTGCTGGAAATCGACGCGGCATCCAACCGTGGTGTTGAAGAGATCCGCGACATTCGTGACAAAGTGAAATTTGCCCCGAGCGACGTCAGGTATAAAGTGTACATCATCGATGAGGTGCATATGCTGACGACAGAGGCATTTAACGCTTTGTTAAAAACCCTCGAAGAGCCGCCGTCCCACGTCATTTTTATTTTGGCGACGACAGAGCCGCACAAGCTGCCAGCGACGATTATCTCTCGTTGCCAGCGCTTTGATTTTCACCGAATTCCACTGAGAGTGATGGTCGATCTTTTGCAAAGGATTTGCCAATCACAAGGGGTGCAGGTGGAGGAGCAGGCCCTGCAGCTCGTAGCGAAGATGGCTGAAGGTGGAGCCCGTGATGCTCTTAGCTTGTTGGACCAAGCGATTAGCTATAGCAAGGACGAGGTTCGTGCTAGTGATATTATGCAGATTACGGGCACAGTTGCCCAATCTTACTTTTCCGTGCTTGCGCGACATATTGCCGAAAATGATATTGCGCAGGTTATGGAGCAATTTGATAAAGTCATGGTGCAAGGGAAGGACCCGGAGCAGTTCCTGCACGATTTCCTCTACTATTACCGCGATATGCTGTTATTGAAGACAGCGCCGCAGCTAGAAGAGATTGTCGAGCGGACCATGATTGATGAACAGTTTGCAGAGGTTGCAAAGCTGTACTCGTTTCCAGTGCTTTACGCAGCGATTGAGACCTGCAATCAGGCTTTGTCGCAATTAAAATGGTCGACCTACGCAAGAGTGCTGGTTGAACTGACTCTCGTCAAAATGTGTCAGCCTAATGCAAATGCGACGGAATCTATGGGAGCCTCACCCGTTAACAGCGAGGAACTGACCGCCATGTCCAATCGTATCCGCGTTTTGGAAGAGCGTTTGGTTCAAGTGATGCAAGGTCAGGTGAGCATTCCCGGACAGCAAAAGGCCGAGGAAACACGCAAGAACGAGCCAAGGCGCATAGCTGCGGCTTCTGGTGGTTCACGAACCCCGATGAATAGAGTCAGGGAAGTCGCGAAGGCCATGGATGAGAATTTGACGAGACAGGTGCGCGGGCAGTGGAGTCAAATTTTGACCGAACTGAAAAAGATCAAGATCCAGTACCAGGCTTGGCTAGTCAATGGTCAACCGGTAGCTGCCGGCAATGAAGCTGTTGTCGTAACCTTCAACAGTGCCATCCATTGCGATAAGACGATGGAGGCAGAGCTTCGGAGCGTGATCGAGCGCGTTATGTCTACGGTGTTGGGCAGGCCCTTGCAGCTCTTGTCTGTTATGGAGGAAGAGTGGCAAAGTGTAGACCAGCAGGTTGGTCAAAAAGACGCTTCTGATGAGCCGGAAGAGGACCCGTTTTTGGCGGAAGCCATCAAGCTCGTCGGAGAAGGTCTTGTTGAAGTCAAAGACTAAATCATACACTCATAACTATTTAGGGAGGATACCTCAATGAAAAACATGCAGCAAATGCAACAAATGATGAAGCAAGTGAAAAAAATGCAGGAAGAAATGCAAAAAGCGCAAGAAGGCTTGAAAGAAAGAATCGTGGAAGGCTCTGCTGGTGGCGGTGCTATCACTGTGAAAATCGATGGACATAAGCAAATCAAAGACATCGTGATCAAGCCAGAGGTAGTAGACCCTGAAGATGTAGAAATGCTGCAAGACCTGGTGCTCACTGCTGTGAACGATGCACTGCGCAAAGCAGATGAAATGGTAGGCAAGGAAATGGGCAAATTTACTGGAGGCATGAACATCCCAGGCCTGTTCTAAAAATTGGGCAGGAAAAGAGGAGTAGGCGATGTTTTATCCAGAACCGGTCTCAAAGCTCATTGATGGTTTTATGAAATTGCCCGGCATCGGTCCCAAAACGGCTGGGCGGCTTGCCTTTTTTGTGCTCAATATGAAAGAGGACGACGTGCTTGATCTGGCAAAAGCATTGGTCAATGCCAAGCGCCAGCTTCATTACTGCTCGGTCTGCAACAATATTACCGATCTCGATCCATGTCATATTTGTCGGGACAAACGTCGTGACGGCTCGATCATCTGTGTGGTGCAAGAGCCGCGAGACGTGGTAGCAATGGAGAAGACGAGAGAGTTTGAAGGGTATTATCACGTTTTGCACGGGGCGATTTCTCCTATGGATGGGATCGGCCCGGAAGATATTCGCATTCCTGACCTGTTGAAGCGCCTCGGTGACGAGCAGGTGAAGGAAGTCATTTTGGCGACCAATCCGAATATCGAAGGGGAAGCGACAGCGATGTACATTTCCCGGCTGATTAAGCCTTTTGGCATTCGCGTGACGCGTATCGCGCACGGCTTGCCAGTCGGGGGAGATTTGGAGTACGCCGATGAAGTTACGCTAACCAAAGCATTGGAAGGCAGGCGCGACCTGTAAAGGAAATTTAAAAAGTTCTCCTTCTTCAGGTTCTCACCACTTTCTCGGTGCTGAAAGGACGACTTTTTAAATATCATCCGTACGATAAAGATAGAAAAGAAGACGGGGGCTGCCTGTCTTTTTTTCGTTTCGAGAGGTGGGTGCAGTATGCCGGTTATTCGTATGGAGTTTTTGATAGATGCTCCGCGACAGGTCTGCTTCGATGCTGCCAGAAGCATTGATTTGCATATGGAATCGACCGCCAGCACGAGGGAGAGAGCGATTGGAGGAGTTACGAGCGGACTGATAAACCTGGGGGAGACGGTTACTTGGGAAGCCATTCACTTCGGTATCAAGCAAAATTTGACGGTGAAAATCACAGAGATGGAGGAACCGCGCTATTTCGTGGATGAGATGGTTTCTGGTGCATTCAAACGGTTTCATCACACGCATGAGTTCATTCCGATAACGGACAATCAGACGAGAATGATCGATATATTTGACTACACATCTCCGCTGGGTATCTTGGGGAAGCTCGCGGATTGGTTGTTCTTGAAGGTGTATATGACGCGGTTTTTGCGGACGCGCAATGAATATCTCAAGCAAGTAGCAGAAGCACAGATAAAAGCTTTGCAATCCGGATAGAAATGCCGGACTTTTTTGAATGGACGAGACATACAGTGAAATAGGAGCGTGAGGAGATGCTGACAGGACAAGGACTGTCGCTTGTGAGTGGGATACGGCGACAAAAGTCCACTCCATGGGCGATCATGCTGTTTATTGGGTATTGGCTCATGTTTGCTGCGGAGTTATCCATGATTCGTTTTCACAAGGGTGAAGACGGAAAATGGGTTGCTACCACTGTCGGGCAACCGGAGGTATGGCTAGGATTACTTGCATTTGCAGTGACGGTATTCAGCTTCATTGCGACTGTTGGTTTCATTGTGAGCTTGCTCCGAGAAAGACGGCAGAAGACGTCATGGCTATGGCAATATGACGAGCTTACAGGGAATGATGTACTGCATATTGTGGCTTGGCTGCATGTGTTTCAAACAGGCGTACTGTTGTTGTATGGGTTTTTACTGGAAGGTACCTTCTTTTCCACCGGTACGATTGGAGGGATATTGGAATCAGCTATTTTCCAACTGTTCCTGTTGATTTTGATTCCGCTGTGGTTTCGTGGACGACTGGGGGAAATCGGCGTTCGCCGACCTGTACAACTAGGCCGGATGCTGTTGATGCTTGCTGCTCTGTTTCTTTTGATTGCACTGGTGCTAGATGTGGTGGTGACGAACCCGATTGCGGACTGGTTTGGACTGTCTCTGTCATCAGAGCGAGAGCAGCAGATCGAAAAAGAGATTGTGCAGGCCAAAGAAACGGATATTTTGGCGGCGCTCACCTCACTTCTGGTCATTGGCATATTGGTTCCGATTGCGGAGGAGATTTTGTTTCGTGGCGTGATTCAGACTTATCTGGTTCAGAGAATCGGGCCCATTATGGGTATCTTCCTGAGCAGTCTCTGGTTTGGGCTCCTGCATATGGATCTCGCTCTGTTTGCTCCGCTTTTTGTCATTGGGCTTTTACTCGGATTCGTTCGACATCGGTACCAATCGATCTGGGGAGCGGTTTTGTTGCATGCAGTTAACAACATGACAGGAGTACTTTACTACTTTCACTGAGGGGGGAAGCTTGCAGGTGAGTAGGTGGAGAAAAAAAGCGCGGTTCGTGGTGGAATGGAATGAGGCGAGTTTGGATATGGCAGTCAATCAGGCGCGAATGGATTGGCAGCATGCCCGCCATCTTGCGGAGATCAGTGAACCGGATGGCGGTTTGGATGATGTCATTTATTATTTGCATGTGACAGAAAAGCGGTATATGTATTTGCTCGCGCAAGCAAAGCGCGAGAGGAATCGCCAACAGGCATAGGAGGAAGAGCAGATGACTACAGGGTGGGTTATAGCACTGATTGTAGTTGGAATATTGCTGGTGATTGCCGCCAGCAAATCTGTCACGGGCCCGATCAGGTGGATTGGATTTGGGATCATGCAAGTCGTGATTGGCGCACTATTGCTGTTTTTCACCAATCTGGTTGGAGAGTTGGCTAACTTCCATATCCCGATCAACCCGGTGACGGCTCTGCTCGTCGGACTTCTCCGTTTGCCTGGATTGGCGGCGTTGATTGTCATCAAGCTATGGGTTATGTAAAGGTGTATCGATTCGGTTATCCATCGGTAAGCAAAAAAGCAACGCCGCGATCCTCGTATTTCACCCGGCTGCGACTTGGTTGACGAAAGGAAGCAAGGAGGGCGAGGAGGCGTGGCAGCGCAACGATCAATGTTCCGGTGATCAAGGTGAGCGCGTATCCTTTCGAAAGCCACACAAAAGCCCCGGCTGCTATCGCCATACTTCCCGCAATTACCGTGAGCTCACTGCCCCGATAGACAGATAGCGGGATGGGAAGTGGATAGCCAGCCCCCCACCATGGAGAGACGAGCATATCGGCAGTTGTCTTTGGCTTGTGGCCGCGCAGAAGGGCATACAGTCGAAATAAAACCAAATGACAGATCGGTATTACAGGTAGAATCGCTAACGTCACAATCAGCGTATAAGCCGGGACTTGTAGCATAAATGAGTGCAAAATAAGGGACAAGCCAATTAACAACAGTTGAAAAAGGTAGCCGACGAATCGCCAGCGAAAACGATAGAGCAGCTTGTAGCTATAGATCGTATGGGCGGCGGTTTCCTTCATGAAAAGTCACTTCCTTTTACAGCAGTCTGGATGAATGAAAGTCTGCGTTTCCATTATCGCACAGTCGCAAATCTTGAGAAAGCTCATACAAGGAATGAAACAAGCCGTTTGTCTAACATGACTGGATTGACGGCTTTTTGTTATGGGCAGGATAAAAGGAATGAATCGGTAGGGCGTGATGTGGAGGGAAGGAAAGCGTGAGGCTATGGGTCATTTCAGAGGAGGTCGTAACCAGATTCGGCAAGGAGCTCGGAGCATGTGGGATTGTGCTGTCTGATTACCAAACAGATTTCTCAGATGAAGTTGCCGATGGATTTCTACTGACAAAAGAGACTGATGGCAAGCTTTTGCAGGAAAGGATGCAACAGCAGGGAACGGGGCCATGGCTCACGCTTGTCTACGGAAGCGACGTGCCATACGACTGGGCGAATACTTTACATACTCAATACGCGCGTTTGGGGGAGCATGAGATCATTCGTATGGCGTTATGTACCCACGAGCGAGCTTTGCTTGGAGGGGAACCCAATGGAAGGTGGATGCGGTTCCTCTGTAAGCAGCTCGCTCGCTACTCACTGGTGACGATGGTATGCGGGATGCGCGAGGTGGATGAAGCGCTTCGTCAATTCCCTCGCTATTTGGCGTGGAAGGAGCAATTTTATATCGAGCTTGGTGCCAGTTGCGATGAAAAAGGAATTTCTCTGCTGCAAGTCAGTCGCGCGCTCGGTATGGACAAACGAATCGGTCAGGGCTGGCTCTACCCTTCCCGCCAAGACTCTTCCCTCATCGTTCGATGGCTTGAACAAGAATGTAGGCTCGTTCTACAAAAAGCGAATATACAGCGGATCATACTTTGGGGAGAGGACTCGCTATGGGAGCATATGCCTTCTGACTGGTTGGCTGAAAAAGACGTTGCAGTGTACACGGGGGAGGACAATCCAATTCCGAACAAAAGGATGACGGGTTGGACGCTATACAATTCGTGGCAGGATGCTGTAAAGGATGCGGACTTGCTCGTGATCGGAAATGCCGCGGGAACGACCATTGCAGAGCTGCCGTTATCAGAGCTGGTTAACGGAATGAGGCAGTCCTATGTCATTGATGCAGCAGCTTGCTTCCCTGTGCAGGAAGCCCAGTCCTACTTCCAAGCCTACCGAGCTATCGGCGAAAACACGAACGTTTGGGAATGATGCTGACTATAATAGGGTATAATGGTTGGTATATTGAGGAAAAGGGCAGGCGTTTTCACTATGGAAAAAGTTGCTCAGCGATGTATCGTCTGTGAACAGGAGCAGAATGACGGAATCGCCATTTGTGAGCAGTTTATCTGTCAACGGTGCGAACAGGAAATGGTCAATACCGATGTACAGGATGAAAAGTATCCATTTTTTATTCATCAAATGAGACGCATTTGGTTGCGAAAAGATGCGTGAAGAAAGAAGGCATCGGTGCATTCCGGTGTCTTTTTTTTGCTGGACTCATGCATGTCCAAATCATGCTAAAATAGGGGAATAAAAATAAAGGACGTGAGTCGCGCGTGTTGGAGAGAGATGTTGAATTTCGGGAGCGACAAAAGCGTGCGCCCCTTTATGAACAGCTTGAACGGCACGCCAAGCATCGGCCGCATCCGTTTCATGTGCCAGGACATAAAATGGGTCACAGCTTTGACAACCATGCGAAAAATCGCTTTCAAGACATCTTGGTGCTGGACGTAACGGAAATTAGCGGGACAGATGACCTGCATCAGCCACAAGGTGTCATTGCAGAAGCGCAGGCTTTGGCGGCGCAAGCCTTCCATGCGGAACAGACCAAGTTTTTGATCGGAGGAAGTACAGTAGGAAATATCGCTCTCATCATGACGGTATGCAGACCGGGCGACAAGATTCTCGTACAACGCAATTGCCATAAGTCTGTATTCAACGGCATTATGATGGCGAGAGCAACCCCGATCTTTTTAGTACCTGCAGTCGATCTGGCAACAGGAGTCGCTGCGGGTGTAAGGCGCGAAGATGTAGAGCGTGCGCTGCTTGCACACCCCGATGCCAAGGCCGTTTTTTTGACGAATCCGACCTATTATGGAATGGGTATCGATTTGGCGAAAATGGCGGCGACGGTCCATCGGTTTGACATACCGCTTTTGATAGACGAAGCTCACGGTGCCCACTACGGGTTCCATCCTGCCTTTCCGCGTTCTGCCATGCAGGAAGGTGCGGATGCTTCGGTTCAATCGACACACAAAATGGGAACGGCAATGACGATGTCCTCGATGCTGCATATTCAGGGAGAGCGGATTGACCGTGAACGGTTGTTCCGCCATCTCGCCATGCTTCAGTCTTCCAGCCCGTCGTATGTGCTAATGGCCTCACTCGATGTAGCCAGACGTCATCTGGCGTTGGAGGCGAGCGAGGAGTGGAACAGGTTGTTGCCGCTTTTGGACAAGTTTCGGGAGCGACTCGATCGACTGGAGTGGCTGGATTGGCCGCGACTGTCCACGAACAGCGTATACGCTACGCTTGACCCGTTGAAGCTGTTTTTCCACTTGCGAACGGCCCAATTCAGTGGATTTGAGTTACAGAAATGGATGGAAAAGCACGGGATTTTCTCGGAGCTGGCGGATGACTCTCATGTACTCCTCGCAGCCTCGACAGGAACCTCCTCCCGTGACCTGGATGCTTTGTGGAAACTGCTTGAATCGATGGCACCACAAGTAGAACCGGGGGAGGAACGCGTTCTTTTGACGGGAGTCGTGTCTTCCCATTATTTGCGCGAGCAGGCATTGCCAATGCATGAAGCTGTTGATTGCCCGAGGGAGTCGATTCTTTTGGAGCAGGCTCTGGGACGGATTGTGGCAGAGATGGTGATTCCATATCCGCCAGGGATTCCGGTGCTGGTGCCAGGCGAGCGGATCGATGAAGAAAGTCTGGCGATGCTGAAGGAATTGGCGAGAGGACAAACGCGATTCCATGGCGTACAGGACGACCAGCTACAAACGATACAGGTTTTACGATAATCTAAGCAACTGGCCTGCTACAACAGGGGTGGAAGGAGTATGGAAGTGGCAACAGGAAAAAAAGGCCGATTTATTACAATAGAAGGCGGAGAAGGGGCCGGGAAATCCACCGTCATCGCCAAGCTGTACGAAGAGCTGAAGGCGCGGGGAGTCGATGTGCTTTTGACGCGTGAGCCCGGTGGAATTGATATCGCTGAAAAAATCCGGGAAATTATTTTGAATCCAGCCCACACGCAGATGGATGAAAGAACGGAGGCTCTCTTGTATGCGGCAGCACGTGGTCAGCATTTGGCCGAAAAGGTGTTACCTGCCTTAGCAGAGGGCAAGCTGGTACTATGCGACCGTTTTATCGACAGTAGTCTCGCCTATCAAGGACATGCGCGGGGATTGGGCATTGATGCTGTCTACCAGATTAACCGATTTGCTGTCGGTGACTGCATGCCGGAATTGACCCTATTCTTTGATGTACAGCCCGAAACCGGATTGGCGCGGATTAATGCCTCCCGTGGACGCGAAGTGAATCGTCTCGATTTGGAAGGGATGCGCTTCCATGAGCTTGTTCGGGAAGGGTATCAACTGGTAATGGAAAGCGACCCGGAGCGCTTTGTCGTCATTGATGCCGAGCAGCCGATGGAACATGTATATCAATCAGCCCTGCAGGCACTGCTAGACAGATTATAAGGTTCCCTGTACCGCAGGATGATGTACATGCTGTATAATATGTTTAAGCAAAATAACGTACCAAGCCTACGTGTTTTTCATACAATGAAGAAGTCAAATTGGGAATTGATCATGGGAGAAAGGGTGATAGCCGATGAAAATGGTAGTTGCGGTCGTCCAAGATAAAGATAGTGGTCGTCTGTCTCAACAGCTGGTGAAAAAAGGTTTTCGTGCTACGAAACTGGCTAGTACAGGTAGCTTTTTACGCGCCGGTAACACAACTTTTTTGATCGGTACGTCTGACGAAAGCGTACCGGAAGTAATCGACATCATTGCGCATAATTGCAAATCCCGCAAACAAATGGTCACTCCCGTCTCTCCACTCAGTAATGCTGTAGACTCGTTCATGCCATATCCGCTGGAGGTACAGGTGGGTGGTGCGGCAGTTTTCGTATTGGATGTCGGAGAGTTCCACTCATTTTAACGTGGTTCCTTCTCTCTTTTTTCGCAACTTTCGTATATACTTGATCTCACGGGGATAAACCCTGTATTGGATCGGGCGACGGAGGTGGCGATATGAAAATCAGTGATGGGTTACGGCCTAAACTGGACTTGATTAAAACGACGGATTCACGCAAGAATCCTCAACTGGAAAAGCTGAATTTTGGAACGATGATTCAAGGAGAAGACGAACGTATGTCTCAGGAGAAGCTTACCCGGCTACTGACAGACATAGACAGGCAGGGACAGATTCTTGCTCGTTCCCGCGCCGTTCGTGACTTCTATGCTTATAAAAATCTCGTCAAACAGTTCATGGAAGAGGCTGTGAAGTTCGGCATTGCCTTGGACGATAGACGAGGAATGAATCGGCGTGGCCGCAGTAGGCTGTACAAAATCGTCAAAGAGGTGGACGCAGAGCTGCTCAAACTGACAGATGAGCTCTTGAGCGAGCAGGCACCAACGATTGATTTGTTAGCCAGGATTGGCGAAATCCGCGGCATGTTGATCAATTTGTATTTTTAGTGGGTGTGAAACCATCATGACATGGACCCGTTTTTCTCAGCAGCCACGAGCACAGGAACTGCTGTATCATAGTTTGCGCAACGAACGATTGGCACACGCCTACTTGCTGGCGGGTCCCAAAGGTTCAGGTAAAAAGCAGATGGCCCTGCATCTGGCGAAGTCCCTTTTTTGTTCGGAAAGGGAGGCAGACGCCTGCGGGGCCTGTGTTACATGCAGGCGCATAGAGGGTGGTAATCACCCGGATGTGTTGTTTATTACGCCTGATGGGGCTTCGATTAAAATCGACCAGATCCGTTCGCTGCAAAAAGAAATGGCGATGCGCGCCGTCGAGTCGTCACGCAAGGTATATATCATCGAGCACGTCGATAAAATGACGACACAGGCTGCCAACAGTCTGCTCAAGTTTCTGGAGGAACCGCCCGCTGGTGTACTGGCACTGCTTTTGACAGAGCACAGCCATGCGATTCTTCCTACGATTTTATCTCGATGCCAAATCGTTCAATTTTCACCACTTTCTGCAGAATCGATTGCGGAAAAGTTGCGTGCAGAGGGCGTTTTGGCGGGAATGGCGCAGGTTGCTTCCCACATTACGACAAATGTGGAAGAAGCCATGACACTCAGCCAATCAGAATCGTTTGCACAGCTAAGAAATCTAGTGATACAATTGGTGCAGGAGTGCAAACAGCGCAATTCATCTGCACTCTTAACGATCCATGATATGTTGCAAAAGAGCGACAAAAGTAAAGAGGAACTACCCCTCTTTTTAGATTTGCTCATCCTTTGGCTGCGCGATATCCTGTATTTGCAAGTAGGCAGGCATGCCCATCTCATTAACAGCGACCAACAGGATGTGCTGCAAGGACAAGCACTGGTATGGACAAAAGCTGAGCTCTTGCGCGGGATAGATTTGGTCATGGAGACGAAAAATCGGATAGAGCGAAATGCCAACGCACAGTTGGCTCTTGAGCGGTTGGTTCTTCAATTCCAGGAGGGATAACCCTTGTACGAGGTTGTTGGGGTCCGCTTTAAGAAAGCGGGCAAAATATATTACTTCGACCCTGACCGACTGCCGATTGAGCAAGACTGCACCGTCATCGTTGAGACGGCGCGAGGGGTCGAGTTTGGCAAGGTCGTCATTGGCAAAAAAGAAGTGGCTGAGTCTGATGTTGTATTGCCGCTGAAAAAGGTCATTCGGATGGCAGACGAGCGAGATGCAAAACAGGTGGATGAAAACAAGCAAGCCGCCAAGAATGCTTTTGCTGTATGTCAGACGAAGATCAAAGAGCACAAGCTCGATATGAAGCTGGTCGATGTGGAATACACGTTTGACCGCAACAAGATTATCTTTTATTTTACTGCTGACGGCAGGGTTGATTTCCGTGAGCTGGTAAAAGACCTCGCCTCCGTATTCCGTACCCGGATTGAGCTTCGCCAGATTGGTGTGCGTGACGAAGCCAAAATGCTCGGCGGGATCGGGCCTTGTGGCAGGTTGCTTTGCTGTTCGACGTTCCTCGGCGATTTCGAGCCTGTCTCGATCAAAATGGCCAAGGACCAAAATCTTTCGTTGAATCCAGCCAAAATCTCTGGTCTGTGCGGCCGGTTGATGTGCTGTTTAAAATACGAGAACGACAACTATGAAAGCTCGAAGGATGAGATGCCGGACGTTGGCAAAATGGTCAACACCCCGATGGGGAATGGACGAGTCGTTTCCGTAAACGTACTTGACCAATCTGTCCAAGTAGAGCTTTCAATCGACAAACGTGTCACCGAATTCGGATTGGATGAGATTGCGATAGGTCTCCCCACCTTTGAATAAAGCGTGGGGGTAGGGGAGAGGTGAGCTAGTGGACAAACGGGAAATCTTCGTCAAGATGGCGAGCATTGAAGAACGTATTGGTGACCTTTATAAAGAAATTGGTGAACTGAAAGACGTCATCGTTGTTTTGATGGAGGAAAACGCCCAATTACTCGTTGAAAACCAGCACCTTCGCAACCGACTAGACAGGAAGAAGACCGGCTCCCAAGCAAAACAAAAGGGAACAAGCCCTGTCGCGAAGGAAAAAGCCAAAAAGGCAGTGGTTGGAGAAGGATATGACAACCTCGCCCGTTTGTACGCGGAAGGATTTCATATCTGCAATGTGCATTTCGGCAGCCTGCGAAAAGAAGGGGATTGCCTGTTCTGTCTCTCATTCCTGAGCGGCGGCCCTCAAAAATAAGCGGTGAGTAACCAGCACCACATGAAAAAGCGACCTGGGCCACGTGTCAGGTCGCTTTTTTCCGGATAGGAATAATAAGACAAGAACAAAAGGGAGTACGAACCGTAGATGGAACCTGTCACCAACGTGCCGCTTTACGAAACAGAGCGCATCGATGATTTATTGACACATGAAATGAAAATAATCCAGAGCCACGAAGTGTTTTGCTTTTCGATGGACGCGGTTCTTTTGGCACGATTCGCATCGGTGCCAAAGCGCGGAAAAGTATTGGATATGTGCACGGGCAATGGAGCAATACCGCTCATTATGACCACGCGTACGCCAGAAGCCAGTTTTGATGGAATCGAAATTCAAGAGCGTTTGTTCAGCATGGCGAGCCGCAATGTGACATTGAATGGCTTAAACGAACGAATTACGATGCATCATGGCGATGTGAAGGATGCGGTGTCGTTGTTTGGGCACGGGAATTTCGATTTGATCACATGCAATCCGCCGTATATGCCTGCGACCAGTGGGGAGAAAAACATCAGCGAGCACTTTGCGATCGCCCGTCATGAGATTATGCTGTCCTTGGAGGATGTCATTCGTGTGGGGAGTCAGTTGCTAAAAACCGGCGGGAAGCTGGCGCTCGTGCATCGATCCACACGTTTGATCGACATCATTTCGCTTATGCGCCAATACGGCATCGAGCCGAAACGGATGCGTCTGGTTTATCCGCGTAGGGAAGCAGAGCCGAATATGGTTCTGATCGAGGGAATAAGGGGTGGAAAGCCGGAGCTGAGAATTCAGCCGCCGCTGATTGTGTATGAAAATGGAGAGCAATACTGTGAAGAACTACAGGAAATCTATTATGGCAGACGAGATTCCCTCGAGTAAGAGTCACTATGTCTACATCCTCTCTTGTGCGGATGGGACACTCTACACTGGATATACGACAGAGCTGATCCGCCGCTTGGCAGCTCATAATGAAGGAAAAGGTGCCAAGTATACAAGAGGTCGAGGGCCAGTGGAGCTGCTTTATTGGGAAGAAGGAGCAGACCGTTCCTGGGGTCTCAAGCGTGAAGAGAGCATCAAACGATTAACGCGCAAGAAAAAAGAAGAATTGATTGGAGGGGCCTCCGAATGAATGTGCAACGCAGTTTTGCGTCAGAAGAAGCGGGAGTTCTTTATTTGGTGGCTACACCCATTGGCAATCTCGATGATATCACGGTGCGGTGTCTAAATACGTTGCGTGAAGTCGATGTCATCGCGTGTGAAGATACGCGCCAGACGAGAAAGCTGCTAAATCATTTTCAAATCGAAAAACGTACGGTCAGCTATCACGAGCATAATAAGGAAGCAAGTGGAAATGGGCTGTTGCAGTGGCTTGCAGAGGGCAAGAAAATCGCCTTGGTAAGCGACGCTGGCTTGCCGGCGATTTCCGACCCGGGTGCGGAGCTGGTACGAGATGCGACCGCAGCGGGATTTTCTGTCATCCCCGTTCCAGGTGCCAATGCGGCGTTGACAGCTTTGATTGCTTCCGGTCTTCCTACTGATCGCTTCCTATTTTGCGGATTTATGGGACGCGAAAACAAAGAAAGACGCGAAGAGCTGGAACGACTGAAGCGATATCCAGAAACGCTGATTTTTTATGAAGCTCCCCATCGAGTGGAAAAGACGCTTGCTGCCATGCGGGAAGCGTGGGGGAATCGGCGAGCTGTCCTGGCAAGAGAACTGACAAAACGCTACGAGGAATTTGTGCGTGGGACATTGGACGAGTTGCTGGAATGGCTCAGGAGCGGCGAGGTGCGCGGTGAGTTTTGTGTCATTGTCGAAGGGAACACCGGACCGCTGGAAGCAGAAGTCGATGATACCTGGTGGCAAGCGCTGAGTATCGTGGAGCACGTGGATCATTACTGCGCACAAGGCATGGGGAAAAAGGAAGCCATCAAGCAAGCAGCCGATGATCGAAATGTATCCAAACGAGATGTTTACAACGAATATCATCGTGAATAGAGGGTAATGAGTGAGCAAAGCTGGCCGATAAGGTCGGCTTTTTTCTTTTCGTCATGTCGACAGGGTTGGATTACAGTTTTCTGGCGATGTATCCTTTGAAATGCCGGCAGATGTGGTCTATTCTGATTTGTATGCGCCCAGGCTGTTCTTCTTCCGAGGGCTGTTGAAGAAAAAATAGCAAACAAATAGCCTTTGTGAGGCTCGTCCCACAAAGGCATGTTTATGTAATCAAATGATATTAGCGTTTAACAGGCATTTCTGTCAGGCAATCTTGGCATACAATTTTACCTTTAAAATGAGATACTTTGTCAGCGTTTCCACAGAAGATACATGCAGGCTCATACTTTTTCAGGATGATGCGCTCTCCGTCAACGTAGATTTCCAAAGCATCTTTCTCAGCGATACCCAGAGTGCGGCGCAATTCGATTGGAATAACAACACGACCCAATTCATCTACTTTGCGAACGATACCGGTTGATTTCATCATAGTTAAAATCTCCTCCCAAAATCTGTATATGTCGATGCTATTGTTATACACTCATCATTTATCGTCAATATTCGACATTTTCTGTTGGGATAATCATACCAGCCATTCCCAAAGGTGTCAACATGATTTTGACAATTCCTTGAAAAGCAAAATGTTTTTTCAAAACGAAAATGCTGTTAAACCGGTGTTTCTTGAAGCGTTGGAAGCGATATGGAAATTTTTATGGATAAAATTTACTGGAAGAATTGGGTGTCGAATTAGTCGACGAATGTCGAAACCCAACATGACGATTCGACAAAAACTCCAAGTTTTCTCTTTTCTTCTTGTATTTTGTAAAGTTGGTTTGAAGCGAGCAATAAAATTCCTCGGGAAAATGGGCTTGCCGAGGATGTTTACAAAACAGGTTGGTCGTGTACAATAGAGGATAAATACAGCAATTGATAGCAAACGACCATGATGGGAAGAGTAAGCCGATCCTCCTTATTTCAGAGAACCGGGGTAGCTGAGAACCGGTATAAGTGAGCAAGCTGAACATGGACCCTGAGTCTTGCAGATGAACAGTGCGGCATTGACCGGACCTAGTAGTTTGTGACGTAAGCCCACGTTACGGGTAGAGTCATGTTTTGACTCACCAAGTCCGTTTTCCGTGAGGGGACGGAGTATTTGGGTGGTACCGCGAGATAGAGCTCGCCCCAATTTTTTTGGGGTGGGCTTTTCCTTATTTTAATAAACGTAAACAGGAGGGGAATAGTTGCAATGAAACCTACTTATTACATCACAACACCGATCTACTATCCAAGTAACAAACTCCACATTGGTAACGCCTACACCACAATCGCGTGTGATGCTATGGCTCGTTATAAGCGTTTGCGCGGCTATGATGTGTATTACCTGACAGGGACAGATGAGCATGGTCAAAAGCTCCAAGAGCGTGCAGCCGAAGATGGCAAACAACCGCTCGAATTCATCGACCCGATTGTCGATTGGGTAAAGGACCTGTGGCAAAAGCTGGACATCTCATACGACGATTTCATCCGTACTACAGAGCCTCGTCATAAAGAAGTCGTACAAAAAGTGTTCCAGCGCCTGCTCGACCAAGGCGATATTTATTTGGGTGAGTACGAGGGCTTCTACTGTGTACCTTGCGAGGCTTTCTGGACAGAAACCCAAGCGAAAACAGACAACGGATATGCTTGCCCAGACTGTGGTCGCGAAGTGAAAAAAGTGAAGGAGAAAAACTACTTCTTCCGCATGTCCAAGTATCAGGACAGACTGCTTGCGCACATCGAAGCAAACCCTGAATTTATTCAACCAGAGAGCCGCCGCAACGAAATGATCAACAACTTCCTGAAGCCAGGCCTCCAGGATTTGTCCGTATCCCGCAGTACATTTGACTGGGGTATCAAGGTACCGAGCGATCCAGAGCACGTTATTTACGTATGGATCGATGCATTGACGAACTATATTTCTGCTCTGGGCTATTTGTCCGAGGACGACAGCAAATACCGTAACTTCTGGCCGGCCAATGTTCACATGGTTGGAAAAGACATTTTGCGCTTCCATACGATCTACTGGCCAATCCTGTTGATGGCACTGGATATCCCGTTGCCAAAACAAATTTTTGGTCATGGCTGGCTTCTGATGCCAGATGGAAAAATGTCAAAATCCAAGGGCAATGTCATTGATCCGAAGGTTTTGATCGACCGTTACGGTTCTGACGGCGTTCGCTACTTCCTGCTTCGTGAAATCAACTTCGGTCAGGATGGCATCTTCACGCCGGAATCGTTCGTACAACGCCTGAACTACGACTTGGCTAATGACATCGGAAACCTGCTGAGCCGTACCGCTACGATGATTGAGAAATATTTCGACGGTATTGTTCCAGCTCCACAGGATGCAGGAGAGCCGGATGACAGCTTAATCGGCCTCGCGATGAAAACGAAGGCGCTGGTGGAAGAGCACATGGAAGAAATGCGCTTCTCCAATGCACTGGCTCACATCTGGGAACTGGTGGGACGTACAAACAAATACATCGATGAGACCATGCCTTGGAATCTGGCAAAATCCGAAGAAACCAAGGGTCGTCTGGCAACTGTCATGTACAATTTGGTGGAAAGCATCCGCATTAGCTCCGTGCTGATCCAACCGTTCATGACCAAAGCACCAGCGAAAATTTGGGATCAACTAGGTATTTTGGGCAATGAAGAAGCAACCAACTGGGAATCTGCAAGTGTATGGGGTGGATTGCCTGCTGGAAGCATCGTCAGCCGCAAGGAACTGCTCTTCCCTCGTTTGGATGTTCAAGCGGAACTTGCTTTCATCGACGATTCGACAGCAGAAGCACGTCGCCAAGCAGAGGAAAACAAGAAAAAGCAAGCAGCTTTGAAAGGGGAAGCACCGGTGAGTGAAACAAACACCAACCAAACAGAAGCAGCAACTGACAAACCAGCTGATGCAAAAGAAGAAATCAGCATCGACGATTTTGGAAAAGTAGAGCTGCGCGTTGCACAGGTAGTGGAATGTGCCAAGCATCCAAATGCTGACAAACTGTTGGTTCTGCAATTGGATCTCGGCTACGAGAAGCGCCAGGTTGTTTCTGGTATCGCGAAATACTACTCCCCAGAAGATATGGTCGGCAAAAAAGTGATCCTCGTCGCTAACCTGAAGCCAGTGAAGCTTCGCGGTGAGCTATCTCAAGGGATGATCCTGGCAGCATCAGCAGGAGATCAGTTGACACTTGCGACTGTTGACCCAAGTATGCCAAACGGAGCAATCGTGAAGTAACGAGGGCAAGGAAAGGAAGGACCCATCTTGTTATTTGAAACCCATGCTCATCTAAATGCGAAGGAATTCGATGAAGATCGTGCAGAGGTCATTGCTCGTGCGCAAGAAAATGGCGTCAGTACGATTGTGAACATCGGATTTAACGCTGAAACAATTCCAACCTGCATGGATTTGGCTCATGCGTATGACTTTATTTACGCCGTCATCGGTTGGCATCCACAAGACGCCAAGGACATGACAGACGAACACCTAGAATGGATCGAGGAACTCAGTCGTGATCCGAAAGTAGTGGGATTGGGAGAAATGGGCTTGGACTACTACTGGGATACGTCGCCACGTGATGTGCAGGCAGAGGTATTCCGCAAGCAGATTCGGCTGGCTCGCAAGCTCGACATGCCGATCATCATCCACAATCGCGATGCGCACCATGACGTTTTGACGATCCTCAAGGAAGAGAAGGCAGCAGATGTTGGCGGCATCATGCACTGCTTCTCTGGCAGTTGGGAAACAGCAAAGCAGGCACTCGATATGAATTTTTATATTTCGTTCGGTGGTCCGCTTACATTCAAAAATGCCAAGCAGCCAAAAGAAGTAGCAGCGAAGGTACCGCTAGACAAGCTGTTGATAGAGACAGATTGCCCATATCTCACTCCGCATCCTTTCCGTGGAAAGCGAAATGAGAGTGGATATGTGCGTTACGTCTGTGAAGAAATGGCGAACATTCATGGGTTGTCTTACGAGGAAATGGCACAAATTACCGCAGACAACGCCACACGTCTTTTTCGCATGAACGGTTAATAAAAACGGGAAATCACGATTCATCACGTGATTTCCCGTTTTTTTGTGTGAAGTAACCGGGTTCTACTCTATTTTGTCGACGCATACGATGAACAATGTGTCGAACGATTATTGTCCATCCGACATGGCTTCTCGACAGGTTTCTGCTACCATTCGCCACGCCTATTTTGCTAGTCTGATACCATTATCGTTTCAGCCAAGAGGGAGGGTAAATTTGACAAAGCCGGGAAAGTGAAATACAATCAAAGCCGACCTTGTGAAGTACCGGCCACTTCCAGAATATTAGTGCAATTACATCGACCCTTACCTGGCTAGACAAGAAGAGCCTTGCGCTTTTCTAGGAAAAGGAGTGTGGGAAATGGAGTTACGCGCGATATGGGAAAGGTATAAGAATCGGGGGCTAGTCATGTTTGGCTGCCTTGCTCTTGTGCTCGTTCCCATGATTGGCTATTTCTCTGCCCAGGCTACTCAGCCAAAACAGGTCACTTTTTCGTTGGACGGAGAAAGCAAGACGGTCGCTACAAAAGCCAAGACCGTTGAGCAGTTCTTAACCGAGCGGAACATTACGGTAACGGAAAAGGATTCCCTTCAACCGACACCTGAGACGAAGCTAAAAGACGGAGCACTCATTACTTTATATACGACCTGGTCCATACCAATCCAGGTTGACGGGCAGAAAAAAACGATAGAGACACTTAGTCGTGATGTTGCTGGTGCGTTGAAGGACGGCGGCATCGTGCTAGGTGAGAAGGACCGGGTAGAACCGGCATTGACCGCAACACTTACCAAGGACTCCTCGATCAGCGTAAAGCGGGTTGTTGAGAAAATGGTAAAAGTCGATGAGCGAGTCAACTTTCAAGAAATACGCAAAAATGATCCAGCGCTGGAAAAAGGTAAGACTCGCGTATTACAGAGCGGGCAAGAAGGTAAGGCAATTGCACACTATAAGCTAGTCATGGAAGATGGAAAAGAAGTCTCCCGTGATCTGGTCAAAAGAGATGTACTTGTACCGAAGAAAGATAATGTCGTAGCCGTGGGTACCGCAATCCCAACGTTGCAGAAAAAGGGTCAACCAGATCGGGTCCTGGTTGCTTCAGCAGCGGGTCCGGTCTCGCGTGGTGGAAAAGTGTTTAGGCCGAAAAAAGTACTGAACGGGGTTACCCTGACTGCATATACTCCTTCGGGAGGTGGCAAACACCCAAGCTCTCCAGGATATGGACGCACATCGACAGGGGTAAAAGCCAAGGCAGGTCACACAATCGCTGTAGATCCTAAAGTCATTCCGTATGGATGGTGGGTGTACATTGAAGGTGTTGGGTATCGTCGAGCTGAAGATACGGGTGGTGCCATGAAAGGTGGCAAAATCGACGTATTCGTAGGCACGGAATCCGAGGCGAGGAAATTCGGTCGTAAGCGAAACAAAACTGTATATATCATTGGACCACAGAAGCCTTAGGACAGGAGCGATTGCTCCTGTTCTTCTGTTTCCTCCATGGTTATTGTGATAAGCTGTTTGTTAGTTAGACGATCCTGTTTTACCAAATGTTACATGTATTTTTTGCTTTGGGTACGGTTTTTTTTGGAACACTAGTATCGTACCGACTTTGTACGAAAGTGGGAGCACATGATGAAGATCAAGGAAGTCATCGTGGTCGAAGGACGAGACGATACCGCAGCAATCAAACATGCGGTTAATGCCGATACGATTGAAACTGGCGGTTCTGCCATTCATAAAAGAACGATTGAAAAAATCAGGCTGGCGCAACAAAAACGCGGTGTTATTATTTTTACAGACCCCGATTATCAAGGGGAGCGCATCCGAAAAATTATCAGCAAGTCAGTTCCAGGCTGCAAGCACGCATTTATTACCCAGGAGGATGGGACCAAAAAGGGCGACATCGGCGTTGAGAACGCGACACCTGACGTGATTATTCGTGCGCTCTCAGAAGTACGTACCGAAATGGCGGAAACGGCTGGAGAGATTACCTCTGACGATCTGTTGGCAAATGGCCTGACGTCCGGAGTAGATGCCAAAGAACGCAGAATTAAGCTGGGAGAAGCATTGGGGATCGGATACGCCAACGCCAAGCAAATGCTGCAGCGGCTCAATGCCTTCCAAATCAGTCGAGCAGAATTCGAAGCGGCCATTACGGCCATCAACAAAGAGAGGGAGTAAGCCATGACCCAAATAGCGGGCAAGGATATTGCCACACCTACGCGCACAAAAGAAATATTGGAGAAGTACGGCTTTGCTTTTAAGAAGAGTTTGGGCCAGAACTTCCTGATAGACACCAATATTTTACATAACATTGTTTCAGAGGCAGACCTTACCAAGGAAAAGGGAGCGATTGAAATCGGGCCCGGTATCGGTGCGTTGACGGAGCAATTGGGACGAGCAGCCAAAAAAGTGATGGCGATCGAAATCGACCAGCGTCTTCTGCCTATTTTGCAGGACACGCTGTCACCCTATGAAAATATTGAAGTCGTTCATGGGGACGTACTGGAGCTGGATTTGAAGAAGTTAATAGAAGAAAAGATGACAGGAGTGGAAAAGCTGAGCGTAGTGGCGAATCTGCCTTACTATGTGACGACACCGATCCTGATGAAGCTGCTGGAAGAGAGATTGCCTCTCGAGAACATCGTGGTCATGATTCAAAAGGAAGTGGCAGAGAGAATTGCAGCCAAACCAGGAACGAAAGACTATGGCTCTCTTTCAGTCGCAGCTCAATTCTATGCAGACACAGAAGTAGCAATGATAGTGCCTGCAAGTGTGTTCATTCCGCGTCCGAATGTCGACTCGGCAGTGATTCGCTTAAAGGTAAGAGATCGTCCGCCAGTGGAAGTAGACGACCAGGATGTGTTTTTCCGGGTGGTACGCAGCTCGTTTGCACAGCGCCGTAAGACGTTGTTGAACAACCTAATGAACGGACTGTTTCCTAAAACCCAAAAGGATGAAGTAATACAGATGCTCACTGACATCGGGATCGATCCAACCCGGCGTGGTGAAACACTCAGTTTGGACGAATTTGCCTGCCTAGCGAACGAAGGTATGCGCCGCGGACTGATTACGTAAATCGTGTAGACAACCCCCTTATTTTTGGGCGTGATCCCCCAAGAATGGGGGTTTTTGCGTGTTTATGCCCTTTATGCATAACATTTGACAAATATCTACGTTTTTTATGAAAAAAACCCCGTTGACAAAATATCTGCAGGGTTGCTATAATTTTTTATTTCTTTGACAAAATATAAGGGAGCTGTTATAATAGATGTAAGCGAGGTGGATGGAACAATGGCAAGAAACGCGTTACTTGACATTAAACGCAGTTTAGACGGACACATTGGTGAGCGCATCCTGCTGAAGGCTAATGGCGGTCGCCGCAAAACCGTTGAACGTAGTGGCATCCTCGAAGAAACTTACCCATCTGTGTTTGTGGTAAAGCTGGATGACGATCAACTCTTTGAGCGGGTATCTTACAGCTATGCTGACATCTTGACGGAAACAGTAGAATTGACGGTGTGCCGCGAAAACGAGCACATCCGCATCACATTTGTACAACAGTAGAGCCCTTTTGGGTTCTACTGTTTTGTTTTTTATATCGAAAAGCTCTGAACATTTGGTTGAGGCAATAAAAAGAACGGTATGGAGCACACTAAGCCTGTCAACGAGAAGGAGGGTGCTATGGGTCGCAAACGAGGACTGATGTCAGAGCAGTTTAAGATGGAACTGGCCAAAGAGCTTGGGTTTTACGATACGGTAAAAGCCGAGGGTTGGGGAGGCATCACGACACGGGACGCGGGTAACATGGTCAAGCGCGCTGTTCAGCTTGCTGAGGAAGCATTAGCCGCTAAGCGATTGTAGCGTTTGGTTTGATCGTACAGGCGTTTCTCACCATATAAACACTCGTTGACAAGGCCGGGGCATCCCCGGCTTTTTTCTATAAAGAGAGCTGAATTTTCGAAATACCCATAATGATCTCGATCCTATTCTTTTTAATTGATCAAGTGGCATGGGTGAGTTTGCCTATGCTACAATAAGAGACTAGGAAATTTAGAAAGTAGGCAGAGGTGAACTACGTGCGTATCTCGGTCAAAGCTCCGGCCAAAATTAATTTGACTCTTGACGTGCTTGCCAAACGGCCGGACGGTTATCACGAAGTAGAAATGGTGATGACAACCGTAGACTTGGCAGATCGTGTGGACATGACTCTACGCGAAGATGGTGAGATTACGCTGGACTGTTCTGCCAGCTTCGTACCGGATGATATCCGTAACCACGCATATAAAGCGGCAACGCTCATGAAAGAAAAATTTCAAGTACGCCAGGGCGTACACTTGTATATCGATAAGCAAATTCCGGTTGCGGCTGGATTGGCAGGTGGCAGCAGTGATGCAGCGGCAACACTACGCGGCTTGAACCAATTGTGGAATCTCGGGTTGACCAGAGATGAGCTGGCTAAAATCGGCGCGGAGATTGGCTCTGATGTGCCATTTTGCGTTTATGGAGGAACAGCACTGGCGACGGGGCGTGGCGAACAGATTGCGCATCTGGGAGCTCCTGCACCGTGCTGGGTCATTCTAGCCAAGCCGCCTATCGGAGTATCTACCCCGGATGTATACGGAAACCTGCGTGTGGCTCAGATCGATAATCATCCCGATACCAAACAAATGCTGCAAGCCATCGCTACCCAAGACTTTTCACTCATGTGCCAATCTCTTGGGAATGTGCTGGAGAACGTCACGCTCTCGCTCCATCCACAAGTAAAACAGATCAAGGATCTCATGATTGCTTCGGGGGCAGATGGTGTCCTGATGTCTGGCAGCGGCCCTACTGTGTTTGCTCTTGTGCAAAAGGAAGCGAAGGTACATCGGATTTACAATGCGTTGCGAGGTTTTGTCAAAGATGTGTTTGTTGTCCGAATGTTAGGCGCTCAAGATGGGGAAATACTTGCATAAACCCGTATGGAAATGATACATTAACAGCATAATATTCGGTTTTGGAGGAAGAGCCATGAAGAAATTGCGCAGAAGTGCACGTCTGGTTGACATGACGCAGCACTTGCTCGCCCATCCCCATACGCTGACTCCTCTCACTCTGTTCGCGGAACAATACGGCGCAGCGAAATCATCCATCAGTGAAGACTTGTCTATCATCAAAGAGGCTTTTGAAGTCCAAGGGGTAGGCTTGTTGAAAACGGTGGCGGGAGCGGCAGGCGGAGTGAAGTATATTCCACAGGTCAAAACGGAAGAGGCCCTTCACTTCATGCGCGAACTGATCGGTCAACTCGCTAATCCAGAGAGACTTTTGCCAGGTGGATACTTGTACATGTCCGACATTCTCGGAAATCCACAAACGATGGCGAAGATCGGAAAGCTCTTTGCAACCGCTTATGCGGATAAAAATGTGGATGTCGTCATGACGGTGGAAACAAAGGGGATTCCACTTGCGTATGCGACGGCTATGTTTTTGAATGTGCCTGTTGTGATTGTGCGCCGTGACAACAAGGTGACGGAAGGTTCAGTAGTGAGCATTAACTATGTATCGGGTTCCAGTAAACGAATTCAAACCATGTCACTCGCTCGCCGCGGTTTGGCCGAGCAGTCTCGTGTCCTCATTGTGGACGACTTTATGAAAGCTGGCGGGACATTGCGGGGCATGATTGATCTGTTGCAGGAATTCCGTGCAACCGTAGTAGGATGCGGCGTACTGGTAGAAACGACGGCGGATGTTTCTGAGCGTTTGGTAGATGAGTATGTATCGCTTGCAAAACTTCAGGATGTAGACTTCAAGGGCAAGCAAATTGAAATAGAGCTGGGCAGTTTTTTTGAAAATAGAGGGGAGTAGATAAGTATGGCAATCTCTTTTGTTTCAACTGACAAGGCTCCTGCCGCTATTGGTCCTTACAGCCAAGCTGCGAAGGTAGGTCCATTTCTTTTTGCATCGGGTCAAATTCCGCTGCGTGCAGACGGCACTTTGGTAGAAGGTGACGTCGTGGAGCAAACCCATCAGGTTTTTTCCAACATTCAAGCGGTACTGGCAGAAGCCGGTGGCAACCTGACGAACGTAGTGAAGGCGACTGTATTCATCAAGGATATGAATGATTTTGGTCAACTGAACGAAGTGTACGGCCAATATTTTGGCGATCACAAGCCAGCTCGTTCCACTGTAGAAGTGGCACGTCTGCCGCGTGATGTAAAAGTCGAAATCGAAATCGTAGCTTATATCGAATAGAAAAAAATGGAAAACAGCCTGATGCCACGCGCATTGGGCTGTTTTTTGTACTTGCGGAAAATGTTTCCAAAAAATGACATATAAACATATTTATATATTTTTTCAAAAATTGCATAATGATAAGCAGGAATATTTACCCAGCGGGTGGAAATAATCCTAAACGCGTTACATAGATAAAGGGAGTGAACTAGATGGAAGTAACAGACGTAAGACTTCGCCGAGTGAATACGGATGGTAGGATGAAAGCGATTGCATCCATTACAATCGACCATGAATTTGTGGTTCATGATATCCGTGTCATTGACGGAAACAACGGTATGTTTGTAGCTATGCCGAGCAAGCGTACACCAGATGGAGAATTCCGTGATATTGCACATCCGATTTCTTCAACTACCCGTGAAAAAATTCAGGCAGCAGTACTCACAGAATACGACCGCGTAGGTCAAGAGGAAGAAAGCACTATCGAAGCTGGTGCTTAAAAACACACAAAGCACCCTGTCACTTGCGGCAGGGTGCTTCGGCGTCCGTTAACCATAACATTTTTTTAGATCGTTTAAAATAATTTCTCGGTCCATTCCTTCCCCGATGAAGACAGCTACCATTTTCGGTCCGAAATTTTCAAAAGGGAACAATAGCACCTGATTATCGGTATGCTGAAACGAGATCAGCTCGGGCTTTCCGTGGAATTGAACGTAGCCTTTTGCTCGATAGACGTTTTTAGGGAGATCGTATAGAAAGTCCTCGAATTTTTTCGCGTCTACGGGTCCGGTGAATACATAGGAAAACGTTTCGATACTATTGTAGAGAGAGGGCTGGCTTGTTTTTAGGCCAAGGGATTGCTTGAGCCTGTCCATCGTGGACATTCGGCCGATGCTTTTCTGTACGGCAATGGGGCGGTTTGGTTCGTTGTCTGGCGATCGCTCATGAACGGTGCGTTTGACAGACAAAAGCCGGGAGACTTCTATTTCAGCCTGAACAGTAGCGTGTATGGATGCAGTTGGATTGATTTCACTGAGCTTTTGACGAACCCGCTCAATGACATCAGGACTGGTCAAATCGGTTTTGTTCAAAAGAAGCAGGTCTGCGTAACGCACTTGGTTTCGAATCGTTTTGACCAGAGTGGAAGTCGAGGAGAATCGTGAGTTGAGATCCAGAAAGCGAGAGGCGTCGACAACACTAATGGTCCCTTTTAACTCCAGTCGATCATACAGCTCTGGATGAGTAATCGTATCGATGACATCAAGTGGATCGGCTACGCCAGTAGTCTCGATGAGGATTCGGTCTGGCGCAATGGCGTTCATAATATCTTTCAAGCCCTCCGTTAGCTCGCCCTTGATCGAGCAGCATATGCAGCCATCGAGCATTTTTTTGACAGGAAAGCCGAAGCCTTGCAATTGTTCCCCGTCAATATCTTCCTCCCCCATTTCATTCATCAAGACGACGACTTTCTGGTCTGTGATGCGCAAATGAGTCAGCCACTTTTGCAAAAGGGTGGTTTTTCCACTACCTAAATACCCAGTCAGCAAGTATACCTCCGCGCTCATCTTATCCTACCTCCTTCAAATAACCCCTTTCGCCCAACAATATATCACATTTCTGTCAGAAAATTAAATGTTGTCTGCCATGTGTCTAACTACTGGCAATGCAAGGAATCAGGGATAATCCTGTATCGATTGTCTTGAAATTCACATATGAATTAGGATATAGTCATTGTGGAACTTCTACGATGGAGGGTTGACATGTCTAAGATCCATGCCGTGGTTCTGGCTGCTGGTCAGGGTACGCGGATGAAATCGAAGCTGTACAAAGTCCTGCACCCTGTGTGCGGAAAGCCTATGGTTCAGCATGTAGTCGATACGATGGCGTCCATGCAGGTTCAGGATATCGTTGTCGTCGTAGGTCATGGTGCTGACGCTGTCCGTGCCAAGCTAGGCGAGGACGTTACTTATGCACTGCAAGAAGAACAGTTGGGAACGGCACATGCCGTTTCGCAAGCAGCGCCGTTTTTACAGGATAAAGAAGGAACTACGTTTCTTTTATATGGAGACGTTCCCCTCTTGTCAGCGACTACGTTGTCGGCCTTGCTGACCTATCACGAGGAGCAGCAAGCGGCTGCAACTGTATTAACCGCCGTATTACCTGATGCAACAGGTTATGGGCGTATCGTGCGCAATGAGGCGGGCGAAGTATTGCGAATCGTGGAACATAAGGACGCTACGGAAGCGGAACGGGCGATCAGAGAAATTAATACGGGCATATACTGCTATGACAACCGAAAATTATGGAAAGCCTTGGCGGAAGTGAAAAATGACAACGCACAAGGCGAATACTATGTAACAGACGTTGTCGGTATTTTGCGTGATGCAGGTGAAAAGGTAGTTGCATACGAAGCGATTGATCCAGAGGAAACAATGGGTGTGAACGATCGTGTACAGCTATCGGAAGCAGAAGCCTACATGAAAAAACGTATTATGACTGGTCACATGCGAAATGGTGTGACAATCATTGATCCAGCTTCTACGTACATCGAAGCTGATGTGAAGATTGAGGCAGATACCGTGATCCACCCAGGCTCTTTCCTGCGTGGACAAACAACCGTTGGAGCTGATTGTGTAATCGGCCCCCAAGCAGATCTGACGAATGTGGAAGTAGCGAGTGGCGTGACCATTTCTTACTCAGTGATGGTTGATTCAAGTGTGGAAAGCGATTCATCTGTAGGGCCATTTGCTTATGTTCGACCAGGATCGCAGATTGGAAGCAATGCCAAAATCGGTGATTTCGTGGAATTGAAAAATGCGAAAATTGGTGACGGTACGAAGGTTCCTCATCTCAGCTATGTAGGGGATGCGGAGATCGGAGACGGAGTCAATATTGGCTGTGGAACGATTACCGTCAACTACGATGGCGCAGTGAAGCATAAAACAACAGTAAAAGATGGAGCATTCATCGGATGCAACAGTAATCTGGTTGCGCCTGTTACAGTTGGACAAAATGCTTATGTAGCTGCAGGATCGACTATTAATCAAGATGTGCCAGATAATGCGCTTGCGATCGCACGTGAGCGTCAAGTAAATAAAATCGATTACGCGAACAAAATGCCTCGCAAGGGCAAAAAGCAATCATAACGGGAGGTTCTTGAGAAGATCATGGCTAACTACCGCGACCCAAAACTGAAGGTATTTACGTGCAACGCAAACCCGGAACTGGCAAAAGAAATCGCCGAACACATCGGTGTACCACTCGGAAACGCACAAGTAGTGCGCTTTAGTGATGGCGAATGCCAACTCAAACTCAATGAAAGCGTTCGCGGTTGTGACGTATTTGTCATTCAGCCAACATCTGCTCCCGTTAATGAGCATCTGATGGAGCTTTTGGTCATGGTCGATGCATTGAAACGCGCTTCGGCTAAGAGTATTAACGTAGTAATTCCTTACTACGGTTACGCTCGTCAAGATCGTAAAGCACGTGCACGTGATCCAATCACGGCCAAGCTGGTTGCAAACCTGATCGAGACTGCAGGTGCACAACGTGTGATTACGATGGATCTGCACGCAACACAAATCCAAGGCTTCTTCGATATTCCAGTGGATCATCTGTTGGGTGTGCCTATCTTGGGTAAACACTTCTCTGAAAAAGGTCTGAAAGATATCGTTGTCGTATCCCCAGACCACGGTGGAGTAACTCGTGCTCGTAAATTGGCAGAACGTCTGGAAGCGCCTATTGCCATTATTGACAAACGTCGCCCAGAACCAAACGTAGCCGAAGTAATGAACATCGTAGGTAACATCGAAGGCAAAACAGCGATCATCATCGACGATATTATCGATACCGCTGGAACGATCACACTGGCTGCAAGTGCACTTGTAGAAGCAGGCGCACGTGAAGTATATGCATGCTGCACGCACCCTGTTCTGTCCGGTCCTGCTATCGAGCGTATTGCTAACTCGAAGATCAAGGAACTGATTGTGACCAACTCGATCCCGCTGACCGAAGAACAAATTATCGATAAGATTACCGTTCTTTCCGTAGCGCCAATCATTGGTGAAGCAATCATTCGTGTTCACGAAGAGCTTTCCGTAAGCAAGTTGTTCGATTAATATACAATCCCCTGATAGGGGATTGAACTAAACCTCCGATGGACAAGCTAGTGAGGAAACTTTTACTAGCAGTCCGAAGGAGGTTTTTTTGTGGAACAATTACAGGCACAGTCTCGTGAAAAAAAGACAGGCAATGCTGTAAAGGTACTGCGCAATGAAGGTTGGGTTCCCGGTATTATGTACGGCAGCGAAGTGGGCAATAAGCCGATTCAGGTCAAAGGAAGAGAGCTGGATGCGGCCCTGCGTCACCAGGCGACGAACAAGCCATTCCGGTTGAGTGTAGACGGTGACACGCACGATGTCATGGTTTATGAGCTGCAACGGCATCCTTTGCAGGGGAACATTTTGCATGCAGATTTTAAGAAGATCAATATGAATGAAAAAATACACACGTCCGTTCCTGTCCTCATGACAGGAGATCCGGAGTTGGGTGTGGCTACCCTTATCCGCCACAGTGTGGAAGTGACGTGCTTGCCAGGTAATATACCAGAGTCGTTCCTGGTAGATGTCGACGGGTTCAATATCGGCGATGTCGTTTTGGTAGCGGATCTGACGGTCCCACCAGGAGTGGAGCTGGGGCTTGATTCCACGGAAGTGCTGATCAGTGTCTTGCCGGTTAAGGCCAAGTCCGAAGAATCGATTGATGCGGAGCAAGAAGCAGAGGCGGTGGCCGAGAAAGCAGGAACCGCAAACGAATAAAGTCATGGCATAAAAAAAGAAGGGCGAGGTGATTTCATCTCTGCCCTTTTCCTTTTGTTCACGTAACCATTCGAGTACAATGGGGAGAGAGTAGGAGGGAATAAGCGTGAAAGTCATAATAGGATTGGGTAATCCAGGCAAAAAATATGAAGACACCAGACATAATGCTGGCTTTATGGCCATAGATAAGATTAGCGACAAATGGGGAATTCCTGTTACGCAAAACAAATTTCGTGCACTCGTGGGCGAAGGCCGAATCGAAGGCGAGAAGGTACTGCTGGTGAAGCCGCAGACGTACATGAATCTCTCCGGTGAATCGGTAGCGGAAGTCCTCAAGTTTTACAAGCTGATTCCGGACGATCTCGTCGTCATCTACGATGATCTTGATTTGCCGACTGGACATCTTCGTCTGCGAGAAAAAGGCAGCGCTGGTGGGCACAACGGCATCAAGTCGATGATTCAGCATTTGGGCACACAGGAGTTTAAACGAATCAAGGTCGGAATCAGTCGTCCTGAACCAGGGCGTAGCGTCAGCGACTATGTTTTGAATACGTTTCCAGTGGCGGAAAGACCCGACATTCAAGAAGCAGTGAGCTTGGCTGCTGATGCATGCGCCATGTGGACAAGAGAGTCGTTTTTAAAGGTCATGAACCATTACAACAGCTTGAAGAAGTAGTATGATTTCCCACCCAATCGTCCATACTAACCGATAGGAACAGTATGGGGGTGGTATGTGCATGAGCATACGCTATACATGTCGTTGCTGCGGCATGAAGATTGCAGAATTTGACGAATCGCAAGTAACAGAAGCGCAGCTCGGGTTTGATTCCTTGACCCCGGAGGAACGTGCTCTTATAATATCGAGAGAACAAAGTGGAGATACGGTCGTCAGCATCACGTGCGACTATTGCCGTGAAGCGCTGATTCAGCATCCAGAGCTTTCACTAGTCGGAAACCCACTTCAATAAGTGGATACGCATTAGGAAGGCTTGCACTGACAAGGCCTTAGCTTGGGGAGCTAAGGCTTCTTTTCGCATGGCTGACCTACGGTTGTTGTGAACGTAAGCGAGGCTCTGATTTTAGTTGACAGAAGAATTAGAGAGGGGATTAGTGAATGCAAGTCATCATTAACCCGATGAAACAGGACACGAACGTCGGGACAATCGTGGCTGGTTTGGAGAAGGGGCTACATGAGCAGCTTGTCTCTGGCTTAGCTGGTTCCGCCCGGCAAGTATTGATGGCGTCATTGCAACAAATGGCAGATCGTCCGGTCTGCGTAGTGACGCATAACATGTACCAAGCACAAAAAGTATACGAAGATTTGATCGAGTTGGTTCCCTCTGATCAGGTGTTGCTTTATCCCGGTAATGAGCTGATTGGCTCTGAGCTTGCCATTGCCAGCCCGGAAATGCTGGCGCAGCGAATCCATGTATTCAACCGTCTGGCCCAAGGCTTTACGGGTTTTTTGGTTGCACCATTTGCTGGCTTGCGTCGCTTGGTCGTTCCCCCGCAGGTATGGAAGGAAGCGCAAATTCAGTTGTCCGTCGGTGATGAGCTCGATATCGAATCCTTTTTACTCCGATGTATTGAGCTTGGCTATGAGCGAGTGGACATGGTTGAGCGCAAGGGAGAAATGAGTATTCGCGGTGGAATTATCGATCTGTATCCGATCGATTCGGAGTGGCCAGTTCGGATTGAGCTTTTCGATGTGGAGATCGACTCGATCCGTACGTTTGACATGCTCTCCCAACGATCATTGGAATCCGTTCAGACGTATATTCTCGGTCCGGCAAAAGAAATGATCGCTTCAACGCCGTTATTGCAGGAATCGGCTGTTCGCTTAGAACAAAAGCTGGGGGAAACCCTCGCCAATTTGAAGGATGGGGCTGCTAAGGAAAAAGTCATGGAGCGAATCGGCTCTGATGCGGAGAGAATGAAGCAGGGACAGCGTTTTGCACAGCTTTATTCATACATCTCTGTCATTTACCCGACCGGTGATACATTATTGTCCTATATGCCTTCCGATACCTTGTTGATCGTTGATGAGCCTTCCCGTGTGTTGGATACGGCAGCACAATTGCAAAAAGAAGAAGGGGAATGGCTGACAGGACGCATCATCCAGGGCGAATATATGTCCAATCTCAGCCTGTCGCGCACGTACGACGAGATCGTGTCGACGAAAAAGCGCCAGATCGTTTACCTCTCCCTATTTTTGAGACAATCACCGAAGACCCAGCCGCAAAACATCGTAAATCTGACTTGTCGTACCATGCAAAACTTCCACGGGCAGATGAACGTACTAAAAACAGAACTGGCTCGTTGGAAGAAGTCCCAGGATCAGATCGTCTTTGTCGCAGCTGATTTGGAGCGTGCGAAGCGACTGGAGCGTGTCCTGCATGACTACGAAATGGAAGCGGATGTTTTAACAGAAGCAGTGGAAACGGTGCCTCCTGGGCGTCCTACAATCATTTTAGGAAACCTCCAGACAGGCTTTGAGCTGCCGCTAAACAAGCTGGTTGTTATTACGGAAGGTGAAGTATTTACCGCGAAACAGCGCAAGGCACGCAAAGTTCAACAGACGATGAACAACGCGGAGCGTATCAAAAACTACCTCGAACTCAAGCCTGGTGATTTCGTCGTCCACGTCAATCACGGGATTGGAAAATACCTCGGAATTGAAACCAAGGAAATTCTCGGAATTCATAAAGATTACCTTCATATTCAATACGCCGCAGGAGACAGTCTGTTTGTTCCGATTGATCAAATCGACCATGTGCAAAAGTACGTGGCGAGCGAAGAGGCACAGCCGAAGATATACAGCTTGGGTGGCAGCGAGTGGAAACGCGTCAAAAACAAAGTCCAGTCATCTGTAAAGGATATCGCCGAAGATTTGATCAAACTGTACGCAGCCCGCGAATCGGCTGTCGGTCATACATTCTCTCCAGACACGACGGAGCAGCGTGAATTTGAGGCGATGTTCCCGTATCAGGAAACGCAAGACCAGCTCCGCGCGATTTCGGAAGTGAAAGCGGACATGGAGCGTAAACGTCCGATGGATCGCCTCGTTTGTGGGGACGTGGGTTACGGGAAGACAGAGGTTGCGATTCGTGCTGCCTTCAAGGCTGTCATGGACGGAAAACAGGTAGCCGTTTTGGTTCCTACTACGATTCTGGCTCAGCAGCATTACGAGACGTTCCGTGAGCGTTTTGCGGAATATCCGATCCGCGTGGAGGTATTGAGTCGATTCCGTTCGCGCAAAGAGCAGAATGCCACACTAAAAGGACTGAAGGAAGGCACAGTCGATGTCGTCATCGGTACGCACCGTCTGCTTTCCAAAGACCTGACATTCCGCGAGCTTGGTCTGTTAATCGTAGACGAGGAACAGCGCTTCGGTGTGAGCCACAAGGAAAAGCTGAAGCAGATCAAAACGAATGTGGATGTCATGACTCTGACCGCTACGCCGATTCCACGTACCTTGCACATGTCGATGCTCGGTGTGCGTGATTTGTCTGTCATCGAAACGCCGCCAGAAAATCGTTTTCCGGTGCAGACGTATGTGATGGATTACAGCCCTGCTCTCGTTCGCGAAGCGATTGAGCGTGAGATGGCTCGTGATGGGCAAGTGTTCTTCCTCTACAACCAAGTACAAGGAATCGAACAGATGGCGGAGCAGATATCTATGCTCGTTCCTGACGCACGCATCGCTGTAGCCCATGGGCAGATGAACGAAAGCGAGCTGGAAGGCGTCATTCTCGACTTTTTGGAAGGGAATTTTGACGTATTGGTCAGCACGACAATTATTGAGACTGGGGTGGACATCCCGAACGTCAATACGCTGATTATTTACAATGCAGATAAGATGGGCTTGTCCCAGCTATATCAGTTGCGTGGACGTGTAGGTCGTTCCAATCGAATTGCGTACGCTTACTTTACGTATCAACGGGACAAGGTGCTGACAGAGGTAGCGGAAAAACGTCTGCAAGCCATCAAGGAATTTACCGAGCTCGGCTCTGGTTTCAAGATCGCGATGCGAGACTTGTCCATTCGTGGAGCAGGTAATTTGCTGGGGGCCGAGCAGCATGGTTTTATTAATACGGTCGGATTCGACTTGTACAGCCAGATGCTGAAAGAGGCCATTGATGAGCTGAAGGGCGAAGTCAAACAAGAAATTGTCACACCTGTGGAGATCAATCTGCAACTGGATGCCTATATTCCGTCGATGTACATTACAGACAGCCGACAAAAAATCGAGATGTACAAAAAGTTTGTCGCGGTGTCTACCTTGGAAGACGTCGACGATTTGGCGGAGGAGCTGCTAGACCGTTTTGGACCAGTTCCGAAGCCGGTTGATAATCTGTTGACCATTTCCCGTTTGCGTGTGTATGCCCTGAAGCACCACATCACTGAAATTAGCCAAAAGAATCCAGACGAGATTAAATTGTTCCTGCACCCTAGTCAGAACAACAACATCGATGGTGGAGCTCTGTTTGCGCTTACCAGTAACTGGAGCAAGAGGGTTGGGCTGTCGGGTGGACAACAGATCACGATTGCTGTTAAAGTAAAGGGGTTAAAAGAAGATGAGGGCGTGCAGTTGGTTGAAAAGCTGCTGCGTCAATTTCACCAGGTGCGAAGAGACACCGGTACGGAGAGCCCTGTGTCTTAACTGACAAAATGGGCTTGCCCGGGAAGGGAGAACCTTATTTATGAAACGTTCTGTAGCGATTCTATCTTCGGCTGTTCTGGTCGTGGCACTCATGACTGGTTGCGGCGGAAAAGCAGAAGAAGCGAAACAAGACTCAAAAACTCCAGCGAATCAGACAGATGGCAGCAATCAAGCTGCTAATGATCCTTTGGTACAATTCCCTAAACTCACTCTGCCTTACACAGCCGACCAGAAAGCTGTCATTGTAGAGTATCAGGGGGGAACTGTAACAGGAAAAGAGTTCGAAGAGTTCCTGCGTGTTATTAACTTCATGAACCCACAACAAGGCACCATGATTGAAATGGCTGATAGCAACACACTGAAAGCTTATTCGCGTGAGTATACAGCTACCAAGGTTTTGGCTGGCCGTTCTGACGATGCCATGAAAAAAGAGTCCAAAGAACTCGCTGAGAAAACCTTCGAGAAAATCAAAACGCAGTACATGGGCTTTTTGGGCAAGGATGAAGCTCAGTTCAACAAGCTCATGGAAGGCCAAGGCGTAACGAAGGACATGATCGTCAATCAGATGGACCTGATCAACCAGTCCATCAATGTGATGAAAAAGAATATCGACGATGCTACGCTGAAGCAAACCTATGATCAAATGGACAAAGCTTCCCGTACCGTTGCTTCTGTTCGCCACATCCTGATCTCTACCGAAAAGCGCACACCAGAAGAGGCGTTAAAAATCTCCAACGACTTGGTAGCACGCCTCAAAAAGGGTGAAGACTTCGCGAAGCTGGCAACAGAGTTCACAGATGACCCAGGCAGCAAGCAGTCTGGGGGCTTGTACGAAAATGCGGATGTAACGCAATGGGTACCAGAATTTAAAGAAGCATCCCTGACGCAAAAAGTCGGTGAAGTTGGCCCGCCAGTAAAAACTGATTTTGGTTACCATATTATTAAGGTCGAGAATCGCAAAGAAAAGACCTTTGATGAGATGAAAGAACAGCTCCGCGCGAGTTCTTTGGAGAAAGCCTACGATGCTTTCGCCAAGAATGAGCTGGACAAGCTGATTACGAAATTCAACATCCCGCAGTCCAAAAATGATGCTCCGGCGAAGAAATAACAAGTCCGAAGAAAAACAGGGAATTCGTTTCCCTGTTTTTTCGTTTTCTCGCATATTCTTCAAACATGGGCAAATACTATTATCACTCGCTACCACCCGGGGGAGAGTAATTAAAGTAACTGGTAAAAATTGATACCATCACCCATAGTTAAAATTAGAATTTGAGGAAAAAATACAACTAACCTACCACCATCTATTCACTACCCACTTCTCAGGGAAAGCGAGGCAACAAGACATGAAAGCAACTGGTATCGTTCGTCGAATTGACGACCTCGGTCGGGTCGTGATTCCTAAGGAGATTCGTCGTACACTGCGCATTCGTGAGGGCGACCCGCTTGAGATTTTTGTGGATCGTGACGGAGAAGTCATTCTCAAAAAGTATTCACCGATTGGCGAATTGGGTGATTTTGCAAAAGAGTACGCGGACTCTTTGTATGAAAGCATGAATCATACCGTACTGATTTCAGACAGGGATAGTGTCATTGCTGTGGCGGGGGCCTCCAAAAAGGAATACTTGGAGAAACCAATTGGCAGTATTGTTGAGAAATGCTTGGAGGAAAGAAAGACCCGACTGGAGAAAAACACAGGCTCTTATGAAATTTGTCGTGACATGAACGAGACATATGGCTCGTTCGTCGTCGCACCGATTGTAGCAGGAGGCGATCCAATCGGGTCCGTGATCCTCCTCAACAAAAACGAGTCAACCAAGATGAGTGATTTGGAGATCAAAATGTCGGAAACAGCGGCCGGTTTCCTGGCAAAGCAGATGGAGCAGTAGAATTGATCAGCAAAAACAGCCTCGTACCCCGGGGCTGTTTTTCTTGTGCCTATGGCCTTGTGGTATAATGAACGAAGTTTTAGGTTGGAGAGGAGAAATTTCACGCACATGGCTCAAGAAAAAGCTTCCGTTCAATTTGTGAAAGGCGCGGCGATACTTGGAATTGCCGGTCTTGTCTCCAAGCTTTTAGGCGCTGTATACCGCATCCCATACCAAAACATTGCCGGAGATATCGGCTTGTACGTATATATGCAAGTATACCCGCTGTACACCGCGTTGTTGATTCTAGCGACGGCGGGTTTCCCCATTGCCATCTCCAAGATCGTTTCAGAGCGCGTCGCTGTCGGGGATGCGATCGGGGCGCGCAGGGCGTTTCGAGTTGCCAGTATATCGCTGGTCGTTCTCGGGATCTTTTTCTTCTTACTGTTATATGGTGGGGCACCTGTTATTGCCCGTATGATGGGTGATGAGCATTTGATTACCCCGCTCCGAGCAGTAGCTTGGTCACTGCCGTTGGTGCCGATGGTTGCGATCTTGCGCGGCTATTTTCAAGGGCATCAAAATATGATGCCGACTGGCGTCTCTCAGGTTGCTGAGCAGTTCATTCGCGTGATTTTCATTCTGGCTGCTGCATTCTGGGCGATGAACGTGTATCAGGACCCTTACCTGGCTGGTACAGGTGCCGTTTTTGCTGCTTTTCCAGGTGCCATTGCTGCTATTCTCGTCTTGCTTTGGTATTGGAGAGCGGACAAGAAGATGGGGCATCTGTCCATCGGTCACGTTGAGCAATCGGCAGCGCAATCATGGACCAATCGTCAAATTTTACGTCATCTCTTGACCTATGCCGTTCCGATTTGTATGGGCGCACTGGTTCTGCCGCTTGTTCCGCTTGTAGACTCGATGACCGTCGTCAATATGCTGCAATGGAGCGGTACCCCGGAGGACTTGGCCAAGCTATTGAAGGGTGCATTTGACCGTGGTCAGCCACTCATTCAGTTTGGTACGTTTTTCGCCACGTCCTTGTCGTTGGCATTAGTGCCTGCGATCAGTGAAGCTGTTGCCCAGCGTCAGCATCAATTGATCTCTCATCGTTCCGAAGTCGCCATTCGACTGACCTTCCTGTTGGGATTGCCTGCTTCCTTTGGACTGGCTCTGTTGGCGGAGCCGATCAACGTCATGCTCTACGGAGACAGCAACGGTACCGAGGCCCTCGCTGTACAGTCCTTCACAATTATTTTCGCCACAGTGAGTATTGCCAGCGCGGGGATTTTGCAAGGCTTGGGACGCGTAATGCGCCCTGCCCGCAACCTGTTTATTGGTGTATTGGTGAAGCTCATCCTCAATCTGGCGCTTGTTCCGTTCTGGGGTATCTCTGGTGCAGCAGTGTCCACTGTTTTAGCTTATATGGTCGCTATGGGACTGAACGTTCTTGCGGTAATCAAATACACGGGAGCACACATTGGATTCCGCCAAACGGTGAAAAAGCCATTTGTGTCCGTCGTGGTGATGTCGATTGTCGTGCTGATTGTGGAGTGGCTCGCGAATACTGTGCTCGGCGGTGCCGGACTTTCAAATCGCTTGTTCTATACGCTGGTAGGTTTGATTGCTGTTGGTTCAGGGGCATTGGTCTATTTGCTGGCGCTTTTGAAAACGGGTGGACTCACGAGAAACGATATTCAATTTTTGCCAAAAGGAAAGCGAATTGCTTCACTGTTAACGAAATATAAGCTCCTCCCAGCGGAGAAAGCAAGAATGAACGAAAAGGAGGCGTGACGAGTGGAAATGAAGAATAAGACCATTACCGTAGTCGGTCTTGGTGCCGGAGATTTGGACCAGCTCCCTTATGGCATCTATCGTACGTTAAAAGCTGCCAAACAGCTATATTTGCGCACGAAAGAGCATCCGGTCGTAGCCGAGTTGATAGCAGAAGGCATCGCGATTGAGTCCTTTGATGATGTATATGAGCAGCACGATACGTTTTCCGACGTATACACCGATATTGTGGAGCGGCTTTTTTCACAGGTAAACGAAGCAGGCAGTCTTGTCTATGCTGTGCCTGGTCATCCTTTGGTGGCGGAACGTACTGTGCAGCTCTTGTTGGCAGAGGGACCAAACCGTGGCGTAGAAATCGAAATTGGCGGTGGACAGAGCTTTATCGATCCGTTGTTTGCCCGCCTACATATTGACCCGATCGAGGGATTCTCTTTGCTGGATGGGACGGCGCTCGCTGCTCATCAAGTATCTCCGGGTCTGCATACGATTATCGCGCAAGTGTACGATGCTTTTGTGGCCTCTGATGTGAAGCTGACCTTGATGGAAGTGCTGCCGGACGATTACGAGGTGACGGTAGCGACAGCCGTAGGGGTAGCGGGGCAAGAAATCATTGAGACAGTGCCGTTGTATGAACTGGACAGACTCGATCATTTCGGGAATTTGTCTTTGGTGTATGTACCGCCGACGAAGGACGAGAAGGTATCGTACCGCCAATTCTCCTACTTGAAGGAGATCGTGGCGATCTTGCGCAGTCCGGATGGATGCCCGTGGGATCGCGAGCAGACACATCAAAGCATCCGCAAAAACTTGATTGAAGAGACGTACGAGGTTTTGGAGACGATCGACGACGATGATCCAGATGCAATGTGTGAGGAGCTGGGTGATTTGTTGATGCAAATCATGCTTCATTCGCAGATGGCAGCCGAAGACGGATATTTTTCGGTAGATGATGTTGTCGCGACGTTGAATGAAAAGCTGGTTCGCCGTCACCCTCATGTATTCGGGGAAAAGAGCGCGAATGATTCCGAGGAAGCGCTGGCGAATTGGCAGGAGATCAAAGCACAGGAAAAAGCAGCAAAAGGCATCGATGTAACGGTTCAATCGCAGTTGGCGGGAATACCGCGTGACTTGCCAGCACTGATGTATGCGTACAAGTTGCAGAAAAAAGCAGCCCAAGTCGGCTTTGACTGGGACGATATTGCAGACGTGTACAAAAAGGTAGAAGAGGAGTACCGCGAGATCCAAGAAGCATCAGAGGAAGAACGTGCTGGCGAGTTGGGTGATTTGCTATTTGCGGTCGTCAATCTGGCGCGCTTCCTGAAGCTCGATCCGGAGGAAGCACTCGCATTGACCAACAACAAGTTCAAGAAGCGCTTTTCCTATATTGAAGGCAAGCTGCAAGAGGCGGGTCGTACCTTCGAGCAGACAGACCTGCAAGAGATGGACAAATGGTGGGAGGAAGCCAAACATGAGACTCGATAAATATTTGAAAGTGTCTCGACTGATCAAGCGACGCACGCTCGCAAAAGAAGTGTGCGACAAACAGCGTGTGGAAATCAACGATCGCCCTGCAAAGGCGTCCAGTAACGTGAAAATCGGCGACAAGCTGGCGATCCGTTTCGGACAAAAAATCGTGTCGGTAAAAGTAGAAGACATCAAGGAAAACCCGCGTAAAGAAGAAGCGGCTTCGCTGTATACCGTCATTGGCGAAGTTCCCGTTCCGCGTGATGAAAAAGAAGAAGACGCCTACCTCAAAGGGTAATGTGCGCACGAAAAGAGACTGCCGGGATGGCAGTCTTTTTTTAGGCTTTTTTTCCAATCAGAGGATATAATGAGAGTACCTGAAGGCATTTCCGAAGGGATGTGTGCTGTATGCAACAAAACGGAGTTCGAACGGGCTACTTTTTGTCCATTTCGCTTCTGCTATCATCTATCCTGTACTTTTTTGCCTCGAACTGGCCGCTCATGATCAGGGAGCAAAAGATTGGCGTCAGCGTAGCAATCCTCGTTCTTTTTTATTTGTTATCCTATGGACTGCGTTTCATCAAACGACATACGTTTTTGAGCAATTGGCTTCTGGTGGCTGGAGGATTGGCCTTTGGCATCAGTGTGGCTTTGTTGGGGCAAATATACAATTCACATGCTGATAGCTATATGCTGTTCGTTGTATGGCTTATTCCGAATTTGCTATTCGCGATTTTGACGCGGTATCAGCCATTCTATGTCATCAGCTATGTCCTCGCTCATTTGGCGATTTACTTCTTTCTCCATCCATCCGTCATTCGTGTAGCGCGTGAAGACGAGTGGTGGTTCATGATTTTTTGGTTGATTGCGTTGGGAAATATGGTCTTATTCTGGCTAACCACGACAGGAAGACTACATTCTAAACCGATCTACTACTTATCTTTTCTGACCTTTTCCATCAGTCTTTTCTGGTCATCTTTCACGGATGTATACGGTCTGCTCCCAGAGCTTTTATATGTCCTTACCGGGGGAATCCTGTTTGTCACGTTTTTAAAATGGGTGCCGAGTCGCGGGCTTCTGATTGTGACAGCCTCGCTGCTCTCGCTGTTTGTGCTCGTTAAATTCATATCCTACATGGTGATGTATTATTCAGAAGGCTTCTTTGTTTTGATGCTGCTGCTGACCGTACTCATTATTTGGGGAGCAGTTGCAGGGATTAATTGGCTGCGCAAGGAATCAGCGTATCAAAAAAGCAAATGGGTTGTGTTTTTCCAAGAGGCATTCACGGTTCTCGTCACGACCATTGCCGCATCTATTGGAGCGATTTCGATAGCGGGTCTGCTTTTTCTGATCATGGAAGACGAAAGAGTTATTGATTTGCTGTTTTTCCTTTCCTTAATTGGCTTTATTGGCCCTGTGGTGTTTATGAGCGGGATGAATGCAACGGTACGATATACGCTGCTCACAATGGGGTATTTATTGGGTGTCGGTTCTGTTCTGTTTTTAGAAGGAGTTTACTGGATCGTTTTCCTGTTGGTACTGTTATTCGTGTGGAAAGCTGTCTCGGCCATTCCGGCGCGGCTTTTGACGCAGCTGACCTTTTTAGTCGTCCTGGCTACGAAGCTGGATGAGTATCTGCCTTCCTTTGAATATGTCCTCTTGATCATATTTGCTACGCAGTTGGCGATGCATTACGTAAAGCAATTGCCAGTCGTTTTGCAAAACAGCTCGTTGGTGTATGCCTTACTCTCGTTGTTGATCCTGACAGAGAAAGGGTTTCAGTCGGGCTTCGTGAATGTGGGAGTGAATCTGGCTTATTTCGCAGTCAGCACGTATTTGTTGTACCGGACATTGCATCAGCAAAATAAGGTGAGATTCGGAATCGTGCTCGGTTTCTGGTTTGCCTTTCTCCTCATGAAGTACTACGACATGCTATGGAGCCTGCTGCACAAGTCACTAAGCCTGCTTTTGCTCAGCCTGGTATTTTTCATCGCTACCCTGTGGTGGGATCGAAGGTCTAAAATCGAGTGGCCGAGAAGCGAGCCTTCCCTTTTTGTGAGAAAAGCGCTTGTGTTGCTTCCTGTCATTTTGCTGCAATTTGTTTTCATTGGCTATCAAGTATGGAGCAGTGAGACGATCCTGGCCAACGGAAAAACGGTAAAGCTGGAGTTAGTCCCAATCGATCCACGTTCGTTGCTGCAAGGTGATTACGTCAGACTTGGCTACACCATTTCTGCATTGGACCAAGAACAGGTTGACTCAGGGGATAAGATTCGAGTCGTACTCCGCCAACAAGTAAATGGCTTGCACAGCTACAGTGGCTATTATGAGCTCAATGGTCGATGGAATCGGGCCTACGAGCCTCAGCCATCGGATGTGATCATTAATGGAAGCACAATCGGTGGCAATCAAGTGGAATACGGCATAGAAAGCTATTTTGTCCCGGAAGGAACCGGACTTGAAGTGGAGCGGAATGCCAAATACGCTATCGTGAAAATTGGCGAGAGAGGCGATGCCATCCTGGAGAGTCTGTCGAACCAGTAGATAGTACGAAGAAGAAGCTGCCTGTGTCATCGGGCAGCTTCTTTTGCGTGAGGAAGTAAACGCTCTTTCTTTGGAACCCATGTGCAACACGGAAATATCATTCGTTACCAGTCTGTAACCCTTTCCTGCCGAACATTTCCTATCATAGTAAGGAATTGTAGAGAAGGAGGCGTTACCGTTGAAAAAAAGCGTAAACAAAGGGATCTCAGTGCTTCTGGCCACTACGGTGTTGGCAAGTCCACTGATGCTCGAGCCAAAAGCGGCTTATGCTCTCTCTATTGAGGATGTTTCTGCAGACGATTCAGATGTGGATGAGGAAACAGAATATACGATTGAGTTTGAAATCAATAAGGAATTAACGGCAGGGGATAGTATCTACGTTAGATTCCCTTCAGATTATTCGGTAGATAAAAAGCTGAGAACATCAGACATCACGCTTGAAGATGACGATGATGATGAGATCTCGATCGACAGCGTATCCGTCAGCAAAAATGTAGTTGAGATCGAAGTCGATGAAAGGATCAGAAAAGGCACTGTTCTCACATTGACTATTGATAACATCACCAACCCGGAAGACAAGGGCAGCTATGAGATCGAAGTAAAAACGAGCGAGGAAAACAGCTACAAGGGTAAAAAAATCAGCATCGGCAAATCTTCGAGCAGTAGCAGTAGCAGCAGCAAGGGCGACTTCGAGGCATCTCAGAGCAGTAAAAATGCTGAGGACGGAATCTCTTTAACGCTCGGAAAATTTAATCTCTCCTCAAAAAGCAAGCTGAAAGAGGGGAAATACATTTACGTCAATTTCCCTTCAAGGGACATGCTGCCAAAGAGCATCAGCAAGTCTGAGGTGAAGGTAAACGGGTACAAAGCAGATCATGTCTCCAATCTCGATGACGACTCCATTCGGATTGAAATTCCGAGTGGTGCAGATGGTGATAGCTACATAAAACTAGAATTCACTTCTTCAGCGGGAATAGTAAACCCATCCAAACCAGACAAGTATTATTCGTATGAAATTGAATATGACAGCAAGAAATACAAGTCAAAAGATGTAGAGATTACAGGCATAAGCAATACGCCATTCAGCGTTTCTTTGTCGGACAGTTCAGCGGGAGCACGCACGAGCTATACGTTTGAAGTGGATCTTTCCTCCAAGCTGGGATCGAACGCAGAAATCGAAGTTGAATTCCCAAGTGGAGTAACTGTTCCGCCGATTCTTACCAGCAATAACGTCACTGTCAATGGTTCTCAAGTGACGAATGTAAGCGTGTTGGGAAATAAGATTTATTTCCGCACGCCATACGGATTCAATAGCACAAATCGCGCGAGCATCAAGTTTGCCTTCGAAGGATATTTGACCGCTCCAAAAACAGCGGGAACATATACCGTGACGGCCAAAATCGACAACAAGACTTATAAGTCGAAGGAATTTCAAGTTTCCGGAGTGACTCCACCAGTCGCGGTGGATAATACATTGGCAACGGTTGGGCTGACGAGAGCGACTGCCTCTACTCCTGCTGGTATTTCCATCGGCATCAAAGCCATGGGTGCTCCGATTGTGCGCAATCAGGGCTTCATTGAAGTCGTACTTCCTGTTGGCTTCCGTGTTCCAGCCTACTTGCCAGCGAACACAGTAACGGTGAACGGTGTGGCCGCTAGCTTTGTTGGTGTGCGCGGACAAAATCTGATTATTATCCCTGCCCAGGATATTCCGGCAAAAACAGCAGCTCAGGTCAATATCGCCGAGACAGCTGGCATTGTGAATCCGGCTACGCCAGGTGTGTACAGCATCGGCGTATACAACTCCGAGGAGAGAGGCTTGCTCTTCTCTCGTCCAGCGACCATCGTGTCTCTGAATGGCGTAAGCTTCAAGCAGAACGTCGCTTCGTTTACGAAGGCTGGCAAAACCACTAAACTTGCAGTGGCACCTTATACCGTAAATGGCAACACGCTGATGCCAACTACGTTTTTCCGTGATGCCCTCGGGTTTTCGATCAGTTACACCAAAACGACAGCCAAAGTCGTGAGCGGCAATACGGTCATGCAATTCAAGGTCGGTTCAAACATAGCGACCATCAATGGCAAAAATGTAACGCTGCCTGCAGCAGTTCAGTTGAAAAACAACGTTCCTACTCTGCCTCTTAAAACCATGACGGAGCGTACCGGTTACAAAATCATCTATGTGAACGGGAACTACACCGTTTACAAGTAAGGACAGTCTGGCAACCCCGTATTTATACGGGGTTTTCTTTTGTTCTAACAGGACATCCCTCCCCATACGATAGTACAAGAAGGGTACGTGAGGAGGGAGTATCATGAACGATCACACGAGACGGCCACGTCATGAAGTCGTGATGATTAATCGTCGCAGCTTAGCGATATCGGGAGTAAAAAACGTCGAAAGCTTTGACAGCGAAGAATTCCTCTTGGAGACGGACGGCGGCTTTTTAACCATACGAGGCCAAAACCTGCATATGAAAAATTTGAGTCTGGAAACCGGAGAAGTAGCGATCGAGGGGCTCGTTCACGAGATGGCCTATCTGGAGCAAGGGCAGGCCGGCGATCGGTCGAGAGGATTCTTCGGCAAGTTATTCAAGTGAACATCGCGATCCAGTTACAGACGGTATTGGCCATGTCGACGTGTGGTGCACTGATGGGTATGGGATTCGATACGTATCATGTATTTAAGGGCAAGGCCAGACTGCCACTCTGGTTGGTCTTTTTCTTTGACATCCTTTTTTGGGTGGGCAGTATGGGCGCTGTCTTCTTGATTTTGGTGAAAGTGAATGACGGGATTATTCGGTTTCCGATATTTTTTGGAATGTTATTTGGCGCGTGGCTGTACTTCTTAATAGGTAGTAAGAAGTATATCCTTTTCTTGCACCGCGTGATAAAATTCTGTCAGTGGTTTTACCGTACGGTCGTAAAAATTATAGACATCCTGCTTGTACGTCCTGTGCTCTTTCTTTTCCGAGTGATCATCATGGTGCTGACATTTTTGTATTCCGTGTTGCTCGCGATTCTCGGCTTTTTGTGGAAAGTGACGCGTTTTGTCACCTCTCCTTTTGCCAGATGGGGTCAACATTTGGGGAAAAAAATGTATGGAAAAACAACAGGATTTTGGACCAATTGGAAGAATTGGTTTCACTCAAAGAGAAAGCGGGAGTAGATTCGAGGTGGCGTACTGATGAAGGAAGCAAGAACCTCTTCCATTAACCGAAAAGGGCAAAGAAGGAGAATGCGTCTCTTTTTCTTTGTGATCCTGTGCTTTTTCGTCTGGACTAGCTATACCTTGTTTTTGCAAAGTGGCGAGTTGTCCAAGAAGGAGACAGAGCTGGAAGCCCTGAAGCAAGAATCAGCGGTCTTGCAGCAAAAACAAGAGGATCTGACCTATGAAGCAAGTCGGTTAAACGATCAGGAGTACTTGGCAGAGCTGGTCCGTAAGCGAATTTTGTTTACCAAGCAGGGCGAAAGCATCTATATCATTCCGGATTGAGTATACAGCTGATCTTCAACGAGAGGGAGGCATTCCACATCATGGAGATCGAGGTCGGGAGCATACTGGAAGGAAAAGTCACCGGTATCACCAAATTCGGAGCGTTTGTTCAGCTACCAGGCGATGTGACCGGACTGGTCCATATTAGTGAAATTGCTGACGTCTACGTCCGGGACATCCATCAATTTTTAAAAATCGGAGACACGGTAACAGTAAAAGTCCTCAGTCTCCGTGAGGGCAAAATTGGCCTTTCTATCAAAAAAACAATGGAAAAGGAACGGCCACCCCGTTATCAGCGGGAGCGACGTGAAGGCTTTGAAGAAAAGCTGAACCGCTTTTTGAAAGAAAGTGAAGACAGGCAGTCCTCCTTGAAGAAAAGCGTAGAGAAAAAGGGTCGCGGTCGATCTTTTTGATTCGGAAAATTATGACTTTTCTTTCTTTATGAAAAGCGCACTTTGACTGTAAAAATAGGAAGGTCATTTCGAAGTCTTGACGAATAAAGTATCCTAAGCCCGTTTCGCAAAGCGCGAATCACCTGTCAGCCGACGTTATCCGCCATAACGTCGGTTTTTTTTGTCCATTTGCGTTACTGAATTTGTCGCACGATTCTGTGAATATTCATTGGATTTTTGACAAATTTTACAATGCCCCCCTCCGTATAATGGAGAAACACATTGACCAAGAACGGGGTGGAGCGAAATGATTGCGAACAAAAACGTAACACAAGCCGGACAGGCTTGGACGCGGCAAGTGTCCGATCGAATGGGTACCACTGCCCAGACGTGGGGAGAAAAAGTAGCAGATTTCATAGAGAAGTGGAATGTTCTCCCCATCCTCATGGGCTTCTTATTAGGACGAGCTCTAATCGTGGAGGAGCTAACCCCCTTTGCTATACCGTATTTCATTGTCATGTTTTATATTCGTCGAGATTGTTTGCTTGTCACGGGGATGGCTCTTATTATCGGCGCTTTTACCCAGTCGGTGCCTGTTGGGCTGGAAACCGCCTTGAGTGTGATACTTGCCTTGTTTGCCTGCAAACTGATGAATAAAATGCGCAAGAAGGATTTTTCACGGACGCCTTTGCTGGTCGTCGGGACGATTTTCATCAGCCGTCTGTTGTATGCGGTTCTGACCAATCAGGTAACGACCTACGATCTCGTGATGGTAGCAGTGGAAGCAATTCTTGGCTTTGTACTGACGCTCATCTTCATCCAGTCCTTATCGATCATTCATTTGGCGAAGCCTTACGAGCCTCTCAAAAATGAAGAGATCGTTTCGTTAGTCATTTTACTGGCTTCCTTGATGACGGGTACTGTGGATTGGATGGTCGAGGGTATTTCGATGGAGCATGTACTTACACGCTATTTGCTGCTCGTCTTTGCTTTTGTCGGTGGTGGCACGATCGGTGCGGCTGTTGGTGTAGTCACAGGTCTTATCCTCAGTCTGGCTAATGTGAGTGCTCTTTTACAAATCAATCTGCTCGCTTTTTCCGGTCTTCTGGCAGGCTTGCTAAAGGAAGGCGGCAAAGTGGGCGTTTCGGCAGGCTTGTTGATCGGTACGGCTATTCTTGCGATTTACGGTGGAGCAGAAGAGACACTCTACTACTCCTTGGTTGAAACCTCTCTGGCTATTGTGCTCTTCATTCTGACCCCTGCTGCTCTTTGGAAAAAAGTAGCCCGATTTATCCCCGGGACTCCTGAGAATTTACAGTCCCATCAAGAATACATGCGCAGAGTTCGCGATGTGACAGCGGGCAAAATCCAGCAATTCTCCGATTTGTTTACGCAACTCTCCCATAGCTTTGCCCAGACAGCCGATCCTGAAGAAATAGAAGAACAGGCCGATGCCTTTCTTAGCCGTGTATCCGAATTCACCTGCCAGAAATGCTGGAAAAAAGAACAATGCTGGGAAAAAGATACGCAGTCGACTTATGAGGGAATGCGCTTTTTAATGGAAAAAGTGTACGAGAACGGTACCTTGGCTGGCGTTACACCGCCGCGTGATTGGGAGCGCAAGTGTGTCAAAACCGAAAAGGTCATGACTGTAATGGAGCAGGAATACGATCGCCAGCAGTCGTTTGACCAACTGAAAAAGCAGGTAAAAGAAAGCCGGATGCTCGTAGCTGACCAGCTATCGGGAGTCTCGCGAGTCATGAGTGATTTTGCCCGGGAAATACAGCGGGAGGGAATGGAACTGAGCTTTCAGGAAAAGCAGGTCTCACAAGCATTGGAGGGCTTGGGGCTGTCGGTACGCCGCGTAGAAATACACAGCTTGGAAGAAGGGAAGGTCGATATCGAAATCAGTCAGCCGACTTGCTATGGTCGCGATGAATGCGCGAAGATCGTGGCTCCCATGCTCACGGAGATTTTGGGGGAAAACATTGTGGTTCGCGAGCGGCATTGTGAAGCGCAAAAAGACGGTTCATGCACGATGTGCCTTGCTTCCGCCAAAACGTATGAGATCGATATCGGGGTCGCAGGTGCGGCCAAAGACGGCAAGCTATTATCCGGTGACAGCTTCCGCACGATGGATTTGGGTAATGGAAAAATGGCGCTGGCGATCAGCGATGGAATGGGAAATGGCGAGCGGGCATCCATAGAGAGTCAATCCGCCCTCGATATGCTCCAGCAGCTTCTGCGATCTGGTATGGACGAAAAAATTTCGATCAAAACCGTTAATTCCGTGCTCGCCCTGCGCTCCAAAGAGGAAATGTTCGCGACGGTTGACTTGGCTCTGATCGATTTGCAAACAGCTCATACGCGTTTTGTAAAAATTGGCTCTACCCCGAGCTTTGTCAAAAGAAATAAAGATGTCATCACAATCACCGCCAACAATCTGCCAGTGGGAATTTTGGAAGAAATCGAGGTGGATGTCGTATCTCGTATGCTCAAGCCAGGTGATTTACTCGTGATGATGTCCGATGGCATCTATGAGGCGCCTCGCCATATTGAGAATAGGCAAGCGTGGATGAAGCGAATCATCAGCGAACTGGAGACGAATGATCCACAAGAGGTCGCTGATTTACTGTTGGAAAAAGTCATTCGCCAGCATTCTGGACAAATTGTTGATGACATGACCGTGTTGGTAGCGCGAATTGACCGATTTGTACCGCAGTGGGCTGCCATCGCAGTGCATGGAATGGAGAAGCTCGAGCGTCCACGGATTGTAAGTTAGGGGTATGTTTTCTCTATTACCCGTCGATACTGTTGCTAAAAATATCCTGCGAAGTGAAGTGGATGAACGTTCGCTACACGGAGCTGGGACTGACAAAACAGATCGAATGGGGAGATTATTGTGAAAGAAGCGACACTTCGTCAAATATTGGTAGTGACAGACGGCTGCTCCAACTCGGGGATGAGTCCCGTTGCTGCGGCGGCACTGGCAAGGGAGCAAGGAATTACGGTCAATGTGATTGGCGTAATCGACAAGAGTGAGCTGGGTGAAAAAGGGGAAAAGGAAATCAGGGATATTGCGGAAGCGGGTGGTGGACTCTGCGACATCGTGTACCCCCAACAGCTTGCGCAAACGGTACAAATGCTGACGCGAAAAGCAATGACACGCACCATTCATCAAGTGGTCAATAAAGAATTAAAAGAGATTTTGGGCGATTCCGGAATAGAGGAGCTGGCACCTGATAAAAGAGTGCAGGTTGCTGGCATGGTTGACGAGCTGGGTGAAAAAAGCAGCTTGAACGTCGTGATGCTAGTGGACACCTCAGGAAGTATGAAGCCAAAGCTGTCGGCTGTTCAGCAAGCGATACACGATTTCAGTATCAGTCTGCATTCGCGGAGTGGACAAAGCAGAATGGCGGTCGGTTCATTTCCGGGGAAACAAAAGCATCTCGATATCCGCATTCCATGGACAGAAAAGGTCGAGCAGGCCCATCAAATTACGAGTGATTTGGCGATGAGCGGAATTACTCCTACAGGACCTGCCATCGTAGAGGCAATTGCCCTGTTTGAGCAGGACAAGCTCCCACGCTCGCTGCAAGAGCGTTATATCGACCAAGACGAAGAGGACGACTCGAACGGAATGCTGCGTGACCATGTCTTTTAAGGCAGCCACCCCCGACCTGCCCAAGCACTTTACTGGCAAGTGGAACAAAAAATCGTACCACGTCTTACGGGAGTTGGGGCGTGGTGCGAACGGGACCGTGTACCTGGTATCCCAAGGTGGCGTACAGCGCGCGGTTAAGGTCGGTGTGGAAGGCATAGACATTTTAATGGAAGTGAATGTGTTGAAAAGCACACAGCAGGGGCGGGATTCCAAAGTGGGACCGCTCCTGTGCGACGTGGACGATCTCGTTGTAAACGGGAAGGCCTGTACATTTTATGCCATGGAGTATCTTCAAGGCTTGCAATTGGATGAATATATCAAGCAAGAGGGTACGGACTGGGTGGCAGTGATGATGGTTCAATTGCTGGCGCGGCTGGATGTTTTGCACCAGCATGGCTATATTTTTGGCGATTTGAAACCGCAGAATGTGATGGTTACCCAAACGGACAAGCAGGTACGCTTGATTGATTTCGGTGGAGTGACCAAGCTGGGCAACGCCGTTCGGCAGTTTACAGAAGAGTATGATCGAGCTTTTTGGCATGCAGGTGATAGACGGGCTGAAGTAAGTTATGACCTGTTCTCGACAGCCGTGATGATGGTGCGTCTGACGGTTGGAGCGGAAACGTGGAAAAACAGCCTTGGTGACCCACGTCACACGATATTACTCTGTGATATAATACGAAAAAGTGACAGCCTGTACCCTTATCGGGAGCCTTTATTGAAGGCTTTTCACGGTAAGTTTGCGACCGCGAAAGAAATGCGAACGGAGCTGTTGGCAGTCTTGCGAGATAGCATGAGCGCCAAGCAGCAAAAGCCGCAAAAGAAACCGCGGACGAAAGGGAGTGCAGGAGCGGGTATTAGCGGTCTTTTTGTCGCCTCGCTACTCCTGTTGGCTGGCACTTTGTATTACGCATGGTTTATGTGAAGGATGTGACGGTTCGTGTCCTCAGATTTGGTGATGGATACTTGCTTGTTGGCAGGCTCGATTATTTTGAAAAACGGTGGAGAGACATACCGGACGGAAGAGACAATGGCATTGATTGCGAAGGCAGCGGGGATGGATGACGTCAACAGCTCAGCTACGCCTACGAGCATCATCCTGTCCTTTCGTTGCAGTGGATTCGATCATACAAGAATGGTTCGTACCCCCAAACGTACGACCAACCTCAATAAAATTACGCTCGTGAATGATGTTTCCCGACAGTTTGTCGGTGGGAAAATTAATTTGGAGCAAGCCTATCGGACGCTGCGTGAGATCGATCAGAAAAAGCAGATCTATCCGAAATGGTTGCAGCATCTAGCAGCCGCTACGGCCAGCGGCTCCTTTTCCATGCTTGCAGGGGGAGATTGGGGCAGTCTGATTCCTTCTGCGATGGCCGGGTTGATTGTGAACCTGAGCCAGGAATATTTAGAACAGTTTGTCCGGATGAAGTTTTTTACGGAGTTCTCTGCCGCTTTACTAGGAGGACTTTTCGCGTTGTTGACTGTGACGATCTTTCCGCAGTTGCATTTAAGCATCATTATTATTGGTGCGATGCTTCCGTTGTTTCCGGGGATCGCCATCACTAACTCGCTTCGGGATTTGATGGCTGGTGATTTGGTTGCAGGTGTTTCACGCGGAGTAGAAGCCATGCTAACTGCTGTCTCCGTAGCGGTAGCCACAGCCATTATTCTTTCGTTTACGAGGTGAGTACGATGTTGTTACAAGGATTGGCGCTTAGCTTCGCCTCTTCAGTAGCGTGGTGTGTGCTGTTCAATGTGCCGGTTCGAACAATCGTAGCGGGTGGTTTCGCCGGAGTGATCGGTTTTCTCGTCTACTCCATTCTTCCTATCTACGGTGCAGAGGTCTTGTTGTCGACGTTTGTTTCAGCTGCTGCTGTCTCTTTGCTCAGTCAGCTCTTATCTATTATACTGCGGGTCCCTTCTACGAATTTTAGCGTCGCGGGCATTATTCCACTGGTACCGGGATCGTTGGCTTACAAAGCCATGCTTGCCTTCGTGAATAATGATTATGTCGGAGGGATTACTCTGGCGACCAAGACATTGATGGTGGCCGGCGCGATTGCTTCTGGACTTATATTTGGAATTTCGGTTCTGACGATTTGGAAAGGAGCCCGCTATGCTGGCAAGCGTGCGCAACGAGATTGAGTCCGAGGGGCTTTTGCTTCCAGGTGAGACTGTTGTTGTCGGAATTTCCGGCGGCAACGATTCTACCGCACTGTTGCATATATTGGCTTCTCTCAATAAACAATACCAGTATCATTGGAAGCTGCATGCTGTCCATCTGAACCACGGCTTTCGTGGGGAAGAAGCAAGACAGGACGCACTCTATGCAGAAGAGCTGTGTCGTGAACTCGGCGTGGCCTTCCACCTCTTTGAGTATGACGTCCCCGCTTATATGGAAAAAACGGGACTGGGCGGGCAAGAAGCAAGTCGCGACATTCGCTATCGGCTGTATCGAGAGGTAGGTCTGGCGCAAGGAGCGACCAAGCTGGCATTGGCCCATCATGCTGACGATCAGGTGGAAACGATTCTTTTTCGTTTTGTGCGAGGCAGTAGGCTACAAGGTCTGACAGGGATGCCGAAGCGAAGAATGCTTGCCGATTGCCCGATTGAGCTCGTGCGTCCGCTCTTGCATAAAACGCGTCAAGAACTGGAAGGCTACTGTCGGGAACATCATCTCTTCCCCCGTGAGGATAGCAGTAACCAATCGCGCAAGTATACGCGCAATCTGCTGCGCCTGGATGTCATGCCCATATTGGAAAAAGTGAATGACAAGTATCGGGAGCATATCTTGGCTACCGCGGAGGCAATCCGGCAGGACGAAGCGCTTTTAATGAGGCTGGCTATTGAGCAGTTGGAAATGGTAACGATTAGGAAAAAGCCAGAAGCATTTTTGATGGACAATGACAAGTTTCAAACTTGTGACGTTGCTTTACAAAGGAGAATGATTACTCTAATATTAAGTTATCTCTCAAAACATACCGAATGGTCTTCGCAACATGTGGAGACCGTTTTGCACATGCTAGGGGGAAGTCGCCCTTCTGCGGAATTGCATTTGCCGAATGACCTGGTAGTCGACCGGGTGTACGAGCGAATCACATTTCGTCGTAGAAAGCGACAGGATCGCATACATACGTATAGTTACGAGCTCGCCGTTCCCGGTGTAACCTGGATCGACGAGAGCAAGGCCACGGTACATATTACTTACCTGGAAGGTCCCATGGATTGGGAGCGACTTCCGGCGAATGAAGCGGTCTTTGATGCCGATCAGTTGCCAGGATCGCTGTATTTGCGTAACCGAAAACCTGGAGACCGCATCACCCTGTTTGGCTCAGCAGATGGAAAGAAGCTAAAGGATTTATTGATTGATGCCAAATTTCCGCGAGCTTGGCGTGACAAACTTCCGCTTTTGACGGCGGGCGATGAGGTGATTTTGGTACCAGGTGTGCGCCGTTCCGCCGTAGCGCCTGTCAATGGACAGACCAGGCGTTTTCTACACGTGCGGGTAGAGTTTGGAGAAGATTGGCGGGAGGTTTTTTCATGAATCAAGACATCGAGAAGATTTTGCTATCAGAAGAGGATATCGCGGTAAAAGTTCGAGAATTGGGTGAGACGCTGGCTGCAGAATACAAGGATAAAAATCCGTTGGTCATCTGCGTGCTGAAAGGTGCAGTCATTTTCATGGCTGATCTGATCCGTCACATGAACATTCCGTGCGAAATGGACTTCATGGCAGTTTCCAGCTACGGAAGTGGAACAGAGTCCTCTGGCATGGTGAAAATCTTGAAGGATCTCGATACATCTGTGCAAAACAGACACGTACTGGTTGTAGAAGACATCATGGACAGTGGACTGACACTGAGCCGCTTGGTAGAGCTGTTGCGCCATCGGGAAGCTGCTTCTGTAAAAGTGGTGACTCTCTTGAATAAACCAGAGCGTCGCAAGGTGGATATTTCACCGGATTACAAGGGTTACGATGTTCCAGACGAATTCGTTGTGGGATATGGCTTGGACTATGCTGAGCACTACCGTAATCTGCCTTATATCGGTGTATTGAAGCCTGAGGTCTACACGAAGTAGGTTTGTTGTGGAGACCGTACTTTCTATGATAAAATGTGAAAAGTGTCTGTTCGTGAGAGGAGGTAAGGAATGAATCGCTTTTTTCGTAATACCGGGTTCTACCTACTGATTTTTCTTGTCACGGTCGGGATCGTGAATTTCATCCTCTCCGGTACTGATAAGGTTGGGAAACTTACATATCAGGAATTCCGGGTACAGCTAAAAGCTGACAACGTCACTGAGTTGGCGCTTCGACCAGAGAATGGTACTTACAGGGTCGAGGGTACGTTGGCAAAAGCTATTCCGGGACAGGAAAGCAACAAATTTTTTACCAATGTTCCTTTGTATGACTCAGATGTTGTTAAGCTAGTCGAAGAGAAAATCGATGCACAAAAGGTGAAGAATGTAGCGTTCAATCCTGCGGAGGGCAACAGCATTTGGCTCACGTTCTTGACCTCTATCATTCCTTTTGTCATCATCTTCATCCTGTTTTTCTTTCTTCTGAACAATGCCCAAGGTGGCGGAAGCCGAGTCATGAACTTCGGTAAAAGCCGCGCGAAGCTTTACAACGAAGAAAAGAAACGCGTTACCTTTGACGACGTAGCAGGAGCGGACGAAGAAAAGGCTGAGCTGGAGGAAGTCGTTGATTTCCTGAAAGACAACCGCAAGTTCAATGCGGTTGGTGCTCGTATTCCAAAAGGGGTACTGCTCGTAGGTCCTCCGGGTACAGGTAAAACCTTGCTCGCACGCGCTGTTGCAGGCGAAGCTGGTGTACCGTTCTTCAGTATCTCCGGTTCTGACTTCGTGGAAATGTTCGTTGGGGTGGGTGCATCCCGCGTACGTGACCTGTTTGAAAATGCGAAGAAAAATGCTCCTTGCATTATCTTTATTGACGAGATTGACGCCGTGGGTCGTCAACGCGGAGCTGGACTCGGCGGCGGCCACGACGAACGCGAGCAAACTCTCAACCAGTTGCTCGTAGAGATGGACGGTTTTGGTGGAAACGAAGGGATCATCATGATCGCTGCGACCAACCGACCTGACATTCTCGACCCAGCTCTCTTGCGTCCGGGACGTTTTGACCGTCAAATTACAGTGGATCGTCCTGATATCAAAGGCCGTGAAGCGGTATTGAAGGTTCATGCCCGTAACAAGCCGATTGGCGAAGACGTGAAGCTGGAAGTGATTGCTCGTGGTACATCGGGCTTCACGGGTGCAGATTTGGAGAACTTGCTAAATGAAGCGGCTCTCTTGACTGCCCGCAGAAACAAAAAGCAAATCACGATGACGGAAGTAGATGAAGCGATTGACCGCGTGATTGCAGGTCCAGCGAAGAAGTCTCGCGTAGTGAGCGAAGACGAACGCCGTCTGGTTGCCTTCCATGAAGCTGGTCATACGATCATCGGATATCACCTGAGAAATGCAGAAATGGTACATAAGGTAACAATCATTCCGCGCGGCCAAGCTGGCGGATACACAGTGATGCTGCCGAAGGAAGACCGTTTCTTTGCTACCAAGACAGACCTGCTCGACAAAATCGTCGGCCTGTTGGGTGGACGTGTTGCGGAAGAATTGGTGCTCGGGGATATTAGTACCGGGGCGCATAATGACTTCCAACGCGCGACTGCTATCGCTCGCAGCATGATTACCGAATACGGAATGAGCAAGCTCGGACCGATGCAATTCGGTAAGAGTCAAGGTCAGGTATTCCTGGGCCGCGACTATGGCAATGAGCGTAACTACTCTGATAAGATTGCCTACGAGATCGATCTCGAAATGCAAAATATTATCAACGAGTGCTACGCAAAGTGTACAGAATTGCTGACGAAGCACCGTGATCAGCTCGATCTGATTGCAAACACGCTGCTCCGTGTAGAGACTCTCGATGCTGACCAGATCAAGCAATTGATCGAAACAGGTAAAATGGATAACGATCCAGATGCAAATAAAGATGTGGTCGTGAATATTCAACCGAAGCTGGAAGAAGTAGAAGTAAAAGAAGAACCAAAGCAAGAAGATACAAACGAAGAACCGAAACAATAAGGGGCGCCTCAGGTGCCCTTTTTTGCTATAAATATTATGGGTGTTTAGCTCCTAAGTTTTAAAGGTTTCGATGAACCAATAAAGCTAGTGAGAAGAAAAAGCACAGGGCTCGTAGCCCTTGACAACGCCAACCCAGTCGGAACTTTAAAAAGGGGACCACGCTAGTCGAACACTTCTTCCTTGAGAAACTTCCGCCCGTAGGGTGGCTTTGGCTCGACGGTCCGCTTTTTAAAGTGGAGACGGCCAGTGAATCCTCATGCTGGCGTGTCAGAGTCGAAGAGAACTGTGCTTTTTCTTCTCCTCCACTACGTTGACTCAATAGCAAATCAAAGCGAATGAGAGGGATTGGATATGTTGCTTACACCAGGCATGGCTGCATTTGACATGGATGGAACCTTACTGACTCAGGATTCAAAGCTGACAGAAGGAACGAAAGAAGCACTTCGCCAATTGCAACAGCAAGGCTGCAAACTCGTTTTGTCTACGGGCAGGATGTATGGCTCCGCTCAAATGCCGATTGATTCCTTTCCTTTTGACGGGTATGTCTGTAGCAATGGGGGCGCTGTTTTTGAAGGGGATGGCACGCTGGTCCGTCGATGGCTCCTTCCTACTGAGATGGTAATCGGTGCGATCCATGCACTAAGGCAAGAAACAATTTATTATGAGCTTCATGATACCAACAGCAATCGCTGGATGATCAAAGAAGACCGTGAGCGTTTGGAAGCGACGATGAGTGAGGACGCATCTGTGGAAGGATTCTCGATCTTGAATTTTCCTTACTACAGGCTCGCTCGTGTAGAGCCATTGGCAGAGATGCTGGAAAAAGTGGAGTCCGGGGAAGTAGAAATCGTCAAATTCTTCATCTGGCATAATGAACCGGATCGTCTGGAGTGGGTGAAAGAGCAGCTGAAGGCATGGAGCGAGCAAGTGACCATCACTTCATCCGGAAAGCAGAATGTCGAGGTGATTCCTCAAGGGGTTTCCAAATGGGAAGGGCTTCAATACTTCTGTGAGAAATGGGGAATCTCCCCAGAGAAAGTAATGGCATTTGGCGATGCAGAAAACGATCGTGAGGCATTAACGGGCGCAGGGTATTCCGTCGCGATGGAAAACGCTTCTGACGAGATCAAGCAGGTGGCCAAATATATCGCCCCACACCACAATGAGGAAGGCGTTGCCCGCTTTATTCGGGAGCGTGTTCTCGGAGAAAAAGGCGAGTAAGAGTATGAAAAGCAGAAGCTGTGTCTGTACAGGCCGGTTTCTGCTTTTTTCGTTTAAAATGTACCACGTTGACAAGGTGAGGTTATACGCTTACAATGACCGTAAATTATGACACCACCGTAGGGGGATTTTTTCCATGGACGCTTTAGCGTTAGAAAAAAAAGCCCAGCGCAACGCTGAGTTACGTGAACGACTACTGCAGTTGAAGAAAGAGCGTAATGCCATCATTCTTGCTCACTTTTACCAACGTCCCGAGATTCAGGAGGTCGCTGACTTCATTGGAGATTCCTTTGGATTGGCGCAGAAAGCGAAAGAAACGGATGCCGATGTGATTTTGTTCTGTGGGGTTCACTTTATGGGAGAAAGTGCAAAAATTCTCAATCCCCAGAAGACCGTCATTATTCCCGATGAACGGGCTGGCTGTCCAATGGCGGACATGGTGAACGTAGACGGACTCCGCAAGCTCAAGGCACAGCATCCAAATGCAAAGGTAGTGGCTTACATCAATACCTCTGCGGATGTGAAAGCAGAAACCTACATCTGCTGTACGTCGTCCAACGCGAAGCGCGTGATCGAGTCGATCGACAGTGATGAGATCATTTGGGTGCCGGACAAAAACCTCGGCCACTATGTATCCCAATTCACGGACAAGAAGATGATCATTTGGGAAGGGTACTGCAATACGCATGACCAACTGTCTGTAGAAGATATCATGACGTTGAAGCAGCAGCACCCAGAGGCTGTGGTAGTCGTTCATCCGGAGTGCCGCCCAGAAGTGGTATCCCTGGCTGACTACGTTGGTTCAACGACCGGAATTTTGAAATACTGCCGTGAGTCTTCGCACAAAGAGTTTATTATCGGAACGGAAGACGGCACACGCTACATGCTGGAAAAGGACAGCCCGGACAAAACGTTCATTTTCGCTTCCAAGTACCTCGTCTGCCCGAATATGAAGGTGAACAACCTGAAGAAGTGCGTCGAGGCGCTGGAGAATATGAAACCGGAGATTTTTGTTCCGAAGGATGTTGCTGATGCGGCACGTGCTTCCTTGGAGCGGATGCTTGCGGTAGCGCCAGCATAAGGGGCAGTCTCATAAAAGGGAAAAAGGAGTAGAGCACAGGGGCTTTACTCCCTTTTTCTTTTAAGAAGCTTTGGTCAATGGCTGGATGTCTTTCCGGCGGTAAATGTTCAGGACGAGCCCCATCAAGGCCATTTGTAGTACGGTATGCACGGTGCCAAACCCGACGAATGGCAGATTCACAGATATTGGCGGAACCAGACCGACCGTCATGAAAATACTCCAGAAAAACGGGGTGAAAAAGAGAACAATCATGCCGGATAACAGCAAGGAGCCATAAACATCTTTTACCCGTTTGATGGCATGGAGGAAACGAAGCATAAGCACAACGCCCAGAATGAAAAAGGCCATCCCTACAATTGGTCCAAAAATATATACCATGTAAGCAAAAATAAAGTCAGATTCAAGGGCGGGCAATGTATCTAGAGAGGCCCCGAAGCCTTGGCCCCATAAGCTCGCTGACTCGACGGCTTTCAAGGATTGAATGATGATATATCCATTTCCATCCGGGTCAAGATAAGGATTCAGGTAGTAAATCAGACGATCTAACTGATAAGGTTTAGCGAAGAGGTAAACCATTCCACCGACACACGCAATAACCATAGCGAGGAAGCCCAGAACAACAGGCTTAGTAGGCTTGGCAGCGATCACGAGCGCGATAAAGCCGCCGACGTACAAGAGAACGGCAAATTCGTACTCGCCAAACGCGAGAAGCAGGCAGGGGGGCAGGAAGTACGCAAACGCTTTGACGATCGAATAGCGATTGTTCTCCTTCCACTTGCTGAAAATTCCTGCGAGGGCGACGGTGAATAAGAAGGGGCTGATCCCAATAAAATCGATGGGAAAGCTTCCAATATCGAGATACTGGATACCATTCATAGGCTTTCCTTCTAGAAGTGTATAGAGGAGTATAATCAACGTGTTGAAATACAACGCCTCACTAAAAAGCTTCAATTTACTGTAATCCCAAAAGAGAATAGCCACGAGGACGACTGTTCCGATCACGATGCCGAACAGTTGTCTCTCGATCAAATTTTTACTATCTTGCGCGATATGAAGCGAATATAGTGTAACAAGCCCGATGGCGATCAAGGTTCCTACAATCGAAACAATTCCCCACTCCATCCGCGGTTTATGCGCCTGATGGAGGTGACGCCCTACATCGACAGGATCACCCATCTCCGCAATGGCAATCCGAGTCGCTTCATCTTCCCGATATCCAGCCTCACGATAATCCTCGATCTTTTCGGCGAAATGATTCTCCAACTCTAGCGTAATGGCTGGATGAACCTCTTTATTCTTAATCTGACCGCAAACCTCTTTTATGTAATGCGCAATTCGCTTGTTTTCGCTCATATAGGCTGTCCTCCCAATACGGAGTCAACAGCGGTACGAAAAGATTCCCACTCCTGTTTTTTCTCTTTCAGATGCTTTTTGCCTTCGCGGGTGATTTGATAATATTTGCGTTTTCGCTCTCCTTCCCCCTCACTCCAAAATGCCTCGACCTTTCCTTCAGATTCAAGGGTATGAAGAATCGGATAGAGGGTGCCTTCCTTGAGAGACAGCACACCGTTCGAGCTAGTTTCCATCGTTTTGATCATCTCATAGCCGTACATCGCCTTTTGTTCCAGCAAGGTAAGAATGAGAATGACCGTACTGCCTTTCATCAACTCTTTGTTAACTGCCATAGCTACCTCCTTATACCTCGGATTTCGATACCTCGAATATCTATGCATCATTCTATCCCATAAAAGGGAAAAAAGAAAGACCTCCTCGTCGGGAAGTCTTGTTATATGTGCTTAGGAAGGCATCGGGGTAGGAGTTGGTTTTCCGTAGCCTTGCCCATAGGTTTGGTCTATGTAGTTACGAATTTCTTTTGTAGATTTGCCTTCTTCTTTCATCTTGCCGGAAATAACGGCGATTTCCATGCATACGCCGCAGCGAGTGCCGTGGTCATCCCAGACGATGGAGCCATCAGACTTTTCTTCTTTGATGAAGCAGTTGCCATTATGCCCGTGTCCAGCACTTTCACCACAACCACAATAGCATGGAATGGATTTGAGCAGCTCACGGTTGGCCGCAGCAACTTTGTAGGAGCCAATAATGACAGGGTCTTGGTTGTCTAAAAATTTCGGTAGCTGATCAGCGGAAGCAGTCAATTCCTGCAAATCACCATTGGGGGCGTGCTGCGTGTGATCGCTATGATTCTGTTCAGCTTGGTCAGTAGAGCCACAGCCAGTAAGCAGAGCTGCGGTGATAAAAGTAATGGCTAACCATGATTTACGTTTCATCTTGGACATACCTCCTGCCAGTTATTTTATCATAATGAGATGGAGAAATTGTGAAGCTGGGAGAGAAGATGTGCACTTATAACATTTAAATCGGAATAAATCCTATTTACTTTTTAGGCTCCTCTCCGTATAATGAAAAACGACGAGAACGTAAATCGGAATCATTTTGAATTGGAGTAGGAGGAAATAGAGATGAAAAGAGCTATGTTGGCAGCCCTCAGTTTCATTACGGCAGTGGGGCTGGTGGGATGTGGGGCAGCGAACGAAACGACTGGTACTCCGCAAACTGGCAGTGACGCGTCCGGGAAGCCAAAAGTATACACGACAATTTATCCATTGGAATATGTAGCGAAGCGAATCGGCGGTGAGCACGTGGAGGTAACGAATCTGGTTCCCGCTGGCGTAGAGCCTCACGACTTCGAGCCAACCGCAAAAGACATGGTCGCTCTGTCCGGAGCAGATATCTTCGCCTATAACGGCAGTGGTTTGGAGCTGTGGGTAGAGAAGGCTGTAACCAACCTCGACAAAAACAAGACAACGATCGTCAATGCGACGGAAGGTCTCGAGCTGATCAGTGCAACTGAGCATGAGCATGAAGGAGAAGAGCACGCGGAAGAGGCAGGGCATGACCACGGAGATATGGACCCTCATGTATGGCTCGATCCGATGCAATTGAAGGCGCAGGCAGAGAAGGTTAAAAATACGCTCGTGCAAAAGGATCAAGCACACGCTGTCGATTACGAAAAGAACTACACACTATTAGCAACAGACCTGGAGCAGCTTGATAAAGAGTTCAAAGACATGGTTACGCAAGCGCCGAAGAAAGAATTCATGGTTTCTCATAGCGCATTCAGTTATATGGCAAAACGCTACGGGCTGGAGCAAGTATCGATCTCTGGGGTCAACCCTTCTGAAGAGCCATCCACGGCTGAGTTGAAGAACTTGGTGGAGCATATAAAAGAACATAACATTTCGTATGTGCTGTTCGAGACGCTGGTTTCTCCGAAGGTAGCGGAAGTGATTGCGAAGGAAGCTGGCGTGAAGACGGCTACGCTCAATCCGCTGGAAGGTTTGACGGAAGACGATGTAAAGGCGGGTCGTGATTACTTGTCCATCATGCGCGACAATATGAATACATTAAAGACTGCACTCCAATAAGTTTTCCCTCGAAAAGATGTCGCTTACCAGGCGGCATTTTTTCAATAGTAGGATGCTTGTGGTTCGGGCAAAATCGTAGTACGATGAAGGGAATCAAATAAGAACAAATCCGATTTAAGGGATGGATATTTCATGGAACCAAATAAACAAGAGGTGCCTGTCATTAAGCTCACAGGCGTCTCCTTTCAATATGAAGACAAACAGGTTCTCGATGAGGTTGAATTCACACTGGAACGCGGAGACTTTGTGGGTATCGTCGGGCCGAACGGATCAGGGAAATCTACGCTGATGAAGCTCATTTTGGGTCTGTTGACGCCAAACAAAGGGACAGTGGAGCTGTTCGGGCAACCACTATCCAAGTTTCGTGAATGGAATCGCATTGGATACGTCGCTCAACAGGTCGCGCATGGAGCGGGTGGATTTCCGGCGACGGTGCGAGAAGTCGTGTCATCTGGATTGGTCGGCAAAGTGGGCCTTTTTCGCAGACTGACGAAACAGCATCATGAGAGTGTACGGGCTGCGGTGGAGCGTGTCGGCTTGTTGGAAAAGCTGGATCAACGCATCGGCAACTTGTCTGGTGGGCAATTGCAGCGCGTATTTATAGCGCGAGCTCTCGTAGCTGAACCGGAGCTGTTGATCCTCGATGAGCCAACAGTCGGGGTCGATCAGGAATCGATCGATCAATTCTACAGCTTGCTTCGTTCACTAAAGGAAGAGAACGGATTGACGATGATGATCGTCAGTCACGATGTGGGAGTCATGTCGCAATGGGTGACCAAGGTGGCTTGTGTGCAGAAGAAAATTCACTTCCACGGAACAGCGCACGATTTTGAGCATAACCAAGAAAAAATCTTGCAAAGTATGTACGGTGATTCGGTCAGACTGCTGTCTCATCATCATTAAGCTTTGTAAATAGGTAAGAAAGAAGGAATATGCACATGCTTGCTGATTGGTGGCAGTATGACTTTTTGCGTTATACCCTGTTTTCAGGGATTTTAATTGGCCTGATCTGCCCTATTTTGGGCACGTTTCTCATTGTTCGTCGCTTGTCGATGATGGCAGATGGCTTGTCACACGTCACGCTGTCCGGCGTAGCTGCCGGGATGCTCATTTCCAAAAAGGTCGCCTTCTTCTCCGCAGTCAATCCGCTGTTTTTCGGGATGTTATTTGCGGTGATCGGTTCGTTGTTCATCGAGCGGCTGCGGAAGGTGTACAAAGCGTATCAGGATTTGGCGATTCCGATTATTTTGTCCGCAGGGCTTGGGCTGTTTACGGTATTGATCAGTATTGCAGACGGTTTTAATGCAGATTTGTATTCGTACTTGTTCGGAAAAATCGTGACGGTGTCCATCGAAGACCTGTATGCGCTGATTGGTGTGGCAGTTGTCGTTTTGGGGACGGTCTTGTTGATTTACAAGGAGCTTTTTGCGGTCTCCTTCGATGAAGAATTTGCTCGCGTCTCCGGCGTGGCAAGGCGCTCGATCAACTTATGGTTCATGGTGCTCGTCGCTCTGACGATTGCGGCCTCCATGCGTATTGTCGGTGTCCTGTTAATCTCGGCGCTGATCACGCTCCCGGTGGCTGCCAGTTTGCAAATCGCGAAAAGCTTTCGTCAAACAATTTTCTTGTCGATTTTGTTCGCGGAGTTTTCCGTGTTGAGCGGTTTGTATTTTGCCTATCTCCTTGATTGGGCATCTGGTGGTACAATTGTACTGATGGCAGTATTGGTTATGCTGGCAGTATTAGGTGTAAAGAAGCTGCGGGTCGCTTTCCGGTAAGAGTTATCCGGATATGACAAAAGGAAGGAGTGTTTGTCGATGAAAGTAGAAGAAGCGCTGCAAATATTGAAAGAACATGGTTTCAAGTATACCGGCAAGCGGGAGGAGATGATTCGAATCTGCGCGGCCGAGAAGCGATACCTGTCTGCCAAAGATATTATGGAGAGAATCAAGGAGCAGTATCCAACACTCAGCTTCGATACCGTCTATCGCAACATTTCCACTTTTGTTGAGCTGGGGATTCTGGAAGAGACGGAGCTGGACGGAGAAGGCAGATTCCGTTTGGCCTGTTCGACAGATGGACACCATCATCACCATGTAATTTGTACGGAATGTGGAAAGACTTCTTCTTTGCCGGGATGTCCGATGAATATCATTTCCGCTGTACCGGAAGAGTTTCAGGTGACGGGGCACAAGTTCGAGGTATATGGCACGTGTAAGGAATGTGTAACGCATTCGAATTAATCGGATAGAGGGGAGTGCTCGCTTTTGCGGGCGCTCTTTTTTTGCATCTCCTTCAAGCGTGTATTTGCTATAATGGGTGGAAAATCATCAGTTACAAGAGAGAAGGGACACAGTCATGATTCCCCGTTATATTGTGGACTTTGATTTGCACACCTTACCTCGGATGAGGGCAGATGTAGCTGTTATTGGAGCAGGAATTGCTGGGTTGTATACGGCGTTGCAAACGAGTGAGTATGCGGATGTGGTGTTGATCAGCAAGAAGGGGCTCGATGATAGTAACACACGCTGGGCTCAGGGAGGAATCGCTGCTGTAACAGCCCAATCTGATTCTCCTGCCCTTCATCGACAGGATACGTTAATCGCTGGAGCAGGTCTTTGCTCGTATAACGCTGTGGAAATCCTGGTGCACGAAGGCCCTGATCGCTTGCATGAACTGATTGCATATGGAACGGAATTTGACCGTGATGAACAAGGGCAGTACGAGCTGACACAGGAAGGCGCGCATAGCAAACGACGTATTTTGCATGCGAATGGAGATGCCACTGGGGCAGAGATCGTCCGCGCTTTGTCCAAGCGTGTGATGGAGCAGCCAAACATTCAGGTTTTGGAATATCATTTTGCAGTAGATGTCATCAAGCAGGATGGCGAATGCGTGGGTGTCCTCGTCCGGAAGCCGGATGGCGAACTGTTTTTCCTGGAAGCGACAGCAACGGTACTGGCTACAGGCGGAGCAGGTCAGCTTTACCGTTACACGACGAATCCACAAATCGCTACGGCAGATGGGATCGGCATCGCGTATCGGGCGGGAGCCCGCATTAAAGATGTGGAATTTATCCAGTTTCATCCGACTGCGCTTTACTATCCGGGAGCCCCGCGCTTTTTGATCTCGGAAGCCGTTCGTGGAGAGGGTGCCATTTTACGTAACAGCAATGGTGATCGCTTCATGGACAAGTACCATCCACAAAAAGAGCTGGCGCCGCGTGATATTGTGGCACGGGCGATTGTCTCTGAGATGGAACAAACGAAGTCTACGTTCGTGTATCTCGACATTACCCACGAATCAGAGGAGCTTATTAAGCGGCGTTTTCCGACGATTTATAATTTTTGCTTACAATACGGTCTCAATATGGTGACAGATTGGATTCCAGTAGCTCCTGCTTGCCATTATATTATGGGTGGGGTCCAGACTGATTTAAACGGGGAGACTTCGACGAAGCGGCTTTTTGCATGTGGGGAAGCATCCTGCACAGGGGTACATGGAGCGAATCGACTGGCCAGCAACTCGTTATCGGAAGCGGTTGTATTCGGTCACCGGATCGCGGAGCGGATCAAGCAACTGGCTGATATGCCGAGCATCCATCCTTTCCAGGTTGTTTCCAAGCAAAAACTTCCCCAAGCGTTCAATACACGTGAACAACGATTGAAAATGCAAAAGCTCATGCTGCGGCATGTTAGTGTGAAGCGCGACGAAAAAGGATTAACCAAAGCATTAGCAGAGCTTGCACGAATGGAGCAATACTACCAGTATGAGCCTGAGAGCCTGGAAACGTTTGAATTCTTCAATCTGCTGAATGCTGCCGTCTTGACAACGAGAGCGGCACTTTTACGGGAAGAAAGCAGAGGTGGGCATTATCGTACTGATTTTCCGAATAAAGACGACTTGGTGTGGCGCAAGCATTTGATCCAGTCTGTAGAAGATGGTGTCCAAGAGGAGTGTGAGAAGCATGATGTGGAATAAACGGGAGCTTCAGCGAAAAATAGAGGAATGGCTACAGGAAGACGTGGGATTTGGTGATGTGACGACAATGAGCACGATTCCTGAATCGGAGCAGGGTGTCGGCATTTTATATGCCAAGGAAGCGGGAATCGTGGCTGGCTTGCCGATTGCGGAGCAAGTATTTGCCACGGTTGATTCGACCCTCGTTTTTGAGGCAAAAGTAGAAGAAGGAGCAAGGGTGGAGGTTGGTCAGCAAATCGCCGAAGTCAGCGGTTCGGTTCGTTCAATTTTGAGCGGGGAGCGGCTTGCCCTTAATTTAATGCAACGTTTGTCTGGGATTGCTACGAAAACGAGTGAATACGCCACAGCCGTCGCAGGGACAAAAGCCCGGGTTGTGGATACGAGAAAGACCACGCCAGGCCTTAGGGCTTTGGAAAAATACGCGGTTCGTGTCGGGGGAGGCTACAATCACCGTTTTGCCTTGTATGATGCCGTGATGATCAAAGACAATCATATCAAAGGAGCGGGTGGTATCGCACAGGCTGTTGCAGCGGCACGCGCGGTTATTCCTCATACGATGACAGTCGAGGTAGAAGCCGAATCGTTCGAACAGGTTCAGGAAGCATTGGCAGCAGGTGCAGATACGATCATGCTCGACAATATGTCCCTCGATCAAATGGTGGAAGCCGTGGAGTATATCAATGGACGGGCCGTTGTAGAGGCATCTGGTGGTGTGAGTTTGGAGACGATTGGTGACATTGCAAAAACGGGTGTAGATATCATTTCGGTAGGGGCGCTGACTCATTCTGTCAAAGCGTTTGATATCAGCCTCGATCTGAATACACGCAAGCGGTAAGGAGCGACCACGATGTTATTGGTGATCGATATAGGCAACTCCAATATTGTGTTGGGCTTGTATGAAGGCGACGAGCTCCAACACCATTGGAGAGTGTCCACAGATCGTAACAAAACGGAAGACGAGTACGGCATGCTCGTCAAAAGCTTGTTTAGTAGCGTGGGGCTTGGCTTTGAACAGGTGAGAGGCGTCATTATCTCGTCTGTCGTGCCGCCTCTAAACCTCACGATTGAACGTATGTGCGGGAAATACATGCAACAAAAAGCGCTGATTATTGGACCGGGTATCAAGACGGGACTGAACATCAAGTATGAGTATCCGCGAGAGGTAGGTTCCGATCGAATCGTGAACGCTGTTGCTGCGATTCATCATTATGGAGCGCCACTCATTGTTGTCGATTTTGGTACAGCGACGACCTTTTGCTATGTGGACGAGCGAGCGCAGTATTGGGGCGGGGCGATTGCTCCCGGCATTGGGATATCGACTGAGGCACTCTTCACTCGTGCTGCCAAGCTGCCGCGAATCGAAATCGCCAAGCCTGCAAGTGTAGTTGGTCGTAATACGATAGCGGCGATGCAGTCCGGCATTTTCTACGGGTTCGTCGGTCAGGTCGAAGGCATTGTACGTAGAATCATGGACGAATACGGTACGCGACCTACCGTAGTTGCTACGGGAGGGCTGGCAGCACTTTTTGCCAATGAGACCTCTTGTATCCATGTCGTGGATCAGAATCTAACGCTAAAAGGACTTCGTTTGATCTATGAGCGGAATCAATCATAGTGGATGGCGAACGTACTTGCAGAAAAACATTTCAGGATCATCAGCATCTAGGTGAGTCAGGGTTCCGCAGTGAGCGTATCCGAGCTTCTGACAGAGGCGTTGCATTCTTTCGTTGGAAAGGTTAGTAGAAGTAAACAACTTCTCCGTAGGGGAGATCGTTTCCAGAAAGCGCATCATCTCCTCGCCAACCCCTCGGTTCTGATAGTGAGGGTGAACAATGAGTAGATGAATAAAGCTGTTCTTAAAAAACGATTGATTGATGATGGCAAAACCGACGATATTCATGTCGATTAACGCCAAGTAGCAATGACCGTGCTCGATGGCTTCTTTAAGTTCAGATGAACGACTGGTTGAACTGAGCACCATGGCATCAATCGTACAGACAGCAGGAATGTCTTGAGGAGTAGCTAGACGGATCGAGGTCATCCAATTCAAATCCTTTCTACTTGTAAATCGCTGTTAATGTTGTATGGAATGGAAAAAGGGTGTTAAACTACTGGTAGAGATATGGATAATCCGACATATAAATAAAGGAGCCAATACCGTTGCAGCGGCAAGGCTCCTGAGACAAGTAGCTGTGGCACACCCACGGCGCGCATGATTACAAAAACAGCGAACCCACCGTCAGGCGGTCAACCTTAGGCGGTGGGTTTTCGCTTGTTACGCCACTTTCTTATCCATCGGTAGAGCTTCCTGCTGCTAAACCAGAGGCTTAGCAAGGTTGCCAGTACTTTTAGGATAAGGTAAAGCGTGCCGAGCGAGACCATCAGCATCACCCCCTTTACAGGAAGCTGTGCCGTGGTCTTCCACCGCCAGTCTTGTCTCAAGTTAAATTATACCATTTG
>NZ_CP030117.1:157500-197500 GCF_001039275.2 Brevibacillus brevis
GAATTCAAAAGGAGGAGCACGAGTGAAAAGGCGTTTGCTCATAGTAGATGATGATCGAGATTCAGTTCGCTTGTTAACGGCTCAACTTATAAACAGCAGATGGATAGAAGTGTGCGGGGAAGCATTCGGAGTGGAAGAGGCATGGGCAAAACTACAGGCAAACCAACCTCATTTTGTGTTGCTGGGTGGTATTAAGGGAACGGAAAGAGGGGTGTTGTGTCAGCAGTTTCGGCTAGCCTTTCCTCATCTTTCATTTATTGCTGCTTGCTCAAGCAATGAACTGATGTGGGAGCCCTTTTTCCGGAACTTAGGCTTATGGGTTATTGCCAAGCCCATTGAATCAGGGCAAATTGAAGCGTTAGCCATGATGATACAACCTCCAGGCATGGTAGCAGAAGCTGCGCCACAACAACAGCAGTATATCATCCAGGAACAAACCAAGAGCTATCCGAGCCAACCGCCGTCATTCCCCGAGCCGATCACAGAAAGTCAAGTTCCTGAAATGGCTCGTCCCAAACAGCTTATTACTGTTTACGGTCCAAAGGGTGGCGTAGGAAAAACATTTATTTCTCGAGAGTTAGCAATTTTCTTTTCCATGCAAAAAAACGAAGGTCTCCCATTGCGGGTAATCGCTGTTGACTTCAATCTTGATCTCGGAACATTTGCGACTACCTTGAATCTCCCTCGTACCCCTAATCTTTTTACGTGGGTAAAGGATCTTGATGCTCAGTTGCATGCCCTTATTCAGAGTCAAGGAAAAGAGCCGTATTCCATTAGCAGTGAGGAATGGCAGGAATACGCACAAGCCTTGCCGTTATCTCCACAACAAATCGAGAAATATGTGGTTGCTCATCCTGATACGGGATTGCATGTACTTACTTCCCCCCGTGATATTCGGCAAAGCTTTGAAATCCGTGACTATCATTTATATCTGATTCTCGAAACGTTAAAACAAAGCAACTACGACGTCATCCTAATCGATACGGCTCCTGATACAACAGATGCAACGATTCAAGCGCTGTTTTTTGCAGAACATGTCGTGATGGTGGGAAATCCGGTGGTAGATTCCATTGAAAATATTCAACGATTGCTGAAACTGTTGAGAGAAGCAGAGTACCCTGAAGAACGCATTCAAATTTGTATGAATCGTTTGCAGCGGAAAGAAATGTTTACCTTGGATGAAATTCGTGCCTATTTCCAACTTCACCCTAGCAAAAAAATCTTCTCAATACCTGACGATGTGGAAGTAAAAAAATCGATTAACACCGGAACGCCAGTTATGCTCCAGACAGGGAGAATTCCGGCCAAGGAAGCCATTGAAACATTAGGAAAAGCACTGTTCCCCGTAGATGGGGAGCAAATGAAGGCTGCTGGAAAAGAGAAACAAAAAGAGAAAACATCTCTCTTCAAGTGGTTATGGGGATAAGGGAGGGTGTCATGTTCGATAAAAAACACTTACTAGGCATCTCTAATCAAGTCCGACCTGCGCAAGAATTACGATCAACCGGCAGGGGAATGGCGGGAGTTCCTTCGACGCTTCACGAAAAAATGCAAGCCCCCGATCACGAGCGGACGAATGAAAAATGGGTCGGGACAGATAGAGAAACATCGATACGCACCCAGATTGTCGAGAAATACGGAAAACGATTATGGGAAGAAAAGCAGTCCCCACTCTTTTTAGATGAGCTGACGGCAGATATTCGAATGCTGTTGGAGTCGCAAACCACCCTGACTTCCGTACAAAGAGAAGCAGAAGTAAAACGATTACTGCATTCTTTGACCGGTTGGGGGCCATTAGACGCTTTATTAGAGGATAACGACATCACGGAGATTCTTTTTCACCGCTATAACTATCTCGTCATTGAAAGAAAAAGTACTGGTCGCCTTGAATCGCCGGACATTGCTGTTTTTCGCGATGAGGAGGAGCTGCTGCGCTTATTGGAACAAATTGCAGCGACAATGGGGCGTGAGTTTAATGAAACAAAAGCAGAGCTACATACACAGCTTCCAGACGGTTCCCGGGTTGCTGCTACACATCGCTCTATTTCTCCCGATGGTCATATGCTCACGATCAGAAAACACCGTGAGTTACTCAGCGAGTTCGACTACTTGAGGTATGGTTCCATTTGCGAGCCGATGCTTCTCTTTTTAAACAGAGCCGTCCGTTTATCTCGTGCATCTGGCATTGTCAGTGGAGGAACAGGCTCAGGCAAGACACACATGCTCAACCTTATCTCCCAATATGTCCCTGATCATTTAAGTATTATTACGATCGAGGACGTTTTGGAGATGAAGCTTCAGCATCCTTTTGTGCGCAGATTTTTAGCGAAACCTGCGAATTATGAGGGCAAGGGTGGGTTTTCGATCAAGGATTGTGTTCGTTTGTCCTTAAGAAAAAGGCCGGATGTCATTATGGTCGGTGAGACACGAGGTGGTGAAATCGTAGATATGCTTTGGGCGATGAATACAGATCACCCTGGTAGCTGGAGCACAGCGCATGCAAACTCACCGCGAGCTTTGGTCGATTCAACATTGCCCATTTTATTTGGAAAAGCAGATGAAGGGTATAGTGCTGAGGAGCGCAATTTAATGATCGGTTCAGCACTAGATCTGATTGTTCAAGTAAAACGTTTTGAAGAAGATGGCAGTCGCAAGGTGGTTGCAATAACGGAGGTAGTGGGGACGGGGCAATCGCATGAAGAATGGATAAAACGGGCTTGCAACATTAAACAGGTTCTCCCTGATCGGGTGTATTTACAAGATATTTACGTGTACGAAGCAACTGGGGTGGAGAATGGGAGAGTAAAGGGTCACTTCAAATGGACAGGCTATCGCCCAGAGCGATTGATTAAGCGATGGCTAGAGAAAGGGCTGTCGCGAGAGGAGATTGAGCAAGTCTTTTTCACCACACCAATACCGCTATAGGAGGAGAAGGCATGGATATTAGCTTACCTGTTGCGATAGGGATGGGAATGGCCATCCTGTTATTGATCATGCCCAACAAATTTTACATGCGGGAACCAACGGGGAAGCACGAAATCGTAGAAGTGCTGCAACAGGACAGAAAAACGATTTGGAAGCAGTTTGAGGAGAGGTTGGCGAAATCGCGCTCAGGGTGGGGGGTAAACCAGTATGTCACCCTCTCTTTTTTATTGGGGATCGCGTCCTTTGGTGTGAGTAGTCAGATCTTGCAGTCTTGGTGGATGGCATTGCCTGCTTTGCTGGCAGGGATTATGTTTACCGAACGGTTGGTGAGTGTATGGGGGGCTCGTCGAAAGGACGATTTCGAAGCAGGCAATGTAAAAGCGATTCGTCTCATGGCCAGTTCTTTACGTACCTCTCCATCGTATTTACATGCGTTTGAACAGGTAGCGGCTAGTCCATTTTTATCAGAAATTGTATTAGAGGAGTACAAGCGCATTGTAGAGCTATTGCGGGCACAAGTCCCGTTGGAGCACGTAATGAATCGATTCTTTGAACGTACAGGATCAGCAGATGTCAAATATTTAGCGACCATTGTTCACATTCAACGTGAGATGGGTGGAGATATGGCCAAAACGCTCGATTTGGCTGCTTCTTCGATATTGCGGCGCAGACAGTCACTCCGTAGACAAAAAGCAGCTATGGCTCAGATCGTTGCACAAGTAAATTTACTAAGTGTCATGCCGTTTGTTTTTGTCATTGCGTTGTATGTGAATAATCCCAATCATTTCGACCCACTAACGGCCACAATGGGGGGACGGTTGCTTATTTTGGGTAGCTTGGCTTCTATTTTGATTGGGGGAGAAGCAATTCGTTATGTTGCGCATAAAAGCATAAGCAGGGGAGCATAGGAGAGGGTGCAATGTTCGTTCTCGTTATAAGTATCATGGTGAGTGTTGCTATATTTCTGTACGGCTTGCCGTCTTGTGTGAGTAAGGGAGAACCATTCTCTTCCACACTTTTGGGCAGGATTGATGTTGAGCAACAGGCAAAGCTTGAGCAAGCGTTTCAAAAAGGACGAAAAAGGTGGACACTGATTCGAGGCTTGGAGAAAAACCAGGTACTGCTACAGTATTTCTACAAATGGACGGGTGTCGATAAGAAAAAAATAGAGGAAACATTGGCGCGTCTGGAGATTGATATAAGCCTGACAGAGATTGTCTTGTTCCGGCTCATCAGTATGTGTTTCATTGCTTCATCTTTAGCTTCATTGGCAATGACCATGGTTAACGGTGAGCAAATCGGTATGGTGACTGGGCTTCCCTTAACGTTTAGCTTATTTTTGTACTTGCTACCCAATATGTTGCTAGATTGGGTGGACAAGCGGGCAAAAGCTGAAATTCGTGAGCAGGTCCCTATCTTTTTCAGCATTGTGCAATCACTTGTGGAAGCAGGCATGCCATTGCAGCAGGCTGTTAAGCAGACAGCGAGACGTTTTGATGCAAGACTGGGCAGAGAGCTGGCGAGCCTAGAAATAGGAGAAAAAAGGCATGGGAACTGGAGAAAGGCCCTTGAAGAGCTGGCATTTCGGTGGGAGGTTGATTCGTTGACTACCATTGCGTTGGAGATGAACGAAGCGATGAAAAAAGGGGTTAGCATATCACAAATGTTGTCTGTTCAAGTAGAGGAGCAAGTGAGACAACAAGAAGACGAGGCTGCTACCCATATGAATCGGTTAAATATCAGGTTATTGCCTTTTGTCATTTTGTTAATGGGTCTACCGCTATTGTTCTTGGTGATGGGCCCTGCATTTATCGGTATCGGAGAAAGCTTGTAGAAAAATAAGTCCGTGTAAATATTTTTGCGAGAGGCACTGTCTTTTGGCAGAGTGAAAATAGAACCAAAATCTCAATGAGGAGTGAATGGAATGGGAGCCATCGCAGATTACGTGAAGCGTTTTTGGTACGAGGAGGACGGTGTTACGATCGTGGAAATGGTCATTATCATTGCCGTCATCTTGATTGTGCTTATTCCGACACTGACACAACTAGGCACTGCCGAAGACGAGAAGCTGAAGGAACTGCAAGAAAAGATAAGCAAATGACAAACGTAGTCTTGCTTGGCGTGTTAGGAGCGGCAGCATGGATGGATTGGAGACAAAGAAAAATACCGAATACTCTTGTTTTTCCAGCGATTTCTGTCGGCTTATGGTATCAGTGGGAAGGTGAATTATTAGCTGGAGCATTGTTAGGTGTGGCAGGAGCCTTTTTGTTGACAGTTGGTCCCGTATTCTTAAAAGGGATGGGGATGGGGGATCAAAAGCTGCTGATGGCTGTTGGTGCTTGGACGAGCTGGAGTGTGGTGTACTCTTTGTTTTTGCATTCCATCGTTTTGTGCCTGATTGTTATGGTGTTCTATCCGCAAAATTGGGCTCGTTTACGCAACAATCTTCAAATCATAGCAGCCGGATGGTCGGCTCATCGACAAGTATGGCTTCCAGGCAGGGGAAAAACAGCCTTTTCATTCCCCTACGCGGTATATTTGCTGGGTGCTTTTGTGTTCCAATCCGTACGAAATGTCTTCGGAGCAAGCGGATGATCACACGAATGGGACGAGTGATATGTGCGAGGGCGAAAGATGAGCGAGGCAGCCAAATGATTGAATTTATTTTGGTGTTTCCTTTAGTTTGGATCTTGATCGTATTCTCCTTTGACCAATTCAGTATGATGTACAACAAGCAAAAGGCATTGGTAGCTGCATATGAGGCAGGGAGAATTGCTGCAGTGCAGCCCAATTTCGGTTTGGCCAAATTCCATGCGAAAGAGCGAGGCACATCGGAATTAGCACAAGGTATCGGAGTCCTTCATAAAGATGTGCAGTTGGAGCTTGATGGGAACGGCTGGAGAAAAGGCAGTCATGTAAAAGCTGAAGCAACAGTTTCATTTCGGCTTCTCGCTACGGGGGAATTATACGAGATAACCGAAAGTTATCACATGATGGTTGAAAATGCGGAGGAGAAGCAATGAATGATCTGTTGCATCATTTTTTGATTCGAGTGAAGGAAGAGCGCGGGGCAACAATGATTACTGTGCTCTTCTTTCTCTTCTGCTTGGGCAGTCTGCTCTCTATCCTGTTATTTTTGGAGCAGACAGATTATCTAAAAATGAAGATGCAACATACAGCAGATCTGATTACCAAAGGATCGCGTGCGGCTGGAAAATGGGAGTACGTAGATTCAAACGGTGATAAGCAAATCAGATTGTTTGCGACAACAGAAGAAGCTGATCGGCGTGATGCGGATATCATTCGCGGGGCACGTGAAGAAGCGGAGATTCTTTGGAGATTAAATAGGTCGAATCTAGAGGGGACAAGTGATGAAGTCTCTGTCACTCACCAAAAAGGTGAACGGCCTTATCTGTACTTGCAAGGAATCTATCATCTAGAAGTAAAGGTTGAAAAGAATATACCTGTATTTTGGGATGAGCTTTTTGTAAAAATGAACAGAGTCTCCCAGTCTGGGGTATATGAATAAAGTCACAATTTTGAACGAAGTTACTGTTATTTTTGTCCTATTCCCGCATGGTAATTTAGTAGCATATTCCAAAAATGGGGATAGGAGTGAGATAACAGTGCCCTCAAAAATAGTCGATAGGTACAAACGAATTCTTAACGGAGAGCAAAAGCGTTTCTCCCCGTATGAGTTCGAAGATGTGCAGTACCGTAAGCAAAAAGTCCAATTAGTTGTCAGATATGCGATTGAAAATGTAAAAAGATGGACGCCAGAGCAAGCGCGACGTGAATTGAGCTTGCAAGATGTCAAAGAACTGAAGCTGCATTTAGTGAGAGAATTTATTGAGCCGCCTATTGAGGCAAAGGCTGAGGATGTGTATTACTTCGTCGAATTTGCTTATCCGTATTTACCTCGGCTTTCAGAAGAGCAACGAGTGCTATGGGTTTACCAGGAAGTGCTTTCAGGCATAAGACGCCATTTTCCCCCCGGTTATTTTCAGAGCATAAAGGGTGAGGAACGGGCAAAAATATGCGTCGATTATATGTGCGAGCATCTACTAAAGCTGGCAGATTTGCGTCAACTGCCAAGTATCTTCAGCAAAACAGAGAGAGCGTATACGCTCCTGAAAACATATAAACTCAAGATTCTAGTCGATACACTCTACTTTTCACCATTTGATATGGTCACTGAAATGTATCCCGAACTTAGTGATCCCTCTTATTGGGGAGAGTTATAAAAATATTTGCACAACCCTGCTGTCTTTTTTTACGGTAGAGATAGTTTCATAGGCTTATAAGCAGATGAAACGGCCGTACTCTACAGGTGAGAGAAGGAGGCGTTGCGTATGGCAACAGTAGAGGCTCACCAGAAATGCTCTGCATCCGTGGAGCAGCTTCTAGGGCGAAAAGTACGCTACCAGAAGCACAAACCCGGCAGGTATCTTTCAGTGGAAAGAGTTCCGCAGGGAGCGTTCCAGATCGAATCCGTACATCGATTTGGAGACAGAGTAGTACTCAATGACGGACTGATTGTAATGGAGAATGCTCCAACCGTCATGGAGCGCGGGGGAAGGATCGCTCTTCTTTTCGCGACCGGAGAAGAACTTTACTTTGTAACGCAGTAGGTTCTCTTAATCGCCTTGCACGGGTGCGTGTGAGGCGACCAATAAAGCCCAAATGCCTGGTTTATCAGGCTAAATAAGATTGGATGAGTCGAGAATGCTCTTGGAGTATATCTATCGCTCTATAAAAAGAAAAATGGGGGTATTTTTACGTGTTGGCAAAGAGTGCAATCGAATTAGTCAACCGCTGCTATGAGGAGACAAACAAGCTGACATTGTTGTCATTGGAAGAGTTTAAGGAATCCTTTATTGCTTTTGTTTTTGGAGATTACCAGGAAGAGTTTATGGTTCAGTATGATCTGGAAGAATTTTATGAGCATCTGAATCAGCTTCAGTTATCAAATTGCCGGAGAGATTTTGATCGAGCAGTTGAGGAATGGTACATCACAGAGTATGGAAGTGGGAATAAAGGCGTCAATTATCATGACATTTTGTTTACGCTAGTAAAGGAAGCAGTCGTTCAATACCAATCTCCAAATCGGATAGCACTCATCCGAGACGTAACCAAGCTCTTAACTATGCCAAATGGATTCCTTGCCCGTTGGCAAAATGGGCAGATACGTGAGCGTTCCATCCCCACATATTTTAAATATTTGATGAAGCTCGGAGTACGTACACATGAAGATATCGAAATGTTGGTAGACATGTGGCTGGTAGAGTACCCAAACGCATTTAATAAAAAGCAGCAAGAGCTATTTGCCAATCCACCGAGAAGAGGAAGACCTAACAACGTCGAGCTCGCTCTGTTAATCGAGCTAGCCATGAAAGTGAGACCAGAAATGACAGTTCAGGAACGGGAGCGACTGCGCAAAATATACTATTATCATCGCAAGTCCCTCACTGTTCGAGAGATGGTTGAGAAATTCGAGAAATACATTGCCAGTAAAAATAAATCAAATGATTCCCAGGTGGGATAATCATGTTTTGCCAAATGAGCCGCTTTGTCTCCAGGTTCCGTGATTTGGAGCAGCGGGAGTTTTCACAGTCTATTGAAGAAGAGCGACAATGGAGAGTGCTTAAAGAAAAGCTTGCTTCGTCACCAATAGTTGAGCAACAGGAGTCGTATCAACGTAAATGTATTGCTGTTATGAGTTTGTACGAACAGGCTGGAGCTAGTTTTCTTGCAAGTAACCTAGCGTATGCATGGTCAGGAAAAGGCATTCCCGTCACCCTTTGCGAGTTACCAAAAGTGACTTCCTATTATTATTTTGCACTTGATTTTGAACGTAGAGTTCGACAACAAATAAGAGATTCGCTTACACCATCGCTCCTCATGCAGAATAACCATCTACGCATCCAGATAGAATCCCCAGCACAATTTCAGCACGAATCTTCTCAAATAGATATAGCCAACTGGTTACTACGGATTTGTAAGGATAGTCCCATTGTTGTCATTGATGTTTCTTCCTACTGGAATGATATCCACTCCAAACAAATTTTTGAGCATGCCGACGAAATATGGGTAGTATTTGATGCAGATTTGGCAAGACTTACCCGTTTGTTCCTTGTAGGTCCAGCCCCTGCTTGGTGGAAGACAGAAAGAAGGAAAATAAAAATGATAGCAAACAAGTGGAATAGCCAATTGTCTCGGACAAGCATCATGAAAAAAGTAGAGGGAACGCTCTCCCTATGGGATCAGCAGCCTGGAGCTACACGGGTAACTGACATGATTCCATTGATGGATGGAGAGAAAACAGCATTGGCAAGCGCCAAAGCCAATCTACTATTGGAGCTTTTTCCGGAGGAAGAGATTGAGTTCCAGTCATTGATTCATGCTTATAAAGGAAGGATGTTATGAAGAAGCAAACATTACTTGTCATTTGTTTAATCTCATTTCTGTTAGCAGGGGCGTCCTTTTATGCAGCGACTCAATATATTGACGCGATGGCTGCGGAAAAGCTGTTTGCCCCAGTTGTAAAGGTTGCTACAGGAAAAGAAATATCAGCCTTCGAGCCGATTACACAAGATGATGTGATACTTGTACAGGAAGAAGTGGATGAAATTCTTCCAGATTCAGCCCGTGATTTGGATACTGTTCTGGGGAAAAGGAGCACGCAGACTATATACGAAGGCGAGCAATTATTAGTGGAAAAGCTGACAGATTCGCAGCTTTTACCGGAAAAAGGGGAGGCGCGCTACGAGTTCCCCCTACTATCCATTCATCCTTTAACGGAATTACGCAAAGGCGATCATGTGAAAATTTGGGTCAAATACAAGAGTCTCTCGGAGCTGCAAGACTATCCTACACCACTGCATTTTCGAAAAACCAATGATACGGCAGATTTGCTATTTGAAAGTCAGCTTGCAAGCGTGAGGGACAGTAATGGTATTGAGATCTATACATTAAAGCCGAGCTTGTTGCCATCGCCTGATCAGATGGATTCCATCTTTCATGGATCACGAGAAAAGCCGTTGCAGAATGGCGAAAAACGATATCGTGACTACCGGGTCCAGCCAACAGCACTACCTGCTTTTATCGGCTTTAATTTGACAGACGAGGAGTATGTGATAGTAAGCGAGGCAATGTCATATGGGATGCTTCAGGTAGGTCATATCATGGGTCCAAAGGAGCAAGCATCATGAAAATTTTAGTTTGTTATCCGATGAAGTCACTCGCCAAGACGTATATGCCTGAGTATAGTGATGTGCTGGTAGCAGAGTCGGCGGAGGAGTTTTCACGGCTTGTACAGCTTTATATGCCAGAGGCTACCGTGATCTTTTCCGAAATGTTCAACGCTCCCGTTTGGGAATGGCTTCCCGCCCTGAAAGGACAACTCCCGCCAAACTCACTGTTAATTATTGTTCCTCTCTATCGGGATGAGAAGATGATTGAGAAGGTAGCGGAGGAGTCCGGGCTAGAACGTGTATACCTGTTATCAGCCCATTTATCACAAGAAGAAATACGCCATCAAATCAGTTTGATTCTTGGCTTCGTGCAAGAGTGTCCTGATATTGGGTCGTCAAAAGAAACGGGGCTCGTATACGCTTTGTTGAGCTACGGAGCTTCTGGCATTACTACCTTTTGTATTAATTATCCCGTCATACTAGCGAGGCAACATCCTGAAAAGCGAATTGTTGTACTTGATATGAATGAAGCCAAGCCGGATCTAACGCGTTTCTTCAAGCTCCAACGACATCAATTATCTTTATTTCGTCCTGATTTTATCGATATACAAAAAACTGCCAAGCGTAACTGGAGCAATGTCTGCAAACAGAGAGATCACTTACCTAATCTGTATTACGCACATGCTGCTAGCAAATGGAAAAGCTCAGAATTAAGCAATCTAATTCGTGTGTTTCGCATGCAATTTGACTATGTATACGTCGATTGGGGTTACTGCTTTCCTGAGTCTGAGACTCTACAGCGGTTGCTTCATATCGTTGACCGCAATCTTTTATTCGTGAGAGCTGATCCCTTTAGTATCGACAGTGCCAGAGAGTGGTTGCACAAATGGAGAGAAAGAGGAGTGAAATGCGAGGTTTTACTCAGTCATTTAGATCCTGGGCAACCCTTTCGAATCGGGGAGGATGTTTCGGTTTATGGTGTAGTACCACGCATTTCGGAGAGTAGACTTAATCAATCTCATCAGAGCTGCAGTGTATTAATAGAAGAGTTTTTCCCTCCCAAATCGTACATCAGCAGTTTGAAGGAGATTGCTAAGGCACAATATATGGATAAAAGTGCGGTGTTTTACTGATGAGAGGGATAGAACGAGAACAACCAATTAGATCGGACATCCAAACCATTGAGGACATTAAACAAGCAGCAAGAGATTATTTAAATCATTTTGGCAAAACTCGAGAAGAGAAGCTAGAGATGCAACGAATTCTCGCTTTGGCAGAACAGGGAGATCGTGATAGTCACAACCATATTATTCTTCGCTTGCAGCATTATTTTGAAGAAGTCCTCCAACGACCAGTAACCGAACAAATTTTGCCGCATGTGAACGGTTACGAAGGTCTCACCTTTTCTACATACGGGTGGGGCATACTCGATGCCGTTCTCCATTTGTCTCCGTGGGTAGAGGAAGTGCGAATTTCTGCAAACCGCAACATTGCGTACTTGGAGCAAGGGGTCAAAAAATTTCTCTCTTACACACCGAGCTGGAAAGAGGTTGAAACCCTCCAACAAAAGTTGACCAATACAGCCGGTCTATCTTTTAACGAGAAAAAACCTAGATTGAGCGGATACTTACATTCACTAAAAGCGAGACTGACCATGTTTACTTTCCCTTATTCCAGAGTACCGACCATTCTGGTTAGACGATTTACTACGCCTACTTTTTCGCTCGACCAACTCCGTACACAACAACAGCCAGCTTTCGACGAAAGAATTCAATGGCTAATGGAACAGCAAGTGTACGGACGCAGCAATGTACTGGTTATTGGACCGATGGCTGCTGGGAAAACAACGTTGATGATGTGTATGATGAAGCTGAAGGACCCTCGGACAGAATATATCACGATCTTTGAAAGTGAACACGAAATGCGATTCGGTGATATTTGGCCAGGTGAAGTGATTGAACTCCAAAACGTGGAGGAAATCGGCATTGAATTAGGGCATTGCTTCAAAGACATGTATCGATCGACCGCAAATACGATTTTAATTGGAGAAATTCGTGAGCCAATAGAAGCGTATCATTTTATAAATGCCGGAATTAGAGGGACGGACGCTACAATCGGTGCGATGCACGAACGATTTGCTCATAGAGCGTTACATGATTTGACCGATCTTGTTTATCAATACGGAGGGCGGAGTGTCGAGCTGACCCAGGAGCGGATTAGCAGGGCAGTCAATTTTGTTAATTCACTTACATACCGCAACAGTGGTCACCGTTTTATTGATGCCATTCATACAACGGAGTGGAATTCATCTTTTAACCGAGTCGAATCTATTCCCCTCGTAGTTCGCAATATGCAGACGGGAGCTTATGAATGGACGGGAAATCAACTAAGCCCACATTTAGTTGAATACATGTGTTACGTCGGCAAAGCAGACATTGAAGTGTTGAAAGAGCTACGTCTTACCGATATAGGTAGGCAGCTATGATTTACACATTTCTTTTCCCGGTGTTTCTATGTCTCTTCTCTGGCTTTCTGTTTCTCGGCTTACACCTGTATAAGGGATGGAGAAGTCCACGCGTATTCTTCCCGCGTACAGTTGAGGTATGGAGAGGGAAATTTTTAAGGCATTCTACCCGGCGCATGATGTATGAACGCTTTGAGCGTTGGTGTCAAATCGTGGGGGGGACAGCAGAAGGATACTTAATACTATCCATGATTGGCGGGGTAGCGGGATTCATCTCGGGTATTTTGTTAGGAAATATGATTGTATCCTTGTCGCTTTTTCTCTTATTCCTCTCGCTGCCAACACTGATTCTATACGCACGCTATACCGTGCAAATGAATAAAAAAATCAGCTCATTCTGTCGTTTCGTCGAGTTGTTTGCCCGTTATTATAACAGTCGCAAAAACATTATTCTTACCTTTCGCGAAATGATAGAGGAATGCCCTAAAGAGTTATTGCCTGACCTCCTTCTGCTGAACAATAGCCTTTCGGATGGGGGAAACTCGGTTGCGGCAGTAGAACAATTTGCGCAGAGACTGGACCATCCGTGGGCTTTCGACTTTGCAACGTATATTTCCAGTGGTTTGGAAGGAGAAACAGAAGATATTCAATCACCTCTAAATCGGTTAACGAATGAGATGTTTGTACAACAAGATGAAAAGCATGAGCGTGATAGTGAAATATACTCCATTTGGATCAGCCTGCTTATCGTCATAGCGATTTGCATTTGTTTGATCCCTTACAATCAAGGGTTGCTTCAAGATTCCTATCGTCTCTATTTCTACACGCCAGATGGACAAGCCATATTAGCGATTGCGGCGACTGTTTGGACTTTTTCGATCCTATTGGCGTTTATTTGGGGAAGGAGATATCGCTAATGCCAATGCTAATCATGTATACCTACCTTGGATTAGGCGCTCTATTTGTTTTTAGTGCAACGTTTATGATCGGGAAGTACTTGTTTCACAAGCAAAAGCCGAAGCTGTTTGTTTCCGGGGTGTGGTGGGGAAAGTGGGAGCAGGCACTCAAGCCTGACGAAGACGACAAATGGGAGCAGTTATTATCAAGAGCAGGAAGACCTTTTGGGTGGGGAAAACCGGAGTGGGTGTTTCTGCAATTGTTGACTGGAAGTACCGTTTGCATCCTTATTCTTATGTGGGTCGTCATAAGTCGAATGGAATCATTTCCACTTCTGTCGATGTGCCTGGCATCTGCAGGGAGTTACATGCTTCCGTACATGGGCTTGAAGATGTGGGCAAATCACAGGGAGGATATGCTGAGCACAGACATCGCCAGATTTATCAATCGCTATGTGACCCTTCTAGAAAATCAGGTGCCCATTTACAATGCCATGGTCAAGGCAGCAAGACCGACTAGAAAGCTAAAAGAGTATATCCCTACTTTATCTGAGTGGAACAGAGACCCTAATGATGCACTTGAGAGCTTTAAACGCAAAATCGGTGTCGACGACGGAATCATTCTCGTATCGAGTATGCGTACAATTGAGACACTGAGCGAGGGACAAGTAAGTACAACTATGCAACGAATGGAGTGGGCTGTCGATCACCGAAGAATGTTCCGTCATCGAAAAAAGATTAAGTCTTTAGGGATTGGCTACACGGTCATTGTCTACCCGGCATTTTATATGGGGTTATTGGTAGCCATGTTTCCTTGGTATAAGCTGCTTACAGAAATTCTGGATAAATATTTGACCTGAGGAGGAGCAACTATGACAAAGCTATTATCAATCATCATGTGCATCGTGTTCTCTTTAGGAATAATCGTTTCTAGCTTGTCCGAAATAAACACATCGGTTGTGAGAGAAGACGGGCTGAGAGATCGAGCAGTTGGATGGATCGACAAAGCCATACCTTAAATCACGTATGAGAAAAGGGGAAATTCGAGATGTCGAAAATGTTTTTTATATTTTTAGCATGTGTCATGGTGTTAGGGATCGGTGTCAGTAGTTATGGTAATGAGTTAAGCCCTGCGGCAAACGATTCTGCCGAGAGCATTAACCAATCTATCACATCGCTGAATTACGATACTCGCAATGAAAACATAAACTTTAGGATGCAAAACGGGACATCCTATACGTCGTCAAAATGATGCTGCACATCCACGTTCTTCTCATCATTTCGATTATGGTAGGGAGCTTATGCGCGGTGCTTTGGAATCTCCAGCCAGAGGAGCAGCTTAAACAGACGCAACAAGAAAGGGTATATCGAGCAGCTACGGTCATCTTCCATTAAAGAGGAGTTGGCTAAAAGATGGTGAAAGCAAAGGTCTTTCTTATTTGTCTATTGGTCCTTCTATTGGTTACTTCTGCACTGGGAGCTTACCACTTGTACGCAATGGAAAGGGCGATTGCCCGTGGAATCTATGCTGACTTACTGGATGATATGCAGGACATCGGGTATTTGGAGCCTAAGTTAGCAGATTACTATCTCCTTAAAATGAAAGAATTGGGTTGGGAAGTGACAGGAGATGCGTTTGCTGGGAGCTGGCCTCGAACCGAGAGCGAGCGAGCTCGCAAAGAGCGGCAGGAGGCGATTACCTTGTCGGTTACCATCCAGCCTTCAAAAGTGACCCAATGGCTGCACAAATTTGTGGAGGGGGATACATCCTTTTCCTTTACGGGAAGCCGGCCGTCCGAATACTTTGATCCAGGGTGGTAGTGCATGAATAAAATGATTAGCATTTTGGCTGTAATGGCTATTGTATTGCCTTTGACGGTAGGTTTGCTTCTCACCGGTCCGCAAAATCTCCTTTCGGCATGCACGCAGTTTTTCGGTGATTTGCTCGCTGAAGTAACGCGTTTTGGTACAGGCTAATGGGTCAATTAATCGCTGTGATTCTGAACATTATGGTTATGCTACTCGTTCCATTGGGACTTTTACAGGTACATACGGTTGTTCAGTCCAGAAACGAATTATTGGAAGTGAGCGTGGCCGCTACGAAATACGTCAGCAACCACGGGGGGACGAGTGAAGCCAACTTACAACAAGAGGTTCGGGCATTGATCGCTCGGGAGCTGAGGGAGAAAAAGTTTTCTGTTTCAGAGCAGGATCTGTCTGTCAGTATCACTCGCACTCGTTCACTCGATCCCGTCCTGTGGAGCCACGAAGATGAGTTTGTCGTGGAGCTAGCAATCCCATACCCTCGCTTTACCTCATGGATTCCAATGCCGGCTGATTCCTTGCAAGTCCAAAGAATAGGTACAGTTAACATCATGGACTACGATCTGTAAAAGCTCCCGTTAGGAGGCTATCGTTACGGGTATAAACATCTTATCCATTTCTACAATACTATTCTTTTTGCTGGTAGGTATGTTTATTGTAGATGCAGACATCGCCATGCAGAAAAAGACAGAAGTGAAGATACTCCTGGAGTTGTCTAATCATCACGCCACCTTTGCTGTTGATCCTGTATTGAAAACAGAGGGTGTGATTGATCTGCTGGAAGACGAGGCTCTTGAACGTTTTGATGACAGAATGTACGAAAATGGAGGATACCGTCGTGAGCAAGCCTTGTTCGTCCCTCAAGCAGATAGTGTGACCACTGATCCCATTCCTTTCTCACGCTATTATGTGGATTTCCGTTCGTGGCGCAATGACCTCCAATTACGCCTACAGTACAATGGGACGACCCTCGTGACAGAGCGGGCAACGAAAGGTCCAGCTCGTCCGGGAGGCGGAATGCTGCAAATTACCGTAGTAACCGAGCGTGGCGAAGTACTACAGCTCGCACCGAAAATAATGGTCGGTCCATCCCATGTCGTAGTTGCCTACATCGACGAGCGACCGTTTCTGCCGATGCTGCCGTCACATTCGTTTCCAGTCGTATCTGTAGAAGAACTGAAAGATTAGTCAGACTTATTTACAAATTGCGAATTCTTCTGGTACTATGTAGGAAAGTGCTTACCCAGCTTGCGATTGTGAGGAAGTCGCTCTCCGAACATCCCGTTTGCCGGTCCGTTAAGCATAGTAAAAGTGGGGTTATTGATTTGTTTGATAAAGATACCATTTATATCGTAGGCGATGCACAGTCCTCTTCGAACAATCCGATTACACAGCAGTTCAGTGCTTTTTTTATCGGATTGGTTGTCGATACTTCCAACGACAAGATCGTAGATGCGGCCTGTTCCTCCACAGTTCAACTGACGTCTGATTTTGCTCGGTCGATCTTTATCGGTCATTCGATTATGGCGTCTGAGGAAATTGGTGAAGAGATTCGCTTTCGGTATTTTGGATCTTCTCAAAAAACATTGATCGCAGCGTTCAAGGACGCGCAAAAGAAGTACAAACAAGCAGTTTCCACGAGAAATAAAGCCACAGTCACCAAATGAATACACCCGCTGCTTTATTTATTCGTATGCACGGCATACACGTAAGTAAAACCCAGCAAATGCCATGGTTGTGTGCATTTGCTGGGTTTTTTGCTTATCACGATAGGTCAGTTTTTGATGAAAAGGAGGAGAGTCCTTGCTATCTTTTGTTTTCCGCAGATTTATCTCCATGATCGTGACGTTATGGCTCATCATTACCCTCACCTTTTTCCTGATGCATGCCGTTCCAGGATCTCCTTTTGAAAGAGAAGGAAAGGCATTAGACCCAGCGGTGGAAGCTAACCTCAATGCCTACTACAACCTAGATAAGCCGCTAGTGGTCCAATACGGGCTGTACTTACAAAAGCTGGTGCAATTTGACCTCGGGCCATCTCTTGCCAACAGTTCAGATACTGTCAACAAAATGATCGCCCGTGGATTCCCCGTTTCTTTTCAACTCGGTCTGATTTCTGTCGTCTTTGCGATTGTCACCGGTATCGCACTTGGTGTGATCGCTGCCCTACGACATAACCGTCTCATTGATTACCTTGCCATGATTATTGCCGTTATCGGGATATCTGTTCCTAGCTTTGTTGTCGCTTCCCTATTAATCAAATATTTGGCGGTCGAATGGAAGCTGTTGCCGACCGCAACATGGGGGACTTGGCAGCATGTGATTATGCCAGCGCTTGCATTGGCGTTTGGTCCGATTGCGATTATCGCGCGTTTGACCCGTACCAACATGCTGGAAGTGTTGACTCAGGAATACATTGAAACCGCTCGAGCAAAAGGGCTGTCTCCGGCGACGATTGTGTTGAAGCACGCACTGCGTAATGCGATTTTGCCTGTCGTCACGCTTTTAGGCGCACTGATTGCCAACGTTTTAACGGGAAGCTTTGTGATCGAAAAAATATTTGCGATTCCTGGTATGGGGAAATATTTCGTCGCTGGCATTAATAACCGTGATTATTCCGTCATTATGGGAACGACAGTTTTCTATAGCGCACTTTTGATTTTTCTGATGTTTGTCGTCGATGTACTGTACGGCATCATTGATCCACGAATTAAGCTGCATCGAAAGGAGAGCGAAGGATGATCGTTTCTGATGATTTATTTATCCCGATGCGTAAAGACAACCTCAATGCGGAAGCGATTGTGCGACCTCAACTGACGTTTTGGCAAGAAGCTTGGCTTCGCCTCCGAGGAAACAAGCTGGCCCTGATGGGGTTGGTGGTTATTATCTTGCTCGGGGTTATGGCTACGATTGGACCGATGATCTCTGGTCATGAATACGCCAAACAGTCGATTATTATGAAAAACAAGCCGCCGTCGGAAGTGAACTGGTTTGGTACCGATGATTTTGGCCGCGATGTGTTCACGCGTGTTTGGTATGGTGCGCGCATTTCCCTGTTTGTCGGTTTGACGGCAGCACTTATCGATTTTTTCATTGGTGTCTTGTATGGAGGAATTGCTGGATATTTTGGCGGGCGAATCGATAATATCATGATGCGCTTCGTCGACATTTTATACGGTCTTCCTTATTTGTTGGTTGTGATTTTGCTGATGGTCGTCATGGGGCCCGGACTTTTAACCATTATTATCGCGTTAAGTGCGACCGGTTGGATCGGGATGGCCCGGACTGTGCGTGGTCAGGTACTGCAAATGAAAAACTCCGAGTACGTACTGGCTGCAAAAACAATGGGGGCAAAGCCTTTCTACATCATTCGCAAGCACCTGCTGCCCAATACAATTGGCATCATCATTGTCTATGTCACGTTATCTGTTCCATCTGCGATTTTTGCAGAAGCGTTTCTGAGCTTCCTCGGTCTCGGTATTCAGGCGCCAATGGCTAGCTGGGGAGTGATGGCTAACGATGGACTCCCCACCATTTTGTCCGGTCATTGGTGGCGGCTCTTTTTCCCTGCTTTCCTCATCTCGCTGACGATGCTCGCGTTCAACGTGCTTGGTGATGGCTTGCGCGATGCGTTCGATCCGAAGTCAAGGAGGTAGGCAACATGGATAAAACGGAAAAGCTGCTGGAAGTCAGTGGGCTTCGGGTCACATTCAAGACGCATGGCGGTGAAGTGAACGCTGTTCGGGACGTGAACTTTACCTTGAACAAAGGGGAGACACTGGCGATTGTTGGAGAATCCGGATGTGGGAAAAGCGTGACTGCAAGGAGTATCATGCGACTAATCCCGGAGCATATCGGAAAAATCGCGGGTGGAAGCATTCATTTTAAAGGGCAGGATCTGGCAAAGCTACCGGAAAAGCAAATGCGTGAGCTGCGTGGGAAAGAAATCTCCATGATCTTTCAAGATGCGATGACGTCGCTCAACCCGACCATCACCATTGGTGAACAGATAATGGAAGGAATCATTCGCCATCAAAAGGTCGCCAGAAGCGAAGCCAAGCGGCAAGCGATTGAAATTCTCAACTTGGTCGGGATCGCCAATCCAGAAAGTCGTCTTAAGCAGTACCTCCATCAGTTCAGTGGCGGGATGCGTCAACGGATCATGATTGCAATTGCGCTTGTCTGTAAGCCGTCCATTCTGATTGCGGATGAGCCTACGACAGCGTTGGATGTGACGATTCAGGCGCAAATCATCGAGCTGTTCAAAAGCATTCAACAAAAGACGGGAGTCTCGATTATTATTATCACGCATGATTTGGGGGTCGTCGCCAAGGTTGCGGATCGGGTCAATGTCATGTATGCAGGAAAAGTGGTAGAGTCTGGACCTGTTCGCGACATTTTTTACAATCCGCAGCATCCGTACACCAAAGGCTTGCTGGCGTCGATGCCACGTTTGGATGCGGATCGCTCTATTCCGCTCAGCCCAATACCTGGCACACCCCCGGATTTGTTCAGTCCGCCAATTGGCTGTGCATTCGCTGCGCGCTGTGACTATGCGTTGGAAGTATGTCGGAATTACCAGCCTGCGGAGACTCATGTTCATAGCAAACACGCGGTTTCCTGTTGGTTGCAGGACCCGCGGGCGAAGAAGTTGCTGGCGTCGATGCAACCGCCAACGGGAACCTGATTCTTGGCTGTCGAGAGTAGTGGTCAAGCCCGGCTTCATTCGTGTAAAAGAGGGTGTCGTCTGACGGCGCTATCCTTTTACGTCATACAAAAACAAAGAAATAAGGGGGACGAAACAGTGAAAAAACTATCAACATTGTTGCTGTCGGCTACGCTGGGTGTGTCTATGCTCATGGCTGGATGTACTTCGGGTCAACCAGCTGCACCGAGTGAGCCTGCACCAGGCAACACGGCTCAGCCAAACGCTCCGACGCCGGGCGATCAAGCGGCAAAGCTTCTGTTGCTGAACAATATCAAGGAACCGACGTCATTGGACCCGCCGATTGGCTTCGATGAGCCGTCTTATAACATTTTGAACAACTTGATGGAAGGCTTGACTCGCCTGGACGAAAATCAAAAGCCTCAACCAGCGGCCGCTTCCGAATGGACAGTCTCTGTAGATGGAAAAACCTACACCTTTACCCTTCGTGACAACAAATGGTCCAATGGTGAACCGGTAAAGGCTCAGGACTTCGAATTCGCGTGGAAACGCATGCTTGATCCTGCACTGGCATCTCCGGCGGCATCCCTCGCGTACATTATTGAGGGAGCGGAGGCATATAACAGCGGTAAAGGACCGGCGGATGGCGTAAAAGTAAAAGCGGTGGACGACAAAACACTAGAGGTCGTTCTTGCTCAACCAGCATCCTGGACGCTTCTATTGGCATCCAACCCAGCTTTCTTCCCTGTACACAAAGCAACTGTAGAAAAAGATCCAAAATGGGCAGCAGAAGCAGCAAGCTTTGTTGGAAACGGACCATTCAAGCTGACAGAGTGGGCGCATGACAGTGAACTGAAAATGATGAAGAGCGATACGTACTGGGATGCAGCAAATGTAACTCTGCCTGGTGCGGTTTGGAAAATGATTGATGACGAGAATACCGAGTATCAAATGTTTACGAACGAAGAGCTGCACAGAACGACAACTGTTCCTGCGGACATGGCAGACCAATTGTTCAAAGACGGCAAAGTATTCGTGCGTGATGGAGCAGGTACAGAGTTCTATCGTTTCAACGTAACGAAGGAGCCATTCGATAACGCCAATATTCGTAAAGCCTTTAGCTTAGCGATTGACCGTAAGACACTGGTCGACCTGGTGCTGATGCGTCAGCAAAAACCGGGAACAGGCTTCGTATCTTTTGGTTTGCCTGATGCCAACGGTGAAGGACAATTCCGTGAAGTAGGCGGAGAATTGGTGAACTTCAACCCAGATGAAGCGAAGAAGCTCCTGGAACAAGGAATGAAAGAAAAAGGCTACACAAAGCTGCCAGAGGTTACACTCACGTACCGCAGCGGAACGGCTAACGAAAAAACGGCACAAGCCGCGCAAGAAATGTGGAAGCAGACGCTGGGCGTTGATGTGAAGCTGCAAAAAGTAGAAGGAAAAGTTTTGACGGATATGCAAAAGCAATTGCAGTATCAAATTGCTCGTTCTTCCTGGTTGCCTGACTTCGGTGATGCGATCAACTTCCTTGATATTTTCCAATCGAAGGCAGCAAGCAATCGTACGGGCTGGAGCAATGCGCAATTCGACAAGCTGATCCAAGATGCATACAAGGAGCCAGACGATGCGAAACGTCTGAAACTACTGCATGATGCCGAAAAAATCTTGTTGGATGAAGCGCCAATCGCACCACTGTATTTTTACAACACTTCCTTGCTCTCAAGCGACAAGGTGAGTGGTGTACAAAGCTCTTCACTTAGCTACACAGACCTGAGAAAAGCTGTCGTGAAGTAAGAAAAAATGAGTTGGGAGAAGTCATTTCAGGCGGATGGAATGACTCTCCCCCCTTTTTTGCTAGAATTTTTAATAGTGCTATAATTTAGTATGTCTATTAGAAAAAACACAGCTAAAGAAAGCACGAGTGCTGGAGAAGATGGAGGAAAACATGATTATTCAAGCCATCGAAGTAAAACGAATATCTGTTCCATTGAAAAAGCCTTTTAAAACCGCTTTGCGTACGGTGCATAGTCTGGAATCGATTCTGGTGAAAATCACCTGCGACAACGGTATGGTCGGGTGGGGCGAAGCTTCGGCTACCGTCGTCATTACCGGAGACAGCATCGAGAGCATCGAGTCGGCGATTATGAATACGATGAGACCTCAGCTCATCGGCTTGAATTTGCTTGCCTATGAACGAGTTTTCCAAACCTTGCATCAATCCATGGTAGGAAATACGAGTGCGAAGGCAGCGGTAGACATTGCGTTGTATGATCTCATTTCTCAACGCGCAGGAATGCCGTTGTATCAATTCCTGGGTGGCTACCGTGACCAATTGGAGACTGACTATACCGTCAGCGTGAACTCTCCGAAAGAAATGGGCGAGGATGCGGCTGCCTATCTCAAGCAAGGCTTCAACGTACTGAAAATCAAGGTTGGCAAGGACAATATCGAGGATGACATTTTGCGCATCCAGGAAATTCGCAAATCTGTGGGCAATCAGGTGAAGATTCGTCTTGATGCCAACCAGGGATGGAATGTAAAAGAAGCGGTGCAATCCATTCGCAAAATGGAGGACATGGGTCTTGGCATCGAACTCATTGAGCAGCCTGTAAAAGCGCATGATCTGGAAGGCTTGAAGCGGGTAACAGATTCGGTCGATACGCCAATCATGGCTGACGAGAGTGTGTTTTCACCAGCGCAGGCCTTGCAGGTTTTGCAAAACCGTGCGGCTGACATGATTAATATCAAGCTGATGAAGGCTGGCGGCATTTACAAAGCACAATTGATCAACCAATTGGCTGAAGAGTACGGTATTCCATGCATGGTTGGCAGCATGATCGAATCGCGACTGGCTGTATCAGCAGCAGCTCATTTTGCAGCTAGTAAGAAGAACATCACCCGCTTTGATTTTGATGCTCCGTTAATGCTTTTGCACGATGGTATAGAAGGTGGCGTAACGTACGAGGGCCGCTTGATGCGCATGCCAGAAGAGTCTGGGCTCGGTATTCGTTCCGTCAGTTTGTGGGAGGGGGAGAACTAAGATGAAATCTGCCATTGTTTCTGTCTCTGTTGCCACTGTGTGGACCAAGCCGGAGTCGCCGCGTGAAATTGACCAAGTAGCACTCCAATCCCCGGTTGATGCACGAAGCTGGCTCGCTTCCCTTACTGTGGAGGAGAAGCTTGGTTTTTACGACAATAACGCGATTCAAACACAAGCACTGTACGGTACACGCGTAGAGGTAGTCGAGGAGCAAGGGGAATGGTCACAGATTCTGATTCCTGATCAGACTACGAACAAAAACGCAACAGGCTATCCGGGCTGGATTCCGTCTCGCCAGTTAGCACCGTGGTCAGATGCTTTTGAGGTACAGCAAGGCCAAAAGCTGGCGATGATCACGGCGGCGTTTACCCATCTACATACAACGGACAAAAAGCCAGACATGGAGCTTGCGTTTTTGACCAAACTGCCGCTGATTGAGGAAACTGCGGATTGGGTAACGGTAGCGACACCGAACGGCACAGCACTTTTGCCAAAAGCAGACGTCCAAATCGTAAAAGCAAATGAGCCCATCGAGCTTTCCGGTAATCGTGGAAAGGCAATCGTTGAAGCGGGCAAGCGATTCCTCAACCTGTATTATTTATGGGGCGGCATGTCTTCTTACGGGTATGACTGCTCGGGATTTGCGTACAACATGCACCGATCTGTCGGTCTCCAGATTCCGCGTGATGCATCTGATCAGGCAAAAGCCGGACAGCTCGTGGAAAAAGAAGCTTTGCTTCCGGGCGATCTGCTGTTTTTTGCCCATGAAGAGGGGAAAGGCAGAGTCCATCACGTTGGCATTTACATGGGGAATGGCGAAATGATTCATTCTCCGGATTCGCGAAGTGCCATTGAGATCGTCAAGCTGGATGGCTACAAGCTCGAAAAGGAACATTGCGTCTCCAGACGATACTGGTAAACGGATAACGGGGAGGAGTGGCCAGATGCAACGAAAGAAGCTGGTCCAGGTAAAGAACCTGACAAAAACCTTTACGTTGGGTAAAGGGCTCTCACTTACGGCAGCGGACAATGTTTCCTTCGATATATACGAGGGGGAAACGTTTGGACTGGTAGGGGAATCTGGCTGCGGCAAATCGACTACAGGCCGTACAATCATCGGATTGTATCAACCGACGACAGGTGAGGTCATTTTTGACGGGCAAAACGTCCATCAGGCATCATCTGCTGAGCGGAGCAAGCTGACACGCCATATGCAAATGATTTTTCAGGACCCGTATGCTTCTCTGAACCCTCGAATGAACATTGCGGAAATCATTTCGGAGGGCCTGCATCTGAATGGGCTATATAAAGGGAAGGAACGAATGAATCGTGTGATTGAGCTGTTGGAGATGGTTGGTTTGCAAAAAGAGCATGCCAACCGTTTTCCGCACGAGTTCAGTGGTGGTCAGCGACAGCGGATAGGGATTGCGCGGGCGCTTGCCGTCAATCCTACCTTCATCATTGCCGATGAGCCGATTTCCGCACTCGATGTTTCGGTTCAGGCACAGGTCGTTAATTTAATGAAGAAATTGCAGCAGGAACAAAAGCTGACGTATTTGTTTATCGCGCATGATTTGGCGATGGTTAAGCACATCAGTGACCGGATTGGCGTCATGTATCTGGGCAATATGGTCGAGATGACTGCCAGTGAAATCCTTTACGATTCACCGAAGCATCCTTACACGCAGGCATTGTTGTCGGCCATTCCTGTCCCCGACCCTGATTTGGAGAAAAGCCGTGAGCGCACCATTATCGAAGGTGACGTTCCCAGCCCGATCAATCCACCTAGCGGCTGTGTGTTCCGTACGCGCTGTCCAGTAGCCAAAGCTGTATGCGCCGAAAAGAAGCCTGTCTGGCAAGAAGTAGACACCAACCACTTCGTCGCCTGTCACTTGTATCAGTAGACTTCCATTTTATCAGAAGATTCGACATTGTCCTTTTGCCATCCTTCGCTAATGGGGATGGCTTTTTCTTCATAAACTTTTAACTCTAACCTATGAAAGGGCTTTCATCAACTGTTTGGAGAGGAGAACTGTTAATATTCTGTTAACTGGCAGGAATCGAACGGGTTTTGTCGAAATACGGATACAGTAAAACATTCCGTGACTCACCTACTTCATCGTGAACTTCATTCCAGAGAAGTGAGGGTTGCATATGACTCTGAGTACCTCCTCGTTCCATTCAACTCCCCGTCGCTGGCGGGAAGTGGAGACACAGTTGGGAATTGTTGTCCCTAGATCACTTCGATCGGACACTTCTGCTCTACTGTTTTTGGAAAGCGTCGCTGCAACACCCATGTTGGACAAAGAAGAAGAGCTTGCTTGCCTGATTCGTTATCAAAGGGATGACGATCTTGAAGCACGTGAAACGATTGTGCGCGCCTATTTACGATACGTAGTTAGTACCGCTTTGCGCCATTTGAAAAGAGGGATGCCGTTCCTGGATTTGATTCAGGAGGGCACCATAGGTTTGTTTACCGCGATTGACAAATTTGATGTGGGACGTGGCGTCCGTCTCTATCATTACTCACACTGGTGGATCTCTCAAGCGATCACCCGTGCCATCAACGACAAAGCAACTTTGATTCGCATTCCTGTCCACATGCATGAGCAGATTCGCCAGTATCAGAAGCAAGTACTACATCTCGTCCATGCTTTGAACCGTACGCCTGATCGGCAGGAGATTGCTGTACTCTTGGATATTCCATTAGAAAAGGTGGAAGCCATTGAACTGGCTTTAATGATGAAGATGGAATCCATCGACGCTGAGCTGGATAGTGAGAAATGGCAGGCTTGGCATGAGGATGAGAGCTTGAGCTACGCAGAAATCATGGATGATGGGTTGTCCTCTCTGGATGACTGGATTGAAAAGGTAGACCTTCGCTCGCAAATGCGCGCAGCGTTGGAGCGACTTAGTCCCCGCGCCCAAGAAATTATCTCCATGCGTTATGGTCTCTATGATGATCAAGTGTATACGCTGGAGGAAGTGGGGAAAATGTTCGGACTTACCCGCGAGCGTATTCGCCAAATTGAAGCGACGACGATTGACCGATTGCGAACGCAAAAAGCTTCACACGTATTAAAAGATTATTTAACCTAACATAGGATTTGATTATTTCGGCCCCTCTTCGTGCAGAGGGGTTTTTTCTGTCAGAAATGGTCGAATTCACAAAGTGTCAGACTCACAGTAGGAGAGGCGTAGTCTTTTTCTCCTTGTGGTAAACTGGTAAGATAGCTTCATGATTTTTTCGCTATTTAAAGAGGTAGTTTGAAAAGGAGGATCGCTACATGGGCGATTATATGATAAGAGCAACTGGTTTTAATGGGCATGTTCGTGCATTTGCCGCACGCACGACAGAATCTGTCGAAGATATGCGTCGTCGTCACGACATGTGGAATACAGCGACAGCAGCAGCGGGACGTACGCTGACCATTACCTTGATGATGGGGGCTATGTTAAAAGGAAACGAGAGCCTCCATGTCAAAGTAAAAGGAGACGGACCAATCGGGCAGATCATGGCGGAAGCAAACGCACATGGTGAAGGTATCGCTTATGTATCCAACCCGCATGTCCACTTTGAGCTAAACGAAAAAGGCAAGCTCGATGTAGCGCGTGCAGTGGGAACAGACGGGTTTGTGTACGTAACGAAAGATCTCGGTCTCAAGGAGCCGTATCAAGGCAGTTCGCCGATCGTCTCTGGTGAGATTGGGGAAGACTTCACTTATTATTTTGTGATGTCCGAGCAAACGCCTTCAGCAGTAGGTGTGGGTGTATTGGTTAATCCTGAAGACCGTTCTGTTTTGGCGGCGGGTGGATTTATACTTCAACTGTTGCCGAATACGCCTGAAGAGGTTGTGGCAGCAATTGAAGAGCGCCTGGGACAGCTTCCACAGGTTTCTCGCATGATTGGCGAAGGCTTGACTCCTGAAGAGATTTTGGCCCGCGTATTGGATGAGCCAAAAATCCTGAGCCGCACGGAGATTCAATTTAGCTGCAAATGTTCTGCGGATAAGGTTGTTCAGGCACTGATCAGTATGGGACGCGAAGAAATGGAAGGTCTGATTGAGGAACAGGGCGAAGCAGAAGTACACTGTCATTTCTGTAATGAACGTTACCATTATGACAGATCCGCGTTAGAAGACATCCTGAAAGACATGTAAGCGCGGCGTCAAGTAGGGGAGTGTTGGCATGACCAACGTAAAAGGGTTGTGGGCATTCATTGGGGCGCTTGTATTGTTGCTGCTTGCCGTTACCTGGGCATGGTACCAGGCATCAGGCAAGCTGCAGCCTGCCGCCATCGTAGGGGATAAGACGATTAGCAACGATGAGTATGTAACGGCGCTGAAACAAAAGTTCGGTAAGCAAGTGCTAAACGACATGATTAATCGGGAAGTCGTTTTTCAAGAGGCGAAGCGATCCGGCATCACAGTTGATCCGAAGCAACTGGAGCAAGAGCTTTCCCAGATTCGCGACAGCTACGGCAGTCGGACAGATAGCGAGTTTGAGGCTGCGTTGTTAAAACAAGCGGGAACGACCGTGGAAGCCCTGAAGCAGGAGATTTCTTACCAAATCCTGCTGCAAACCCTGGCAACGAAGGACATGACCATCAAGGATGAAGAGATATTAAACGTCTACAATAGCCGATCTGACCGTTATACCCGACCGATGCAGATGCGTTTGGGACAAATCGTCGTGGCTTCCCAAAAAGAAGCAGAACAAGTTTTGGCTGATTTAAAAAACGGGGCCGACTTTCAGACGATTGCCAAAGAGCGTTCGATAGATTCGGATACAGCGGTGAACGGCGGCGATGTAGGCTGGGTTTCCATCAAGGATAATCGATTGCCCGATGAGGCGAAGCCCATAGTAGAAAAGCTGGAGAAAGACAAATATAGCGAAGCGATCAAAGTAGAAGATCGTTTCGTCATTTACCAACTGACAGAGCGCAGGGAAGCCAGTCGACGGACGTTTGAAGAGGTAAAAGATGAGCTGCGTCGAGAAATCGCATTTGCCCAGGTCGAGTCGCTGGATGTTGTGCTGGAGCGATTGCGAAAATCGGTAGGGGTTCAGATTTCTGGGCAAATGCCTCATTGACCAAATAGGCTACCGTTGATATAATTATGTCAATAAATCCTAGCGTTTTACTCGGTTATTTAAAATAGGAGGGGCAGAACATATGCGCGTGGCTAATTCCATTACCGATTTGATTGGATTTACTCCGCTTGTAAAGCTGAATCGTATTGTCACCGAAGATATTGCAGACATTTACTTGAAGCTGGAGTTCTTCAACCCGGGCAGCAGTGTAAAAGACCGAATTGCGTTGTCGATGATTGAGGCAGCAGAGGCAGATGGAAGTCTGAAACCGGGTGATACCATCATTGAACCTACGAGCGGAAATACCGGTATTGGACTCGCGATGGTTGCTGCTGCAAAAGGATACCGTGCTATTCTGGTTATGCCAGAGACGATGAGTATTGAGCGTCGCAACCTGTTGCGTGCGTATGGTGCGGAGCTGGTTCTTACACCAGGCAGCGAAGGGATGGGCGGAGCAATTCGCAAAGCGGAAGAGCTGGCGAAAGAAGATAGCTCGTATTTCATTCCGCAGCAATTTAAAAATCTGGCAAACCCGGCCATTCATCGTGAGACAACGGGTCGTGAGTTGTTGGACCAAGCGAAGGAAATCGGCGGCGTAGATGCGTTTATTTCCGGTATCGGTACAGGCGGAACGATTACAGGTGTAGGGCAGGTTCTTCGTGAACACTATCCGAATGTACAAATCGTGGCTGTTGAGCCTGCGGCTTCGCCAGTTTTGTCTGGCGGCAAACCAGGTCCACATAAGATCCAAGGTATCGGTGCTGGCTTTGTTCCAGATATTCTCGATACACAAATTTACGACGAGATCATTAAGGTAGAAAACGAGGACGCTTTTGAAACCGCGCGTCGTGTTGCTCGTCAGGAAGGTATTCTCGGCGGGATTTCTTCTGGAGCAGCGATCCATGCGGCTCTGCAAGTAGCAGCGAAGCTAGGCAAAGGCAAAAAAGTGATCGCTGTCATTCCTTCGAATGGGGAGCGTTATTTGTCCACGCCTCTGTATCAGTTCGAAGATTAATGGTAAAAAGATACTGCAAGACCACGGAGCGCTATGTTGGCGACGTGGTCTTTTCTTTTTGTATCAGGCAACTATATAATGAACGGATAAATAGTGAAAACCGGAGCGTGAAGAGGAAGAATGTTCCCTACCTTTGCTGATTGCCAGACGTATGCCTTATCTTACCCGTTGGTTCCCCTTGCCCTGCGTAAACCGTGGCCTTCGACAATTGATCCGTGGCAGGTACTCACAAAACTACAGCCGTCACTACAACATGCTGTCCTGTTGGAAAGTGGACGAGCTGGGAGGTATACCTTTTTGGCATATGAGCCTATCGCTACGCTGCGCAGTCAGCGAGGAGAAACTATCGTTTCGTACCCAGAGGGAAAAATCGAGAGCATAGAGACTCTCAACCCATTGAATGCTTTACGAGAACTGCTCTCTCGTTACCGTACGCCTGCGCTTCCAAGTATGCCAGATTTTTCTGGAGGCGCCGTAGGCTATATCAGCTATGAGATGAACAGCTTTTTTGAGCCTAGCTTGCCACAGATAGCGACTGACGACTTACAGTTGCCAGACCTGTATGTTATGATAATGCAAGATCTTCTTGTCTTTGATCATGAGACCCGAGAGATCATTTGCCTGACGCATTTGAGCGCGGACAATTTGACCGAAGAGAGCTATCGGCAAGCAGCACTTCACCTGGAAAAACGTATGGATTCAATCGCTTCATTGACAATGGATCGCGATGAGACAGATTGGGAAGCTTTACGCAAAAGACCGCTTGCCAAGCTAGTGCCAGCGTCAGTATCCTTTGCCAAAGACCAATTCGAGGATGCGGTTCGTCGGGTGCAGGAGTACATCGCCCAGGGGGACGTTTTTCAGGTTAATCTGTCCGTACGGCAAAGTAAGCCGGTGCAGGTGACTGCCCCAGAAGTGTACGATGTGCTTCGCAAGCTGAATCCTTCTCCTTATATGGGCTATCTGAGCTTCCCTGAGTTTCAATTAGTTAGTGCCTCGCCAGAGCTACTTGTAAAGGTAAAAGGCAAGGAAGTGCATACGCGTCCGATTGCCGGTACACGTCCACGTGGATTAACGGACGAGCAAGACGATACATTGGCACGTGAGCTGATTGACAATGAAAAGGAACGTGCAGAGCATGTCATGCTGGTTGATCTGGAACGCAATGACATGGGCCGTGTCTGTCGCTTTGGCAGTGTGGAGGTCAGCGAATTCATGGTCGTGGAGAAATATTCCCACGTCATGCATATCGTCTCTCACGTCAAAGGAGAGCTGGCAGCAGGCAAGGATGCGCTGGATGCGATCGAAGCGACTTTTCCGGGAGGGACGATTACCGGAGCGCCAAAAGTTCGCACGATGGAAATCATCGAGGAGCTGGAGCCAGTCAAGCGAGGCGTCTATACGGGATCAATCGGCTGGTTTGGCTTCAATGGTGATATCGAGGTCAACATTGCCATCCGCACCATGGTGATTAAGGATGGCGTAGCTCATGTGCAGGCTGGAGCGGGTATCGTGATTGACTCGGTTCCAGAGGCCGAATATGCCGAGTCATTGAAAAAGGCAGAAGCGTTGTGGAAAGCGCTTGAGTTGAGCGAGCAGAGAACGATGAGTTGAGAGGAGACGAGTGTACGATGATTTTGATGATTGATAACTACGATTCCTTTACCTACAATTTGGTGCAGTATGTGGGAGAGCTTGGGGAAGAGCTGCAAGTGTATCGCAATGACAAAATTACGCTGGAAGAAATCGAACGATTGGCACCGGATTATTTAATGGTGTCTCCAGGACCGTGCACGCCAAATGAAGCGGGGATCAGCATGGATGCGATCCGCCATTTTGCCGGAAAAATTCCGATTTTGGGTGTTTGTTTGGGCCATCAGTCCATTGGACAAGTGTTTGGCGGAAAAGTCATTCGGGCCGAGCGCTTGATGCACGGAAAAACGTCGGAAGTTTTCCATGATGGCAAAACTATCTTTCAGGACATTCCTTCTCCCTTTACGGCGGCACGCTACCATTCCTTGATTATTGAGGAAGCGACCATTCCGAGTGAGCTGGAAGTAACCGCCCGGACAGCGGAAGGCGAAATTATGGCTGTGCGCCATCGGGAGTACCCAATCGAAGGCGTCCAGTTCCACCCTGAATCGATTATTACCGAGCACGGCAAGCAATTGCTGAAGAACTTCCTTACTGCATACGCGCGCCATACGACAGGTTAACACATAGATACGACAGGAAAACCGCCTTTTTACGAGGGCGGTTTTTTATTTACATACTCTTTATATAACATTCATGGTTCCTCGATATACGGCTTGTACAATGAAACCGAAGAAGGCGAAAAAGGAGAGATAGTAAATGGATGTAAATCGTCGACAGTTTTTGACTTATCTCGGTGTAGGGACAGCGGCGTTGGCTTCGGTAGCAACAGGAATTCCTGCCCTGGCAGCTGGTAATACCCTATCAGGAAAAACAGCCGACCATCTGTTTGGTCTCGATACAAAGAAACATAACTTCAATCCGAAATTCAAAGAAATTCATCCGACTACGAAAGACGATGTTGTACTGCCGGACGGCTTCAAATACGATGTAGTGGCTTCCTATGGCGATAAAATCAATGCAGCAGGAGATACCTTCGGGTTCAACAATGACTTTACCTGTTTCCTTCCAATCGAAGGCAAGTCCGATCATGGCCTTTTGTGGGTGAATCACGAATATTTAGGTGAGTTGGAATATTACGTGAATGGCTATGACTATCTGAATGCAGATGCAGATGATAACAAACGTACCCCTGAGCAAATCAAGAAGTACTTGTATGCACTGGGCGGTTCCATTATTGAAATCAAAAAAGAAAATGGAAGCTGGAAGCTTGTTTCTGATTCCGAATATGGCCGTCGGGTGAGCGGACTAACCAAGCATGTGTTGACTGGTCCAGCAGCTTCTATTGCCAAAGAAGTAACCGGAACATTTGCGAACTGCTCTGGTGGCGTGACAATGTGGAATACAATTCTTTCCTGCGAGGAAAACTACATGGACGTCGTCGGTGATTGCAAGCTGCCTGAAGCCGAGCACTATGGCTGGGTTGTTGAGGTAGATCCATTTGATCCGAAATCGACTCCGAAAAAGCATACAGCATTGGGCAGATTCTCCCACGAAAACACGGCAATGGTTCTGGCTCCGTCTGGACAACTGGTCGTCTACATGGGGGATGATGCGAAAGACCAATACGTGTATAAGTATGTATCCAAAGGCAAGTACGATTCGAAGGCAGGGAAAAACAATTCCAAGCTGCTGGAAGAGGGTACACTGTACGTTGCCAACTTCGGTAAGGGCAAGTGGATTGCGTTGGATTTCGCAACAAACGAAGCACTGAAAAAAGCAGTTGATGCAGATGGCAAACCGATGTTTGCTTCTCAGGCTGACGTGCTTCTCAACTGCCGAGATGCATCCAAAGCAGTAGGGGCTACCCCGATGGATCGCCCAGAAGACCTGGAAGTGCATCCGATTGATGGTTCCGTCTTTATTGCCTTGACCAACAACGACAAGCATGGCAATTTCTACGGACAAATCGTTCGTCTGTTCGAAAATGATAACAACCATGCAGGCTTGGAGTTTACGTTTGAAATTTTTGCAGCAGGTGGACCACAAAGCGGTTTTGCGGCGCCAGACAACATGGCTTTCGACAGCGCGGGTAATCTGTGGATCGTGACAGACATCTCGTCCTCGTCGATGAACAGCGGCATTTACAAATCCTTTGGAAACAATGGTGTGTTTTTCATTCCAACAACGGGTAACGGCAAGGGGGAAGCCGCACAATTCGCGTCTGCACCAGTAGGCGCTGAAATGACAGGTCCTTGGTTCACCCCTGATGAAAAAACGCTGTTCCTGGCGGTGCAGCATCCAGGTGAAAACCTGAAGTCGTATGACAAGCCGACCAGCCACTGGCCTAAAGGCGGAAATGCAGTAGCCATGCCGAGCGTGATTGCTATTACAGGTTTCTAGGACAAGGAGTGTAACAGATTATGCTGTCGAGCATCGGTATTCCTGGATTAATTCTGATCCTGATCATTGCTTTGGTGATTTTCGGGCCGAGTAAACTGCCAGAGATCGGTCGTGCTTTTGGACGAACCTTGACCGAATTTAAAACTGCAGCAAAAGATTTGACCAAAGACGATGATGAAAAAGAGAAGGCTCCAGAAGAAGCGTTGAAACGAATCAACTAATCCAGCCAGAGAGAAGGCGGTGCGTACACGTGACGCACTGCCTTTTTCCGCGCATGAGGAGGAGTTCGAGTGAGCAAAGAGATGCCTATACTTGAGCATGTTACAGACCTGCGCCGCAGAATTTTGATTGTGCTGTCCGTTCTTGTTGTCAGTATGGTTATCTGTTTTTTGTTTGTGGATCATATTTATTTGGCGTTAGCGAATCATTCAGGGGAAAAGCTGGCGATTCTTGGGCCGGGTGATATCCTGTCGATCTATGTAAAGCTGGCCGCAGTCGGTGCACTTGCGATTACAATCCCGGTTGCCGCTTATCAAGTTTGGCGCTTTGTGGTGCCCGCATTGGAAGAAAGAGAGCGAAAAGTGGCGCTCATGTATATCCCGGCTCTATTTCTGCTGTTTATTTTCGGGCTTTCCTTCGCATACTTTGTGCTCTTTCCGATGATGTACAAATTTGTTTTGGGGCTATCCAACGGGAATTTTGAACTGGTCATTACAGCGAACGATTATTTCACCTTCATGCTCAATCTGTGTCTGCCGTTTGGGTTGCTTTTTGAACTGCCGGTTGTCGTTTTGTTTTTGAGCCATTTGGGGATTCTCAACCCGCATCGCTTGGCTAAAATGCGCAAACCTGCCTATTTGGTGCTCGCGATTATCTCGATTACGATTACTCCGCCCGATTTTCTTTCCGATATTATGGTAATTGTGCCACTCATCGTTTTATATGAAATCTCCATTACTATCTCGCGTTTCGTACACGGCAAACGTGTGCAGGAGACAGCGGTTTCCCCGGAAAATATGATATGATGCTCTCGACTATATTATCGGGAGAGAGCGCAGATGCACGTTTATGTTAACGGTACGATTTGTCCGGCTCAAGAGGCTGTAGTATCGGTATTGGACCACGGTTTTTTGTACGGTATTGGTTTGTTTGAAACGTTACGTGTATACGACCGCAAGCTATTTCTATGGGATGCTCATTACGCCCGGCTTTGTTCCGGGCTTTTTGCGTTGCAGATTCAACCTGCTTGGACAAAGGAAGAGCTGGCTGAAGCCATCTTGATGACCATAGATGCTAACGAGTTGCGAGATGCTTACGTCCGCTTGAGTATTACGGCCGGCTCAGAAGGAGTGGGCTTGGTAGCAGGGGGGTACGAGCGTCCGTCCTTATTCGTATTTGCCAAACCTGTAGCACCTCTGGCAGTACCTCCTCCGCCAAAACGATTGCAGACATTGGCGTTGGCTAGACAAACAGCGGAAGGCCAGCAGCGCTTTAAATCGCACAATTACTTAAACAATGCACTTGCACGCCAAGAACTCGGCGCCCGTCCCGATGTGGAAGGTCTATTTTTAACGCATGATGGCTTTGTGGCGGAAGGAATTGTGAGCAATGTATTCTGGGTCAAGAACGGCAAGTTGTTTACCCCTTCTATAGATACGGGCATTCTTGATGGTGTGACACGGCGACACGTTTTGACGTTGGCACAGCAATTATCGATCTCTGTCGAAGAAGGGCGATATCGCTTGGAAGATCTGCTCAACGCTGATGAAGTCTTTACGACAAATTCCGTGCAAGAAATCGTTCCGATTACCGAAATTGACGGGCAATCCGTTCCTTCGACATATGGTACATATTCGTGCGAACTGCACCGCGCCTACCGTCAGTCTGTAGCGGCTAGCGAGTAAATTATGGTATGCTACTATTCAATGTGCGAAGACGGAAAAAGGGAGTTTGATCATGAAATACAATTCATTTCGAATCCATGCTGCGACCTTCGCTGAGATGGTATCGGAGCTTGTCAAAAGGGGAGTTCCTGTTCCGGAAGCCGAAGGCATGGCGGAAGCGGGGACGAGCCTAAAGATTCACACGGAAAACATGAGTGTGGCAAAAGCACAGAGTGTGAGAGAGATTATGCACTCTTTTGATGCGGAAGCCATTATTTCAGACCAACCAGGTAATGCCGACAAAAAATACGTGCTGTTGTTGGCTTCACATAAGCAGATGGATTTGGCGTTGGATTATATGAAGACCCAAACAGAAGAACTACGAGCGTTGGCGGCAGAGGTACGGGAAGTTTTAGCTATGCCTGCCAAGCTTCGTGCGCGCCGCGAACTGAACTGTGGCCAGTATGTCCTGCCATTAGGAGAGCGAACGCTAGTCATGGGCATTTTGAATGTGACACCTGATTCATTCTCAGATGGCGGTCGCTATGTCGATGTGGAGGCAGCACTGGCACAAGCGCGTGCGATGGTTGAGGCCGGAGCTGACCTGATTGATATCGGGGGAGAATCGACACGTCCGGGGTCAGAAGTAGTCGATGAGGCGACGGAGCTGGACAGAGTGCTGCCAGTCATTCGGATACTTTCGCAGGAATTGTCTGTTCCGCTGTCCATTGACACATACAAAGCGGCGGTTGCAGAACGGGCTATTTTGGAAGGCGCACATATCATTAATGACGTATGGGGAGCGAAGCGTGACCCACGGATGGCAGAGGTAGCTGCTCGTCTAGATGTGCCCATTATCCTGATGCATAATCGTGAAGACACGGACTATCACGACTTTTTCCCAAACTATATCAAAGACCTGCGTGAGTCAGTACAGATTGCCTTGCAGGCAGGGGTAAAACAGGAGCGAATCATCCTTGATCCGGGGATCGGCTTTGTAAGGACTGTCGAGCAAAATCTCGAAACGATGCGCAGGCTGGATGATCTGGTAGGGCTGGGCTATCCCGTTCTGCTTGCCACCTCACGCAAGCGGATGATCGGTCATGTTCTCGATTTGCCCGTAGATGAACGTGTCGAAGGTACGGCAGCGACAGTTGCCCTCGGGGCGGCAAAAGGCTGTCATATGGTACGGGTGCATGATGTCAAAGAAATGAAGCGCGTGACGAAGATGATGGATGCGATGCTAAGAGGGGGCATTTAACCTTGGATAAAATCTACTTCAATGGCATGTCTTTTTACGGATATCACGGTGTGTTTGGAGCAGAGGCTGAGCTGGGCCAACGTTTTTATGTCGATCTGGAGCTATCGCTCGATTTATCCAAGGCCGGAGCAAGTGACGATCTTCACGATACAGTCAATTACGCCGATATCTTTACTTGTGTGCAAAAAATTGTCGAGGGTGAACGATTTCATCTGGTAGAAAAACTGACTGCTGTGATAGCAGAACGTCTATTGGGGCAATTCCCCTTGCATGAAGTTAAAGCAAAAGTGACCAAGCCGAATCCGCCGATCAATGGGCATTATGAGTCGGTTGCGATTGAGATGATCCGTAGAAGAGAGGATTTTGCTTCATGACAGTTTGTGCGTATTTGGCGCTAGGCTCCAACCTCGGGGATCGGGCACAGAATTTGCGCCGAGCAATACAGAGATTGAACGAGCAGCCTGGAATTCGCGTGCTTCGTGTCTCCTCTGTTTATGAGACTGATCCATTTGGTTACGTCGAACAAGATGCATTTCTGAATATGGCGATCGCTGTGGAAACAGAACAGAGCCCGGATCAACTGCTAGAGACAGCTTTGTCAGTAGAGCGAGAGCTGGGTCGTGTGCGAACGGTTCGATGGGGACCGCGCACGATTGATATTGACTTACTGCTGTACGGGACATCTCGTGTTTCGCAAGACAATCTCATGATTCCTCATCCCGGGCTGAGCGAGCGTGCTTTTGTACTCGTGCCGCTTCGAGACGTTTGGGAAGGCGGCGTTTTACCTGAGCATAACCAGACCATTGATCATTATCTTTCCTTATTGGTAGAAGATCACAAGGGGGTACGTGAGTGGGGAACAATCAACTGGGAAATCGAATCCGGTCCTTCCGAAAGCTAAAAGGGTATACACAACAGTCCCTTTCGGAAAAGATGGGAGTGTCACTGTCGTTTGTTGGATCACTAGAGAGAGGAACTCGTACGCCAACAGAGCCTGTATTACGGAGGATCGCCAGCACTTTACAGGTAGACTACGATGAATTATGTGCTATAAATAAGTGATGTAATGAAGTTTGGATAGGATTGTCCTCTCCAAGACCCCGACTAAGCGGGAATAAGGAGGCGAAAAATAGATGAAAATCGGTAATATCGAATTAAAGAACAACGTAGTTCTCGCTCCAATGGCAGGCGTCTGTAATCCTGCTTTTCGTCTGATTGCCAAGGAGTTCGGTACTGGCTTGGTTTGCGCTGAGATGGTAAGCGACAAGGGCATCGTGCACGGAAACAAAAAAACGATGGATATGCTGTTTGTCGACGAACGCGAAAAACCACTAAGTTTGCAGATTTTTGGTGGAGACAAGGAAACTTTGGTGAGTGCGGCGAAATATGTAGACCAGCATTCGAATGCGGATATCATTGATATCAACATGGGCTGTCCTGTGCCGAAAATTACGAGCTGCGATGCAGGTGCGCGTCTGTTGCTCGATCCAGATAAAATCTACGAAGTGGTGTCTGCTGTGGTCGATGCGGTCGACAAGCCGGTCACCGTGAAGATGAGATTAGGCTGGGACGAAGATCATCTGTACGTACTGGATAACGCCAAGGCAGTTGAACGTGCAGGCGGCAAAGCGGTTGCTGTTCATGGACGTACCCGCGTACAAATGTACAAAGGGCAAGCGGACTGGGAATGGATCCGTCGCGTGAAGGAAACCGTTTCGATTCCGGTGATTGGTAACGGGGATGTCGCTACTCCTGAGGATGCGAGACGCATGCTGGATACAACGGGCTGTGATGGTGTTATGATTGGACGTGCTGCGCTCGGAAATCCATGGATGTTGTATCGCACCATTCAATACCTGACGACGGGCGAGCTTGGTCCAGAGCCAAACGCACGTGAAAAGATGAATATTTGTTTATTGCATGCAGAGCGTTTAATCGCGCTGAAGGGTCCGAGAGTGGGAGTCCTTGAGATGCGCAAGCACGCGGCGTATTACTTGAAAGGCTTGAAGGGCTCGACGCACACGAAAAATCTCGTGAATGCGGTTGAGACAGAAGAGGAGCTTCGCAGCGTCCTCATGAACTATGTCGACTGGATTGAAAACTACGCAGATGACAGCGAAGAACCGCTGGAAACAGCTCGTGATGAGGCTGTTAGCTACTAAAATTGGTGGTTCATTCCAGACATTGACAAGGGTTCCTTCATATCCTATAATACTCCGTAATATTGGGAGCCGAGCTGCCAGTCCACACTGGCAGCTTTACCTTTGAACCTCACAGGCGATTGCATTCTGCTGTATATTGTATAGAACATCTACATATAATCCTTTGTACTTTACCCAGTATAAATGGAATCATTTTTTAAAACGGGGGAATTGAACCATGTCTGAAAAAGAAGTCATCCTTACACCAGAAGGTTTAACGAAGCTGGAACAAGAGCTTGAAGATTTGAAAACGGTTAAACGCAAGGAAGTAGCTGCTCGTATTAAAGAAGCGATTAGCTTTGGAGATATCAGTGAGAACTCTGAATACGAAGAGGCAAAGAATGAGCAAGCGTTCATCGAAGGCCGCATTCTGACGCTGGAAAAAATGCTGCGCAATGCCCGTATCATCACAAATGAAGATGTAGATACAGGTGTTGTAAGCGTTGGTTCCCGTGTGAAACTGAAAGACCTCGAGTTCGGTGATGTTGTCGATTACACGATTGTAGGTTCTGCTGAATCCGATCCGATGAACAACAAGATTTCCAACGAGTCCCCGGTAGGTCAAGCGCTCCTCGGCAAAGCAAAAGGTGCGATTGTTGACGTGAACGTACCGGCAGGAGTCATTCAGTACGAGATTCTTGATATTAACCTGTAAGCAGTCGATCTATGGCGTACCTTTTGCGAGGTACGCCGTATCGCTATTATAAAAGTCTGTACAAAATTGTTAATGCAGGCATTTTCTAGAGGAGTGAGTGAAATGGCAAACGAGCAAGACCTTCAACAAGAAGAACAGCAACAGGAAGGGCTCCACGAGCTTCTTCAAGTGCGTCACGACAAAATGAATCAATTGCGTGAGTGGGGCTTTGATCCGTTCGGTAAAAAATTCGAGCAAACGCATCACGCTGCAGATATAACGAAAGCTTTTAGTGAAAAGAGCAAGGAAGAGCTGGAAGCGGAAGAGAACGTGGTTACGATTGCAGGCCGCTTGATGGCGAAACGTGGAATGGGTAAGGCGAGCTTTGCTCAACTGCTGGATCGTTCCGGTCAGATTCAAATTTACGTCCGTCAGGATACCGTTGGTGAAGAGCTGAGCAAAGTATTTGATTTGGCTGATATCGGTGACATGATTGGTGTAACTGGTGTTGTTTTCAAAACCAAAACCGGCGAGCTCAGTGTAAAAGCAAAGGAAGTATCCTACCTGACCAAATCACTGCGTCCACTGCCTGAGAAATACCATGGCCTCAAAGATATCGAGACCCGTTACCGTAAGCGTTACGTGGATTTGATTGTGAATCCAGAAGTTCGCGATACGTTCATTACTCGTAGCCGTATTCTTACTTCGATGCGTCGTTATTTGGACAACCTTGGCTATCTGGAAGTAGAAACACCTACACTCCATGCGATTGCCGGTGGTGCATCTGCTCGTCCATTTATCACGCACCACAATGCATTGGATATGCAACTGTATATGCGTATTGCAATTGAGCTGCACTTGAAACGCCTGATTGTCGGTGGTCTGGAAAAGGTATATGAAATCGGTCG
>NZ_CP030117.1:205000-265000 GCF_001039275.2 Brevibacillus brevis
GAAAGTAGAATAGCGGCCTAGCCAGACAAAATGGAGGAACCCATGACTGTACCATTCGCCATATTATTTGATATGGATGGCACGTTACTTCAAACAGAAAAGCTGTCCACTCCAGCATTTATTCGAACGTTTGACCAGCTTCGTCAAAAAGGGCTATGGCAAGGGGAAACCCCAGACGAACGTGAATTGATCAATGTACTAGGAATGACGATCGAGCAGATCTGGGACAAATTACTGCCGGGTGCGAGTGAGGAAGCTATTCGCTCAGCCGACGCCTTCTTGCTAGACAATGAAATCCAGTTACTCAAAGAAAGAGTGACCGAGCTATATCCGAATGTAAAATCAACCTTGGAAACGCTGCGAGAAAAAGGATTTGCTTTGTTTATAGCAAGTAATGGGCAGGAAGAGTACATCGATGCCATTTGCCAGGAATACGAATTAAAGCCGCTAATGACCGATCTGTACTCAGCTGGCCGTTTCCGCACACATTCCAAAAATGATCTGGTTGCAAAATTGTTGTCTGATTACAAAATCGGGCAGGCCATCATGGTAGGGGATCGTCACTCCGACGTGGAAGCAGGCAAGACAAACGGTTTATTTACCATTGGATGTGACTTTGGTTTTGCCAAACCAGGTGAGCTTGACGGGGCAGATGTCATCATCACCAGCTTCACACAGCTACTGAATCATTTGCCAGCAATCGACACCAATACACAAGAACAAACATAAACCATTCCTCAGGGAGTGGTTTTTTTGTTGATCATGTCCAAGTTTCAAGCGACCCTCTTTTGCCCACACTAGAATGTGTAAGGGACACTTGCGGGCACGCACTAAACCCATTATAATTAACGTCAAAGATAGTCAAAGTCAATAGGTAACCTCAGAAGAACATACACAGAGGAATAGGAGGCGATGACTTGCGTAACATCTCGGACATCATTGAACATCACTTGAAAAGCATCATTACAAACAGTCCCAATGGATCGATCGAGATTCAGCGTAGTGAGCTTGCCGACCATTTTCAATGTGTGCCGTCTCAGATCAATTACGTCATCAATACGCGCTTTACCGTTCAAAAAGGGTACATTGTAGAGAGTAAGCGCGGGGGCGGCGGGTATATTCGCATACGCAAGGTGCAGATTGTCAGCAAAGCACGCTTGCAAGAATTGCTAACAGAGGAGCTAATTGGTGAGAGCATCAGTCAGAGCGTGGGAAATGCGATCGTAGAAAGACTATTTGAGGAAGGATTAGTCAACATCAGAGAAGCAACCTTGATGAAAATCGCTACCTCGCGAAACGTATTAACGCTAGAAGCTGAATTGCGGGATCGTTTGCGGGCAAATATTTTAAAGCAGATGATCGCAGCAATCTTGTTGAAGTAAAAGGAGGTATGATGTTATGAACTGTGAGGAATGCGGAAAACGACCGGCGACACTTCATTTGACGAAAATCGTCAATGGCGAAAAAACCGAATACCATATTTGCGAGCAGTGTGCTCATGAAAAAGGGGACGTCTTTACCGGGTTTCACAACTTCAGCATCAACAATCTCCTGTCAGGACTTTTAAAATTTGATCCCATGCAAAAGAATGGACGCGAAACGGCAACGAATAAGCCGCTTCAATGCGAAACATGTGGACTCACATATTCTCAATTTAGTAAAAGTGGCCGATTTGGCTGTAGTGATTGCTACACTTTTTTGGGTGATCGACTGGACCCCCTTTTCCGCCGGATTCATGGAAACACACAGCATAGTGGAAAAGTACCAGAGCGGATGGGTGGCAAACTGAAGATCCGTAAAGAGCTGGAGCAACTAAAGCAAGCGCTGCAAAGTCATGTCGCCAGTGAAGAGTTCGAGAAGGCAGCAGAAATGCGCGATCGAATTCGAGCATTGGAACAAAAAATGGCCCAATCGTAGCAAGGGAGGTTAGCTGGTTATGTCCCAAAAGCAGTTTATGCAAAACCCGTGGAGCAATTGGATGAAAGGAGAAGGTCCTGATTCCGACATTGTCATTAGTACACGGCTGCGTATCGCCCGTAACCTGCGCCAGCACCCCTTTCCGTTATTGGCAACGGACTCACAGGGCGAGGAAGTCGTCAGAAAGGTAACGGAAGTAAGCGATTCGGAGGCAATGCGCAAAAGGCATCAGCTTCAGGTCATCCACATGGACCAAATTAATCCGTTAGAAAAAAGGGTGCTTGTAGAAAAGCATCTGATTAGCCCTCACCTGGCAGAGGAATCTCGGAAAGGTGCCGTATTACTTCGTGAAGATGAGTCTGTCAGCATTATGGTTAATGAAGAAGACCACATTCGAATACAGGTACTATTACCCGGGTTTCGTTTGAACGAGGCATGGGAAATAGGTACGAAAATAGACGACATTTTTGAGAAAAACTTGAACTACGCTTTCGACGAAACACGAGGATATCTTACAAGCTGCCCAACCAATGTGGGTACGGGAATTCGTGCATCTGTGATGCTGCACTTGCCGGCGCTGGTGATGACGCAGCAGATCAGCAGAATTTTACAGGCAATTAATCAAGTTGGTCTAGTCGTTAGAGGAATTTACGGAGAGGGCAGCGAAGCTCTAGGGAATCTTTTTCAGTTATCCAATCAGGTCACACTAGGGATGTCTGAGTCGGATATCCTTTCCAATCTCTACGGTGTAGCTAGACAGATTATTGAGCAAGAGCGTGTGGCACGAACTTATTTGCTGGAGCATACTCGGGTTTCGCTGGAGGATCGGATTTTTCGATCGTATGGTATCCTGATGTACGCCCGCACAGTAGAGTCCAAGGAGGCGGCTCAGCGTCTGTCCGATGTACGTCTGGGGATTGATCTAGGCATCATTCCGGATGTATCTCCGCTGGTCCTAAACGAACTGTTAGTCACGACACAGCCAGGGTTTTTACAACACCACGCTGGACAAAAGCTCACTCCGGACCAACGCGATGAAAGAAGGGCAAGGCTGATCCGCGAACGTCTGCGCGTAGTAGAATCACAAGAGTAATCGTAATGGTATCAAGCAATTGTTAACCATATAGAGAAAAAACACGGTTATACGGAGGTGTACGATATGATGTTTGGACGTTTTACAGAACGAGCACAAAAAGTACTGGCGCTTGCCCTGGAAGAGGCGGTTCGTCTCGGACACAAAGATATTGGGACAGAGCATGTGCTGCTGGGACTCATTCGAGAAGGCGAAGGGATTGCGGCGAAGGCATTGCAATCCCTTGGGCTTGGCCTCGATAAAATCCAGAGCGAAGTGGAGTCGTTAATCGGGCGAGGAACCGAGCAGTCCGGTAGTAATTACACACCAAACTATACACCTCGCGCCAAAAAGGTTATTGAACTGTCAATGGACGAAGCCCGCAAGCTGGGTCATACCTATGTGGGGACTGAACATATTCTGCTTGGCTTGATCCGTGAAGGAGAAGGCATTGCTGCGAGAATCATGAACAATTTGGGCGTTAGCCTGAACAAGGCACGTCAACAGGTGCTCCAGCTTCTTGGCAGCTCGGAAATGATGGCATCTCATCAACCGTCTGGAGGGAACCCAGCGGCAAATACGCCGACACTGGACGGCTTGGCAAGGGATCTGACTGCAATCGCTCGTGATGGCGGGCTGGACCCTGTCATCGGTCGCCAAAAAGAAATCGAGCGTGTGATCCAAGTACTTAGCAGACGCACCAAAAACAACCCTGTTTTGATTGGGGAGCCTGGCGTCGGGAAAACAGCGATTGCAGAAGGTCTTGCCCAAAAAATCGTGAACAACGAAATTCCGGAGACCCTCCGTGATAAACGCGTCATGACCCTCGATATGGGAACCGTTGTTGCGGGAACCAAATATCGCGGTGAGTTCGAAGATCGTCTGAAAAAAATCATGGACGAAATTCGCCAAGCAGGAAACATCATCCTGTTTATTGATGAGCTACACACCCTGATTGGTGCAGGTGGAGCAGAAGGCGCTATTGATGCCTCCAACATTTTGAAGCCTGCTCTGGCACGTGGCGAGCTACAGTGCGTAGGTGCTACTACGCTGGATGAATATCGCAAGTACATCGAAAAAGACGCGGCACTGGAGCGTCGTTTCCAACCGATTCAGGTTGATGAACCGACAGCGGAGGATGCTATTCGTATCCTGCATGGCCTTCGTGATCGTTACGAAGCCCACCATCGTGTCAAAATTACCGATGAAGCAATCGAGCAGGCAGTAAAACTGTCTGACCGCTATATTACGGAACGCTTCCTGCCTGACAAGGCCATCGACTTGGTCGACGAGGCGGCATCCAAGGTTCGCTTGCAATCCTTTACGGTTCCACCAAACCTCAAAGAGCTGGAGGGACGTCTGGAAGAGGTACGCAAGGAAAAAGACGCTGCCGTACAATCACAAGAGTTCGAGGAAGCAGCAGCTCTTCGCGATCAGGAGCAAAAACTGCGTGAAGAACTGGATAAAACGAAAAAAGACTGGAAAGAGCGCCAAGGTCAGCTAAACATGGAGGTTACGCCAGAAGACATCGCACAAGTAGTGGCGAGCTGGACGGGTATTCCCGTGTTGAAGCTGAAGGAAGAAGAAACTGAGCGCTTGCTGAAGATGGAAGAGATTTTGCATGATCGCGTCATTGGCCAAGATGAAGCAGTCAAATCCATCTCGCGTGCGATCCGCCGTGCCCGTGCTGGTCTGAAAGACCCAAAACGCCCGATCGGCTCGTTTATCTTCCTTGGACCAACCGGTGTGGGTAAAACCGAATTGGCTCGTGCCGTGGCAGAGACGCTTTTCGGTGACGAGGATGCCATGATTCGTGTAGATATGTCCGAGTACATGGAGAAGCATTCCACCGCTCGGCTGGTAGGTGCCCCTCCTGGCTACGTAGGCTTTGACGAAGGCGGTCAACTGACCGAAAAAGTGCGTCGCAAGCCGTATTCCGTTATTTTGCTGGACGAAATCGAGAAGGCTCACCCAGACGTATTCAACATCCTCTTGCAAGTTTTGGATGATGGTCGTCTGACAGACTCGAAGGGACGTACCGTCGATTTCCGCAATACGGTTGTCATTATGACTTCCAACGTCGGAGCCAGCATGATCAAGAAAAATACGACGCTCGGCTTCACGACCAACGATTCGGAAAGAAAGTACCAGGATATGAAGGACAAAGTCATGGATGAGCTGAAGAAGAGCTTCCGTCCTGAGTTCTTGAACCGTATCGACGAAGTCATCGTGTTCCACTCCTTGGAGCAAGAGCACATCGAGCAAATCGTATCTCTCATGACAGAAGAGCTGCGTAAACGTTTGAAAGAGCAAGACATTGATTTCCAACTGACCGAAGAAGCCAAGAAAGTATTGGCAAAAGAAGGCTTTGATCCGGCCTATGGTGCGCGTCCTCTGCGTCGAGCTATCCAGCGTCACATCGAGGATAATTTGTCCGAGGAACTGCTCAAGGGTACGATCAGTAAAGGTGATACCGTCAATATCGAAGCCGAAGAAGGCAAGCTGGTAGTCAAGCGCCTTGAAAAAACGAAATCGTAAGCTGTGTTGAAACGTAATAGAATGCCTCCTGATTCGGGAGGTATTCTTTTTTTGGGTGCGTAATTATGATAAAAGTAGAGAAAGAAATCCAAGTGAGGGTGCGATTATGTCAAAGTATAAAACGAAATACGCGTGTCAAGAATGTGGCTATGAATCGCCAAAATGGATGGGAAAATGCCCGGGATGCAGCAGTTGGAACACTTTGGTGGAGGAAGTGACGGTTAAAACGGCACATCGCCACGAAGGGCTCAGCGGCGGCCAGCGCCAATCTGCGATTCCATTGACCCAGGTAGCCAGTGAAGAAGAGCCACGCATGGATACGACGATCGGAGAATTGAATCGTGTTCTTGGTGGAGGACTTGTTCCGGGTTCACTCATTTTGGTGGGGGGAGATCCGGGAATCGGGAAATCGACATTGCTTTTGCAGACATCATTTGCCTTGGCTCATCAAGGGGCGAAGGTTCTCTATGTATCTGGAGAGGAGTCGGCAAAGCAAATTAAAATTCGCGCAGATCGACTCCATTTGCAAACGCCGCCGATGTTTGTATTGGCAGAAAATGATTTGGATTTGATCGAACAGCATATTAATCAAGTAGACCCGGATGTGCTGATTATTGACTCGATCCAGACCGTGTTTCACCCGACCATCCAATCGGCTGCGGGGAGTGTCGCACAAGTGCGGGAGGCTACTGCCCAATTGATGCGGATTGCAAAAGGGAAAGGAATTGGTACCTTCATCGTCGGTCACGTTACCAAGGAAGGCTCCATCGCCGGTCCGCGTATGCTTGAGCACATGGTGGATGCTGTTCTTTATTTTGAAGGGGAGCGCCACAATACATTTCGAATTTTGCGCGCCGTCAAAAACCGCTTTGGTTCGACAAACGAAATCGGGATTTTCGAGATGAAGGATCGCGGTTTGGAGGAAGTGGCGAATCCATCTGAGATATTTTTGGCAGAGCGTCCATTTGGTGTTGCGGGCTCCACGGTCGTAGCCAGTATGGAGGGCACGCGTCCCGTTTTGGTTGAGCTGCAAGCTCTCGTTGCCCCGACCAGCTTTGTAACGCCACGGAGAACGGCAACAGGGGTCGATCATCAGCGTGTGGCGATGATCATGGCAGTGTTGGAAAAGCGCATGGGCATGATGCTGCAAAATCAGGATGCTTATGTAAACGTAGCAGGCGGGGTCAGATTGGATGAGCCAGCCGTTGATTTGGCGATTGCCGTAAGCATTGCAAGCAGTTTCCGTGACCACGCTACCAATCCGCATGATGTCGTTATCGGCGAAATTGGCCTGACTGGTGAGGTGCGCGGTGTCTCCCGTATTGAGCAGCGAGTACGAGAAGCACATAAATTAGGCTTTAAGCGTGTCATCATCCCTGAGAAAAACATCCGCGGTCTGGATGCGCCAGCAGATATTCAAGTGATTGGTGTGAGCAATATTGCCGATGCGTTGAACGAGGTGATAAGGAGGTAGGAGTGGGCATGCAGGGGAACATCAAAAGAGCTCCGCAATTCGGTGATGTGCTTCGTCTCGTGGCACCCGGCACACAGCTTCGTGAAGGGTTGGAAAATGTTTTACGGGCCAAAACCGGGGGCTTGATCGTCATTGGGTGCGGTCCGGAGATGAAGTCAATTGTCGATGGCGGTTTTTCCATCAATTGTGATTTTTCTCCTGCCCATTTATATGAATTAGCAAAGATGGATGGGGCGATTATAGTAAGTGAAGACGCAAAACGCATTCTGTACGCGAATACGCAAATCTTCCCACCTTCTTCAATCCCTACGAGCGAGACGGGGACACGTCATCGTACAGCGCAACGGACAGCCATTCAAACGAACCATCTGGTCATTGCTATCTCTCAACGGCGCAATGTGATCACGCTGTACCAGGGAAATTTCCGGTATGTCTTAAGCGAAATCAGCGTCATTTTGGCCAAGGCGAACCAAGCTGTATCTACCCTTGAGAAATACAAGGCTGTGCTTGATCAAACGCTGACGAATCTCGGTGCGTTAGAATTCGAGGAGCTCGTCACGTTACATGAAGTTGCCTCGGTTTTGCAACGGATTGAGATGGTATTACGTATTAAGACAGAGGTCTCCAAATACATATGTGAGCTAGGGGTAGAAGGAAGGCTCGTCAGTATGCAGTTGGAGGAACTGGTTTCAAACATTGAGGAAGAAGCCCATATGCTTATACGGGATTATTCCCGAGATCCATCCTATTCACCTGATCTTGTGCTTCGGGACATGAAAAAATTAAACTCGGAGGAAATGCTCGAGCTCACTTCTTTTTTGCGAACGCTGGGGTATTCCTCCAATGCCAGTATGCTGGATGAATCCGTTTCCCCTAGAGGTTATCGGATCCTTTACAAGATCCGGCGTTTGCCCGTTACGATCATCTCGAATCTGGTAGAACATTTTCATCATCTGCCGCGAATCATGATGGCAACGATTCAGGAATTAGACGAAGTGGAAGGCATTGGCGAGGTTCGAGCAAGAGCGATTAAAGAGGGACTGAAACGGATTCAAGAACAAGTGTTCATTGACAGACACATTTAAAGTAGAATAGGATAAAGGCATTATTTGTATTCAGCATTTGCCTAAGGGACTTGGATAAAAACAAGGTCAACAGGATAACCTGCTCCTTACGCAAAAGAAATCAGGAGGTAGTCTATGTTCGTGAAATCGTTACCGAACATACTAACCGTAAGCAATTTGTTTCTGGGAGTTTTAGCAATTATTCTTGCGTTTCGAGGCGATCAATACGTCGAATATGCAGCGATTACAGTGATCATTGGTATGCTGGCAGACGGGCTGGATGGACGTGTAGCTCGTATGCTGAATGCCCAAAGCGAGTTCGGAAAGGAATTGGATTCACTTTCTGACGTCATTACATTTGGGATTGCGCCAGCGTTCATCATGTATGTTGTCGTCTTGCAACACTTTGATTTGCTTGGGATTCTCATTACAGCCATTTTTCCGATCTGTGGTGCGCTGCGTTTGGCGCGTTTTAACGTACAGGCCGGGGTTCCGGGGTATTTCATCGGTTTGCCGATTACGGCAGCGGGAGGCGTACTGGCTACGCTCGCACTTTATCACCAAGTCTTCACTCCGGTATTGCTTGCCGTAAGTATGTTGCTCCTTGCCTTTTTGATGGTATCAAAGGTCAAGTATCCTAACTTTAAAAAAGTGGGGATTCCAAAGTCTGCTTACTGGATCACACCCATTATCATCGCGATCGTGGTTGTTGTAGCGATTAAGTATCCGCAGCAATTTCCAAAAATCGTCTTCCTGCCACTTGCTTTTTATGCATTGTACGGAATAAAAAAAAACGTTGACTTTCTCGTCAAAAAATTACGCAAGCGTAAAAACAAAGAGGAAGAATCTGTACCGTTTGAATAGTTACGGCATAAAAAAACCCACACTTCAATGTGCGGGTTTTTCTTTTTTGTATGCAACTTTTTTTAGGGTTCATTCGTAATACGAGTAACGGACTTTTAAGACAGATTGAAGACACCCAAAGTATTCAATCGGTTGGATTCTTTCTGAAGCACGTCTTCTAGCTTAATGTCAGTAATATTGCACAAGGCAGTGAGGTAAAAGAGGTTTTTGCCAAGCTCAGCAGTAACTACATCGCGACAATGCTCGCACAGCGGTCCGTTAAAGTGAGTGTCCAAATGGGACTTGTTGTCCTCCAGATTCTTGTTCGAATCGTACGTCTGTTTTTTGGCAACCACTTCGACACAGCCGCATTCGGTGATGGCTTTTGTCAGTGAACGGTTAATGCGGGATGCCGTTTCCTGAACTTTGGACATGACGTCCAGTACGCTACGATGTCTGATCAAAAGCTCGGATACTTGCGTTTGAAAGTCGTCTATGTTTCGATTGTCCATCTGGTTCACCTCTGCTTTAGGCTGTTGGTATCGTCATAATTTTCTCTCATTACGATACTGACATTATAAGAAGGGAGTCAGCTTTCTGTCAATTTATCATCGAAGGAAACGAGTGTTCCCGGGTTGACGAGAAAATGACAACTATGTTAAAATTTTTGGCTATTTGACATGGCAAAATCTTTTTTGCTATAGTGAGGGAAAGTAAAATGAAGCATTATAATCATTTGGAAAAAAATAGGGTTTTACTCTTAGGCTTCTGTCTATATTAGTAAAAGGAGGTGAAGGCATGTTACGCCGAGTAGGAAAATTCATTTTTGTTTTGATAGGTGGCGGATTGGGGTATCGATTTGGTGACGAATTGTTCTCGTTGCTCGACCCACTGTTAAACTTTGGTGTAGTAGCCGGATCGCAATATATTGGGGCTGTACTAGGTGCCATCTTGTTTTTCTTTTTAGCGAATTGGGTTGTGGATTATGTTCTGCGCATCGTTCGATGGGGTGAAGAGACACTCGTCAAAATGCCGGTTGTCGATGTGATGTTCGGAGCGATGGGATTGATTAGTGGTCTTATTGTTGCATTCTTATTATTCCTGCCCATCAGTAAAATTCCGATTCCATTTGTAGGAGATCTTTTGCCGTTAATTGTTTCCGGGTTGCTCGGTTATTTGGGCTTCCAGGTAGGATTTCGCAAGCGGGACGAGATTATGTCGGTATTTTCGATTGGACGTAAGGATAGGAAAAAGGATAGCGCAACAACTACCGTTAACCTGGAAAATAAAATCCTCGATACCAGTGTCATCATTGACGGACGCATCGCAGATATTTGCCGTACCGGCTTTCTGGAAGGGGTACTGGTCATTCCGGGATTTGTGTTAGAGGAGCTACAGCATATCGCCGATTCCTCCGATGTACTGAAGAGAAACCGCGGTCGTCGTGGTCTGGATATCTTGAACAAGATTCAAAAAGAAATGAAGGTAAAGGTTCAGATCTGGGAAGGCGATTTTGAAGAAGTATCCGAGGTGGACAGCAAGCTGATCAAGCTCGCTAAGCTCATTAACGGAAAGGTCGTAACAAACGACTTCAACCTGAACAAGGTATGTGAGCTGCAAGGTGTTGCGGTTTTGAACATCAATGATTTGGCGAATGCAGTCAAACCTGTAGTTTTACCTGGAGAAGAGATGAACGTTCAAGTCATCAAGGATGGGAAAGAGCACGGTCAGGGTGTCGCTTATCTGGACGATGGCACGATGATTGTTGTAGAGGGCGGACGAGAATACATTGGAAACGACGTCGATGTTCTCGTAACGAGTGTGCTGCAAACATCCGCAGGACGTATGATCTTCGCCAAACCAAAGTTGCTGGAACGAGCGTTATAGAAAAGACAGGAGAGGGATGAATCAGTGAGTACGGGTGTCGTGATCGTTGCAGCCGGTTCGGGTAAACGAATGGGTGGACAACGAAACAAGTTGTGGTTACCGCTTGCGGGCGAGCCGATCTTGGCTCATACGGTACGTCTTTTTGCTACTCATCCCGACATTGATGAAGTTGTGCTAGTGGTGAGTGAAGCAGACCACGCAGAAGTAATGACCTGGCTCTCGGCTGAAAAGCTGGCGGTTGTGGTTACACTGGGTGGAGCAGAGCGACAAGACAGTGTGAGAAATGGCTTGGCTTCACTATCCGCAAATTGCGATTACGTGCTGGTTCACGATGCTGCTCGTCCTTTCGTCACTCGCAAACAGATCAGTGACATGATCAAACAGGTGCAACAAGATCAGGCAACGATCATGGCGGTACCTGTCAAAGATACGATTAAAGTGGTGGGGGCAAATGGACTTGTAGAGTCAACCCCGGCACGGGAAAGCTTGTGGGCGGTTCAAACCCCACAAGCTTTTCGTATGTCTTTATTGCGAGAGGCACATCAGGCAGTAGAGGCAGCGGGGAAGCTGGGTACGGATGATGCAATGCTGGTTGAGTGGCTGGGTCATCCGGTATCGATTATGCACGGAAGCTATGAGAACATTAAGATTACGACGCCAGACGATCTGTGGTTTGGTGAAGAGATATTGCGGAAACGAAAGGGAGAGTAGCTCATGCGTATTGGACAAGGTTTTGACGTGCATCAATTAGTAGAGGGGCGTCCATGCATTATCGGAGGCGTCACCATCCCGTATGAAAAAGGCTTGCTAGGACATTCTGACGCAGATGTTCTCCTTCATGCGATTAGTGACGCGATTCTTGGAGCGATTGGTGAAGGGGATATTGGCCGTCATTTCCCTGATACAGACCCGGCTTTTAAGGATGCGGATAGCGTAAAGCTGCTGGAGCATGTTTGGAAGTTGGTTCGGGAGCGCGGCTATCGTTTAGGAAACGTGGATGCAACGATCATTGCCCAAGCGCCGAAGATGGCGCCGTACATCCCGCAAATGTGTGAAGTCATTGCACGCGTGCTGGAGGCAGACGATCTCTCGCAAGTGAATGTGAAGGCGACGACATCCGAGAAACTTGGTTTTACAGGCAGAGGGGAAGGAATCGCTGCACAGGCAGTATGCTTGCTTGTCAAGTAGAGGGGCAAGGTGTAACATAAAGCCTTAGATACGTTTTTACTTAGGTCAAGGCTATAGCCTTTTACATTCATAAGGATGGTGCTACCAATGGCGAAAGAAATTCGCACTCGTTATGCGCCGAGTCCTACGGGGCATTTACACATCGGCGGTGCGCGAACAGCGCTCTTCAATTATCTTTTTGCGAAACATCACGGTGGTTCGTTCATCGTTCGGATTGAAGATACGGACCAAACCCGCAATAAGGAAAATGCGGACGAAGAGCAAATGAAAAACCTGAAATGGCTCGGCGTAACATGGGAAGAAGGTACAGACGTTGGTGGACCATATGGACCGTACCGTCAAACAGAACGCTTGGACATTTATCGGAAATATATCGATCAACTGCTGGCAGAAGGCAAAGCGTACTACTGCTACGCGACAAAAGAAGAGCTGGATGCAGAGCGTGAAGAACAGCTCGCTCGTGGAGAAACACCACGTATTTTGGAAAAGCACCGCCATGTAACGGACGAGCAACGTGCTCAGTACGAAGCAGAAGGTCGAGTGCCATCCATTCACTTTCTCGTTCAGGATGATCGCGAGTATGTCGTGAACGACCTGATTCGTGGCCAGGTAACATTTAACTCCAATGAGATGGGCGATTTCGTTATTTGCCGTCCGGATGGCATTCCTACATACAACTTCGCCGTTGTAGTGGACGACTATTTGATGAAAATTAGCCACGTCATTCGTGGAGAAGAGCATCTGTCCAACACGCCTCGTCAATTGATGATTTATGAAGCGTTTGGCTGGGAAGCGCCTGACTTTGCTCACTTGGCACTGATCCTCAACCAAGATGGCAAAAAGATGTCCAAGCGTGACGAGAGCATTCTTCAGTTCATTGAGCAGTACCGTGATCTCGGCTTCTTGCCAGAAGCAATCGTGAACTTCCTTGTTCTTTTGGGATGGTCTCCGGGTGGCGAAGAAGAGATTTTCTTGATGGAGGATCTGATCAAGCTGTTCTCAATGGACCGCGTGAACAAATCGCCAGCTGTGTTTGATGCAACGAAGATGAACTGGATGAACAACTTCTATTTGAAGCGTCAACCGCTCGATATGATTACAGACATGTGTATCCCGCATCTGCAAAAAGCTGGCTTCATCGAAGAGAGTTTGTCTGCTGAGAAGCGCGAATGGGTTCGCAGTATCGTAGGCCTGTATCAAGAGCAAATGTCCTACTGTGCGCAAATCGTTCCGTTGGCAGCTCTTTTCTTCCTCGACGAAGTGGTGTACGATGAAGAAGCAACTCTGGTGCTGAAAGAACCGCAATTGCCGGAAGTACTGGCTTCCTTTGTGAAACACCTTTCTGCCCAGGATGCATATAATGTGGATGTTATTAAAGCGGTACTCAAAGACGTGCAAAAGGAAACGGGTCACAAAGGCAAGGCATTGTTCATGCCGGTCCGCGTAGGAGCAACTGGTCAGGCGCATGGTCGTGATCTGGCAGAGACGTTGTATCTGCTTGGACGTGACAAGGTGATTGCACGTGCACAGCAAGTAATTGCAAACGGTCAGTAAGTATTGGCTGGCTTTCTTTTATAAATCATGAATGCGACGATCAGGAGAAGTACAACAGTCTGCACATCTACAGAGAGGATGGATAGGTGAGAGCCATCTGGTGTGCCCTGTATGGAAATGCCCCTGTGAGCAATGAGCTGAACCTATCTTTTTGAAAAGATATCAGTAGGCGCCATCGGCTTCCCGCCGTTATCGGGGTATGAGCGAGATCGTTCAAGGTTGTTTGTTAAGTCTTTGCAGCCAAGACGATCTAAGCAGAGTGGAACCACGGTAAACCCGTCTCTGTCCCTTCGTAATGGAGGGGATAGGGACGTTTTTTATTTTAGAGGAAGTTGAACACTCGGCAGGTAAATCAGGCAGGAGGTGCCACCCCAAAATGTTAGCACAGATGAGAGATGACATTCATGCTGTTTTTGAACGAGACCCGGCTGCGCGAAGTACGCTGGAAGTCGTTATGACCTATTCCGGTTTGCACGCGATATGGGGGCACCGGATTGCCCACAGGCTCTGGAAGGCTGAGCTGTGTACACTCGCCCGAATTGTCTCTCAACTGTCCCGTTTTTTCACGGGAATTGAGATTCACCCGGGCGCAACAATTGGCCGCGGCCTGTTCATTGACCATGGCATGGGTGTTGTGATCGGAGAGACGTGCGAAATCGGAGACAATGTAACGATTTATCAAGGGGTTACACTCGGGGGAACGGGGAAAGAAAAAGGAAAGCGTCACCCTACGATCGGCAACGACGTCATTATTGCGACGGGAGCAAAGGTGTTGGGCTCCTTCAAAATTGGCGATAATTCAAAGATAGGGGCTGGTGCCGTTGTCTTGCAGGAGGTACCGCCTAACTCGACCGTAGTAGGAATCAAGGGACGCATCGTCATCCAGGATGGCAAGCGGGTCAAAAATGATCTGGACCATGTAAATATGCCAGACCCGGTAGCGGATACGATTCGTTTGATGCAAAAGGAAATTGATCAATTACGCAAAGAATTGGAGCTTTTGAGGGAGGATAAACAGAACGATGGGCATTCAGCTGACTAACACGATGACGCGGCGAAAGGAACCGTTTCACACATTGGAGCCAGGAAAGGTAAAAATGTACGTGTGCGGCCCGACCGTGTACAACTACATCCACATTGGAAATGCGCGCCCTGCCATTGTATTTGATACACTGCGCCGTTACTTGAAATATCGTGGCTACGAAGTGACATTCGTGCAAAATATTACGGATGTAGATGACAAACTGATTCGTGTAGCGAATCAGGAAGGGGTCACTGTCAAAGAAGTGGCGGATCGATACACAGATGCGTACAATGCTGATCTGAAATCACTGAACGTATCTCCACCTGATATTCAACCACGTGTGATGCAAACAATTCCGGAAATCATTGAATTCGTGCAAGGGCTGATTGAAAAAGGCTTTGCCTACGAGAGTGAAGGTGACGTCTATTTCCGCACAGGACGTTTTCAGGAATACGGAAAGCTATCGCATCAGCCGTTGGATGATTTGCAGGCAGGTGCTCGTGTAGAAATCAACGAGAAAAAGGAACATCCCCTGGACTTCGTACTTTGGAAAGCGGCAAAGACCGGAGAAGTTACCTGGGACAGTCCGTGGGGTGAAGGAAGACCGGGATGGCATATTGAGTGCTCGGCAATGGCCCTGAAGTTTTTGGGTGAGGAAATCGATATCCATGCGGGCGGAACAGACCTTGTGTTCCCGCACCACGAGAACGAAATTGCCCAATCGGAGTGCTTTACGGGTAAAGTTTTTGCTCGTTATTGGCTACACAACGGCATGCTCAATATCGATAACGAAAAAATGTCCAAATCCCTTGGGAACTTCTTGCTTGCACGCGATCTTTCAGAGAAATTCGGCGGTCAATTAATTCGCTTCTTTATGCTTCAGGGGCACTATCGCAACCCGATCAATTTTAGCGAAGAGTTGATCGAACAGGCGGCCAATGGTTTGGATAGAATCAAGACTGCGTATACGAATCTGTCCCATCGTCTGGATACCGTGCGCGCAGAAGAGCCGAATGATCAGGCACAGGAGCAGGCGCGAATCATTGGGGAGCTTCGCGAGCGTTTCGTTGCTGAGATGGATGATGATATCAATACAGCGAATGCCATAACCGTTATTTTTGACGTCGTGAAGGAAGCCAACCTGTACTTGCGTTATCAAAATGTAGGCGAAGCCGAAGTTCGTGCATACATGGATTTGTTGGTGGAGTTGACGGAGGTTCTTGGTCTTGAAATTGCTGAAGAGCAGGAGCTGTTGGATAGTGAGATTGATGCGTTGATCGAAGAGCGCACAGAAGCTCGCAAAGCAAGAAACTTTGCCCGTTCTGACGAAATCCGCGATCTGCTCGCAGCAAAAGGAATCGTGCTGGAGGACACGCCACAAGGTGTTCGCTGGCGTCGAAAATAAGGGGCCGAAGAAAATAGATGCAAAAAGAAGAACTAACCCGAGATCCTAATCTGACAAATCCACTCGTGCTTGCCTTCCTCGGAGATGCTACCTATTCGCATTGTGTGAGGTATCATTTGATCGCCAAGGGGCTGGTTAAACCAAACCAGCTCCACAAGGCGGCCAACCGCTATGTTTCAGCGAAAGCACAGGCCAATGTGTTGTTAACGTTAATGCCCACATTGCCGGAGGAAGAATTGAATGTAGTGAAGCGGGGGCGGAATGCCAAATCCGGCTCCAGTGCCAAAAACGCCGATATTATCGACTACCGTCATGCAACGGCTTTTGAAGCATTGATCGGGTACTTGTATTTGAGTGGAAAAGAAGAGCGGATCGCTGAAATTGTGCAGCAGGCTTTTGCCATAGTGGAAGGAGAATCATGAAATGAGTGAAGAGTGGATTCTGGGGAAAAACCCCGTCATCGAGGCTTTGCGATCAGGCCGTACGATCAATAAGATTTGGATTGCAGAGGGAACGAATAAAAATCTGATGGGACCTGTCTTTGCCTTGGCGAAAGAACAGGGTGTCATTGTCACGACAGCCAACCGCAAAAAGCTGGATCAGCTCGTGTCGTCGGACAACCATCAGGGTGTTGTGGCTTCTGTTGCTGCTTATGATTACGTAGAAGTAGACGGTATTTTGAAGCGGGCAGAGGAAAAAAACGAGGCGCCGTTCATTTTGCTGTTGGACGAGCTGGAAGATCCGCATAACCTCGGTTCCATCATGCGGACAGCCGATGCAGTCGGTGCTCATGGTGTCATCATCCCAAAACGACGTTCTGTCAGTCTTACGGCAACAGTGGCAAAAGCTTCGGCAGGGGCGATCAACTACGTGCCAGTAGCGCGAGTGACGAATTTGGTTCGTACCATGGAAGAGCTCAAAGAACGCGGTGTTTGGATTGCAGGAACAGATGCGAGTGCCAAGCAAGATTTCCGCCAGGGTGATTATACGATGCCGCTCGCAATTGTCATTGGCAGCGAAGGAAAAGGCATGAGTCGCCTCGTGCGGGAAAACTGTGATTTTCTGTATAGCCTTCCGATGGCGGGCAATGTTACCTCACTCAACGCTTCTGTAGCAGCTGCCTTGTTGATGTATGAAGTATATCGCTCCAGGAGTCCAATTCCGACGCGGGTGAAATGACATGGCGAAACGAAAAGCCAAGCAGCTGTTGATCGTTGATGGATACAATATCATCGGCGCCTGGCCCGATCTGCGCCTGCTGAAGGATCAAGAGCGGATGGACGAGGCGCGTGATCAATTAATCGCAAAAATGGCAGAATACCAGAGCTACACTGGTGTGAAGGTCATCATTGTCTTTGATGCGTACAACGTTCCTGGCATTGGCCGTCAAATGGAGGACTTCCAGGTCGACGTTTATTTCACGAAGAAGAAGGAGACAGCAGACGAGAAAATTGAGCAGCTAGTCTCCCAATTTCACAATAAAAATCGACAAATTTATGTGGCAACTTCTGACTATACCTCTCAACGTGTCATATTTGGGCAGGGAGCTTTGCGCAAATCAGCGCGGGAGTTGTTGCTCGATATGGAAAATGCGGGCAAGGAAATCAAGAAACAAGTCGAAAAAACGCAAGAAGACCGTTTCTCCACGCGGATTACGCTGAATGATGAAATAGCGAAAATATTCGAAAAATGGAGAAGGGAATAACTTGGATTCGGTTGACGCTTTTTTACGGCATCATGTATAATAGCGCTATCTATTGGAGAAACCGGTTGGCGGAGGGATCATTTGTGAGTGTTGACCTCAAGGAGTTAAAACATGCCCAATATGAACTAATGACCGACGAAGAAGTAGTCGACCTGGTTCGCGATAATGACGCCGAAGCTTTGGAGTATTTGATCAACAAATACAAGAACTTCGTTCGTGCCAAAGCGAGATCCTATTTTCTTATTGGGGCTGACCGCGAAGACATCGTGCAGGAAGGGATGATCGGACTGTACAAGTCTATTCGCGACTTCCGAGGAGACAAGCTCACGTCGTTCAAGGCATTTGCCGAGCTGTGTATTACCCGTCAGATCATTACCGCGATCAAGACAGCGACACGCCAAAAGCACATCCCGCTCAATTCTTACGTCTCATTGGACAAGCCTATATACGATGAAGATTCTGACCGTACACTACTCGATGTGATCTCGGGAACCAAGGTGACCGATCCGGAGGAATTGTTTATCAATCGGGAAGAATTCGATGACATTGAGGGCAAGATGAGCGAAATCTTGAGTGACTTGGAACGCCAGGTTCTCATGCTTTACTTGGACGGACGATCCTATCAGCAGATTGCTGTTGAATTGAAGCGTCATGTCAAGTCTATTGATAATGCATTGCAGCGAGTAAAGCGCAAGCTAGAGCGCTATTTGGAAGGAAGAGAGATTCATCTGTAGAGAATCTCTCTTTTTATTTTGGAAGCAAAAGGACTACCTCTTGTCAAGTCATTTTGTTTGACATGGGAATTTCGGTATGATAAATTTATTTAGGTAGCCATAGACTCTTATCTCTCTGTTCTATGGTTACTTAGGTGAATGAAATGGTCTGGAAAAAGTAGCGGTTTTCCCGTACTATTTATCATCGGGGTACTTTTAACTAATAGCAGGTTTGAAATGAGATGGAGGTGGCAATAAATGCGAGTAAACATCACGTTGGCGTGCACCGAGTGTGGCGAGCGTAACTATATCTCCACGAAGAACAAGCGCACCACTACTGAACGTGTTGAACTGAAAAAGTATTGCTCCCGTGACAAGAAGCAAACCCTTCATCGCGAGACGAAGTAATGGTTGATGCGACGAAGTCAGGGGGTGGCAAAGTGGGTTTTTTATCACGAATCGGAGCCAGTTTTCGCCGTACCGGTGGTTTTTTTAGTGACGTAATGTCCGAGCTAAAGAAAGTCCGTTGGCCCAACCGTAAAGAATTGACGACCTATACGCTCGTTGTTCTTGTTACGGTTGTGCTCCTGGCAATATTCTTCTTCGTCGTTGATTTGGGTATCTCGCGCTTGATCGATTTGATTCTAGGAACGTAATTATGCAAGTCTTAGGAGGGACGGACGGTTAACGTCCTGTTGGATATGGAAAAAGCATGGTATGTACTTCATACGTACTCAGGTTACGAAAACAAGGTGAAAACCAATCTGGAGAAGCGACTCGAGTCGATGGGCATGGAAGACAAGATCTTTCGCGTTCTTGTTCCCACTGAAGAAGAGGTGGAAACCAAGGATGGTAAGAAGCGCACCGTCACGAAAAAAGTGTTTCCTGGATACGTCCTTGTTGAAATGGTGATGACGGACGACTCTTGGTATGTCGTGCGCAACACCCCTGGGGTTACCGGCTTTGTCGGATCCACGGGTGCTGGCTCTAAACCGACAGCGCTGCGTCCTGAAGAGGCCGATACGATTCTCAAGCAAATGGGAATCGAAATTCCCAAGATCAGAGTCGATTTTGCTCTCCGCGATATGGTGCGCGTCACAGATGGTCCGTTTTCCAATCGCACCGGGGAGATTATCGAGATTTACCCGGACAGGCAGAAGGTTCGCGTGTTGGTGGACATCTTCGGTCGCGAAACACCGGTAGAGCTAGACTTTACACAAGTTCAAAAATTGGATTAGGATTCAACTTGAAAAGTATCGCGCTATGTGGTACATTTCATTTTGTTTTAACAATCCCACAACATTAATTGGGGTTTCTTGCACTCTCACTATAGATCGAAAGTCTTTTACATAGAGACTTTCAAAAAACGGTGGGAGGGGGCATTCCCCCGTAATAACCACATGTGAAGTAAGGAGGTGTGTTACGTGGCTAAGAAGGTTATCCGCGTAATTAAATTACAAATCCCAGCAGGTAAAGCGAATCCTGCACCTCCAGTAGGTCCGGCTCTCGGTCAAGCTGGTGTAAACATCATGGGATTCTGTAAAGAATTCAATGCTCGCACTGAAAGCGAAGTAGGTATGATCATTCCGGTGGAAATCACCGTGTTTGAAGACCGTTCTTTCACTTTTATCACAAAAACTCCTCCAGCTGCAGTTCTGTTGAAGAAAGCTGCTGGTATCGAGTCCGGTTCTGGCGTACCAAACAAAACAAAGGTTGCTACGCTGAAGCGTGATAAAGTTCGTGAAATCGCAGAACTGAAGCGTCCTGACCTGAATGCTGCATCCGTAGAAGCGGCTATGCGCATGGTAGAAGGTACAGCTCGTTCTATGGGTATCGTAATCGAAGACTAATTGTCTTGAGTGCAAGGGGGCACAGAGGTTGTGCCCCCCTGTCTGTGGGAGGATCAACCGCTACGACCACATTGAAGGGAGATTTAATCATGGCGAAAAAAGGTAAGAAATATCAAGAGGCTGTAAAGCTCGTTGATAAAAACAAAGTATACGAAGTAGCTGAAGGCGTTGAGCTGGTTAAAAAAGCAGCTACAGCTAAATTCGACGAAACTGTTGAAGCAGCGTTCCGTTTGGGCGTAGATCCTAAGCGTGCTGACCAACAAATCCGTGGCGCAGTTGTATTGCCACATGGTACTGGTAAAGTACAACGTGTTCTCGTATTCGCAAAAGGCGATAAAGCGAAAGATGCAGAAGCAGCTGGCGCAGACTTCGTAGGCGATGCAGACATGATCGCAAAAATTCAAGGTGGCTGGTTCGACTTTGACGTTGTAGTAGCTACTCCTGATATGATGGGTGAAGTAGGTAAATTGGGTCGTGTACTCGGTCCAAAAGGCCTGATGCCAAACCCTAAGACCGGTACAGTTACTTTCGATGTAACTAAAGCGGTTAACGAAATCAAAGCAGGTAAAATTGAGTATCGTGTAGACAAAGCGGGTAACATCCACGCTCCTATCGGAAAAGCATCCTTCGATGCTGACAAACTGGTAGAAAACCTGGCTGCTCTGACTGAAGCACTGAACCGTGCGAAACCAGCTGCTGCTAAAGGTGTTTACATGAGAAACGTAACCCTGAGCTCCACTATGGGCCCTGGTGTACGCGTAGCTGTAAAATAATGACACTTGACTTCCTTTACGGGAGTTGTTAAGATAGTCCCTGTTGATGAAAAGAATATGCCGTAGACAGAAGGTGCGGTGCTTGTGAGAGTAACGCTTAATACCCCTCCGAGGCGTGTAATGTACGAATGAGGAAACGCTGTTTTCCTTTGACGATATAGCATTATGCCCTCGTGAGTCTGCGAGGGCATTCTTCATTTTCTAGGATTAGAGCACGGGAGGTGTAATCAATGGCAGAAATTCGTCCAACCGTTATTCGTGAAGAAAAGGTACAAGCGATCAACGAAATCGCAACTAAGCTTCGCGAAAGCCAAACTACAGTGGTAGCTGACTACCGCGGTCTGACAGTAGCACAAGTAACTGAGCTCCGTAAGCAATTGCGTGAAGCTGGTGTTGAGTTCCAGGTGTTGAAAAACTCCCTGACTCGTTTGGCTACTGAGAAGGAAAGCCTGACTGAACTGGATCAATATCTGACTGGACCAAACGCTCTGGCGTTCTCCAAAGACGATATCATCGCTCCAGCGAAAGTTATCGCTGAATTCGCTAAGAAAAACGACAAGCTGGAAATCAAGGGTGGCGTTATCGAGGGTAAAGTAGTTGATGCTGAGCAAATTAAAGCTCTGGCTTCCCTGCCGAACCGCGAAGGTCTCTTGTCCATGCTTCTTTCCGTCCTGCAAGCTCCAATGCGCAACGTTGCACTGGCAGTCAAAGCAGTGGCAGAACAAAAAGAAGGTCAAGGCGCGTAATCGTCTGATCGGTTAATGTTTTACAAATACTATTCCTTGAATGGAGGATTTACAAATGTCTAAAGAGCAAATCTTGGAAGCCATTAAAGGCATGTCCGTTCTCGAACTGAACGATCTGGTTAAAGCAATCGAAGAAGAATTCGGCGTAACTGCTGCTGCTCCTGTAGCTGTAGTTGCTGGTGGCGGAGCAGAAGCTGCTGCTGAGCAAACTGAATTCACTGTAAACCTGGTAAGCGGCGGCGCTTCCAAAATCAACGTAATCAAAGTTGTTCGCGAGCTGACTGGCTTGGGTCTGAAAGAAGCAAAAGACCTGGTAGACAACGCTCCAAAAACACTCAAAGAGGGCGTTTCCAAAGACGAAGCAGAATCCCTCAAAGCAAAACTCGAAGAAGCTGGCGCTCAAGTAGAAGTAAAGTAAGTTAGCTTCCTTTAGGATATCCCCTTGCCTGCGGCAGGGGGATTTTCTATAAACTTTTGATGATAGAGTTTTTCTTAAACGATGAGGAAGGGTGAATCACACGTGGCAGACCATTACTATACCAATCAACCGGGCGCTGCACATGATGAACAGCAATTTACGTTCAAGCTCCGTGGTAATGAATTTCGCTTCATAACGGATGCTGGCGTTTTTTCCCGAGACCGGATTGACTTTGGAAGTGTATTGCTCATCGAGAACATGGAAATCGACAGTCATGCGCGTGTACTCGATGTGGGATGCGGGTATGGTCCGATGGGATTGACGGCTGCCAAGCTTGCTGATCATGGTCGGGTGACGATGATCGACGTGAACGAGCGTGCGGTTAACCTGGCTCGTCGTAATGCAGAAGCAAATGGAATAAAAAATGTTGAGGTTCGAGTGAGCGATGTCTACAGCGGCGTACAAGGTGAGCAGTTTGATGTCATTCTAACCAATCCGCCGATTCGTGCGGGTAAGGAAATCGTTCATCGCATTTTTGTAGAAGGATACGACCTGTTGGTAGAAGGCGGAGAAATGTGGGTTGTCATTCAGAAGAAGCAAGGTGCCCCATCCGCATTGAAGAAGCTGCAGGAAACGTACCGCGAAGTAATAGAGGTAGATCGGGAAAAAGGCTATCACATATTCAGGGCAATCAAATAAGCAAGAAGAAATCATTAGAAAAGTTTTCTTGACGTGAATAATTGAATGTGGTAGCATTATAAAATGTCAATATGGGATAAATGTCTATTTTTCAGCAATTCCCTGTCTGTCAAGCGTTTCTACTTTTTTCCTGAGATAGGAATGTTTGCGTGAAAACATGGGAATTCTTTTAAAATAGAGTTTCTCTGGGTTAAAAATGGTTGAAGCTGCTTTAACCCATTTTTATTTTTAGGCATTCGAATGCGACTGAAAGAAGTTGCCGAATGCCGAGTTTCTATGTGTGAAAACACAACCTGAGGGGTGAATAAGTTGGCAGGTAAAGTGATTCAAAGTGGCCGACACCGCCAGCGTCGTACGTATTCACGTATTAACGAAGTGCTGGGCCTTCCAAATCTCATCGAGATTCAACAAAAGTCCTACCAATGGTTCCTTGATGAGGGGCTCCGTGAGATGTTCCAAGACATTTCGCCAATCCAGGACTTCACAGGTAATCTCGTGCTGGAGTTTATCGACTACAGCTTGGGAGAGCCGAAGTACGATGTTGACGAGTCGAAAGAACGTGACGTCACCTATGCGGCGCCTCTGCGTGTGAAGGTACGTTTGTTGAACAAAGAGACGGGAGAAGTGAAGGAACAAGAAGTATTCATGGGGGATTTCCCGCTCATGACCGAAACGGGAACCTTCATTATTAATGGTGCTGAGCGCGTTATTGTCAGCCAGCTTGTTCGTTCCCCCAGTGTATATTACAACACCAAAGTGGACAAAAACGGCAAGCAGACGTTTACAGCTACAGTAATCCCGAACCGGGGTGCTTGGCTGGAGCTGGAGACCGATGCGAAGGACGTTATTTATGTCCGCATCGACCGTACGCGAAAAATCCCGGTAACGGTTCTTTTGCGTGCGTTGGGCTTTGGTTCCGACATCGAGATTCTCAACTTGCTGGGTGAAGATGAATACATCAAGAACACGCTGGAAAAAGACAATACCGATTCTACGGAAAAAGCGCTTATTGAAATCTACGAGCGTCTTCGTCCGGGTGAGCCACCAACAGTCGAAAATGCGAAGAGCCTCTTGATCTCTCGTTTCTTCGACCCTAAGCGCTATGATTTGGCTTCTGTTGGTCGTTATAAAATGAACAAAAAGCTTCATTTGAAAAACCGTCTGTACAACCAACGTTTGGCTGAAACGCTGATCGATACGACAACAGGTGAAATTTTTGCCGAAGCAGGTCAAATGATTGACCGTCGTGTCCTGGATCGCATCGTGCCAGCGCTGGAAGGCAATGTGGGCTTTATCGACGTTCGCACACATGGCGGTGTACTGGAAGATGAAGCGATTCATTTGCAATCTATCAATATTTTCTCTCCGATTGAAGATGGCAAGATCATCAAAGTAATCGGAAACGGAAATGTAGATAAGTCCTTCAAACATATTACGCCGGCGGACATCGTATCGGCGATCAACTATTTCATGAACCTCCTGCACAGTGTAGGTTCCACAGACGATATTGACCACTTGGGTAACCGTCGTCTGCGTTCCGTTGGTGAACTGTTGCAGAACCAGTTCCGTATTGGTTTGTCCCGTATGGAGCGTGTGGTTCGTGAGCGCATGTCCATTCAGGATCAAAACCAAATTACACCGCAAGCTCTCATTAACATCCGTCCAGTGATTGCCTCACTGAAGGAGTTCTTTGGTAGCTCGCAGTTGTCCCAGTTCATGGATCAAACAAATCCATTGGCTGAGCTGACGCACAAACGCCGTCTGTCCGCACTCGGACCTGGTGGTTTGACGCGTGAGCGCGCGGGCTTCGAAGTGCGCGACGTTCACCATTCCCACTACGGTCGTATGTGTCCAATTGAGACGCCAGAGGGACCAAACATTGGTTTGATCAACTCCCTGTCGTCCTTTGCACGCATCAACGACTACGGATTTATCGAAACGCCTCGTCGTAAAGTTGATCCAGAAACAGGCTTCGTGTTGACTGATATCAGCTACTTGACTGCTGATGAGGAAGACGTGTTCAACGTGGCACAGGCAAATCAGCCACTTGATGAAGATGGCCGTTTCGTAAACGACATGGTAATCTGCCGTCGTAAAGGTGAGATCTTGAGCGTACCGCGCGACAAGGTAGACTTCATGGACGTATCGCCGAAGCAGGTTGTATCCGTTGCGACAGCGCTGATTCCGTTCCTCGAGAACGATGACGCCAACCGCGCACTGATGGGTTCAAACATGCAGCGGCAGGCCGTTCCGCTTTTGATTCCACAAGCACCGTTTGTCGGTACGGGTATGGAGCATAAAGCAGCGCAAGACTCCGGCGTGGCGATCGTTGCCAAGCATCCGGGTCAAGTTGAGCGCGTAACGGCTCGCGAAATCTGGATTCGTCGTTACCAAGAAATCGACGGCAGAAAAGTTGCTGGCGATCTCGATAAATACAAAATGCACAAGTTTATCCGTTCCAACCAAGGTACCTGCATCAACCAGCGTCCAATCGTAAGCACTGGAGACTGGATTGAAAAAGGCGATATCATTGGGGACGGCCCATCCACTGAAAAAGGTGAATTGGCTCTCGGTCGTAACGTAATCGTTGCGTTTATGACGTGGGAAGGATACAACTACGAAGACGCGATTCTTCTGAGTGAAAAACTTGTAAAAGATGACGTGTATACGTCTATCCATATTGAAGAATACGAGTCCGAAGCTCGCGACACCAAGCTGGGTCCAGAGGAAATCACTCGCGATATTCCAAACGTTGGGGAAGATGCTCTGAAAAACCTGGACGAACGCGGTATCATCCGTGTTGGTGCGGAGATTCAGGACGGTGACATTCTCGTTGGTAAGGTTACACCTAAAGGGGTTACTGAGCTGACAGCAGAAGAACGCCTCCTGCATGCCATCTTCGGTGAAAAAGCTCGTGAAGTTCGTGATACATCCCTGCGCGTACCACATGGTGGTTCCGGTATCATCGTAGACGTTAAAGTATTTACGCGTGAGAATGGCGACGAATTGCCACCAGGCGTAAACCAACTCGTTCGCGTTTACATCGCCCAAAAACGGAAAATCTCCGTGGGTGACAAAATGGCCGGTCGACATGGTAACAAAGGGGTTATCGCCCGCATCATGGCGGAAGAAGATATGCCGTTCCTGCCAGATGGCTCTCCAGTAGAGATCGTACTCAACCCGTTGGGCGTACCTTCGCGTATGAACATCGGTCAGGTATTGGAGACTCACTTGGGTATGGCAGCGAAACTTCTGGGTATCCACGTAGCAACGCCGGTATTCGACGGTGCACGTCAGGCAGAAGTATTCGAAACGTTGGAAGAAGCAGGTCTGGATCGTGACGGAAAAACGATCTTGTTTGATGGTCGTACAGGTGAACCGTTTGACCGCCGTGTAACGGTAGGTTGCGTGTACATGCTGAAACTGGCTCACTTGGTTGACGACAAAATCCATGCTCGTTCTACTGGTCCTTACTCTCTTGTTACGCAGCAGCCATTGGGTGGTAAAGCTCAATTCGGTGGACAGCGTTTCGGGGAGATGGAGGTTTGGGCATTGGAGGCATATGGTGCTGCCTACACCTTGCAAGAAATTCTTACTGTCAAGTCGGATGACGTCGTGGGCCGCGTGAAAACGTATGAAGCGATCGTTAAGGGCGAAAACGTTCCAGAACCAGGTGTTCCAGAGTCCTTCAAGGTATTGATTAAGGAACTCCAGAGCTTGGGTATGGACGTGAAGATTCTGTCCGGAGACGAGCAGGAGATTGAAATGCGTGAAATGGAAGACGAGGATGAAGGCAACGGTGAAAAACTGAACCTCGTTCTCGAAGGCGGAAGCTTGAACGAAGAGTAAGATTCCGGTACCAAGGGAGGTAACGCCCTGTGATTGACGTGAACAACTTCGAATATATGAAGATCGGCTTGGCTTCCCCCGATAAGATCCGTTCGTGGTCTTTCGGGGAAGTGAAGAAGCCAGAGACGATCAACTACCGCACACTGAAACCGGAAAAAGACGGCTTGTTCTGCGAACGCATCTTTGGACCAACCAAGGACTGGGAATGCCATTGCGGTAAATACAAGCGTGTTCGTTATAAAGGTGTAGTGTGCGACCGTTGTGGCGTGGAAGTGACCCGCGCCAAAGTACGGCGTGAGCGTATGGGGCACATTGAACTGGCTGCCCCAGTTTCTCACATCTGGTACTTCAAAGGGATTCCAAGCCGTATGGGCTTGGTGCTCGACATGTCCCCTCGTTCCCTGGAGGAAGTAATCTACTTTGCTTCTTACGTAGTAACAGATCCAGGTGACACTCCTCTCGATAAAAAGCAATTGCTCTCCGAAAAAGAGTATCGCAATTATCGTGAGAAATACGGCCACTCCTTCCAAGCGATGATGGGAGCAGAAGCGATCAAACGCCTGCTTGCAGAAATCGATCTGGATAAAGACGTGGAAACGTTGAAAGAAGATTTGAAAACGGCACAAGGCCAGCGTCGCAACCGTGCGATCAAGCGTCTGGAAGTGCTCGAGGCATTCCGCAACTCCGGTAACCACCCGGATTGGATGGTTCTCGACGTACTGCCGGTTATCCCGCCAGAGCTTCGTCCAATGGTTCAGTTGGATGGTGGACGTTTTGCCACTTCCGACCTGAATGACCTGTACCGCCGTGTAATCAACCGTAATAACCGTCTGAAGCGCCTGCTCGAACTGGGTGCTCCTGACATTATCGTACAAAACGAGAAACGCATGCTGCAGGAAGCAGTAGACGCGCTCATCGACAACGGTCGTCGTGGACGTCCGGTAACAGGACCAGGTAACCGTCCTTTGAAATCTCTCAGCCACATGCTGAAAGGTAAACAAGGTCGTTTCCGTCAAAACCTGCTCGGTAAGCGTGTTGACTACTCCGGTCGTTCCGTTATCGTTGTAGGACCTAACCTGAAGATGTATCAGTGCGGTTTGCCTAAAGAAATGGCACTGGAGCTCTTCAAGCCGTTCGTGATGAAAGAGCTGGTTTCCAAAGGCCTCGCTCACAACATCAAGAGCGCAAAGCGCAAGGTTGAGCGCGTTCAGCCAGAGGTATGGGACGTTCTCGAGGACGTTATTCGTGAGCACCCGGTACTGTTGAACCGTGCCCCTACCTTGCACCGTCTGGGTATCCAGGCATTCGAACCAGTTCTGGTTGAAGGCCGTGCGATCCGTCTGCATCCGCTCGTTTGTACAGCGTACAACGCGGACTTTGACGGTGACCAAATGGCGGTTCACGTTCCGTTGTCTGCTGAAGCACAGGCGGAAGCCCGTATCCTCATGCTGGCAGCGCAGAACATCTTGAACCCGAAAGACGGTAAACCGGTAGTAACTCCATCCCAGGACATGGTGCTTGGTTCTTACTACCTGACACTGGAGCGCGAAGGCGACAAAGGCGAGGGTACGATTTATCGCGATCCTCACGATGCGATTGCCGCTTATCAGCAAGGCTTTATCAGCCTGCATACGCGCATCGCACTGCCAGCAAAACGCTTGAGCAAAACCAGCTTTACTGAGCGTCAAGAGAACGCGCTTCTCGTAACGACAGTAGGTAAAGTAATTTTCAATGAAATTTTCCCTGCAGATCTGCCGTTCATCAACGTACCAACGAAAGGCAACCTGCAAAACATGGTTCCTGACGAATACTTTATTTTCGATAAAGGTACCAACGTTACAGAGTTCATCAAGAACCTGCCTGATCCAGGCGCGGTGAAAAAAGGCTTCTTGGGAACCATCATTTCCGAGTGCTTCCGTCGCTTCGGTACGATGAAAACGTCCATGATCCTCGATAGAATCAAGGAACTGGGCTTCACGTACTCGACAAAAGCAGGTATCACGATTGCCGTAGCGGACATTGCGGTACCAGGAAAGAAAAAAGACATTCTCGACGCAGCGGATGAAAAGGTTGCAACTGTCATGACGCAGTTCCGTCGCGGTTTGATCACCGAGGACGAGCGCTATGACCGCGTAATCTCTATCTGGTCCAAAGCGAAGGATGAAGTAACAGACGTTTTGATGAAGTCCATGGATAAGTTCAATGCGATCTTCATGATGGCGAACTCCGGTGCCCGTGGTAACGTATCCCAGATCACTCAGTTGGCTGGTATGCGCGGTCTGATGGCGAACCCATCCGGTCGAATCATTGAGTTGCCGATTAAATCCAACTTCCGTGAAGGTCTGACGGTATTGGAGTACTTTATCTCCACGCACGGTGCGCGTAAAGGTCTCGCCGATACAGCCTTGCGTACAGCGGACTCGGGTTACCTGACTCGTCGTCTGGTAGACGTTGCCCAAGACGTGATTGTACGCGAAACTGATTGCGGAACAGATAAAGGTATCCGTGTAACAGCAATCAAGGATGGTAAGGAAGAAATCGAGAAGTTGTCTGATCGTCTGGTTGGACGTACTTGCTTCGAGACTTTGCGCCACCCTGAGACAAAAGAAATCATCGTGCACCGCAATGAGGAGATCTCTGAAGAGGTTGCCGAGTATATCGAAAAAGTAGGAATCACTAACGTTTATATCCGTAACGTACTCGCTTGCCGCACCAGCCATGGTGTCTGCAAATTGTGTTACGGACGCAACCTGGCGACAGGAGCCGAGGTGGAAGTGGGAGAAGCAGTCGGTATTATCGCTGCACAATCCATTGGTGAGCCGGGTACCCAGCTGACCATGCGTACCTTCCATACTGGTGGGGTTGCGGGAGACGATATTACCCAAGGTTTGCCGCGTATTCAGGAGTTGTTCGAAGCGCGTAATCCGAAAGGGCAAGCAGTCATCTCCGAAATCGATGGTGAAGTTGTTGATATTCGCGAAGGGAAAGATCGTCGCGAGATCGAAGTACGTGGGGAAGCGGAGAACAAAGTGTATGCAGCACCGTATGGCTCGCGCATCAAGGTTTCTGTTGGTCTCAAGCTGAATGCCGGTGACGAGCTCACGGAAGGTTCCGTAGACCCGAAAGAAATGCTCAAAGTTCGCGGTATGCGCGGCGTTTCCAACTACATCTTGCAAGAGGTACAAAAAGTTTACCGTATGCAAGGGGTAGAAATTAACGACAAGCACGTAGAGGTTATGATTCGTCAGATGCTGCGCAAACTGCGCGTTATCGACAGCGGAGATACAGACCTCTTGCCAGGTTCCTATGTTGAGGTTCCTGAATTTGAGCAAGCGAACGCAAAAGTTCTCATGGAAGGCAGAAATCCAGCAGTGGGCCGTCCGGTTCTTCTGGGGATCACCAAAGCATCCCTCGAAACCGACTCCTTCCTGTCGGCAGCATCCTTCCAGGAAACGACTCGCGTTCTTACCGATGCAGCGATCAAAGGAAAAGTGGACCGCTTGCTAGGTTTGAAAGAGAACGTTATTATCGGGAAGCTGGTTCCAGCAGGTACCGGTATGTCACGTTACCGCAATGTAAAAGTTGCTAGTCAAGTAGATTACGAAGCAGAGCTGGAAGCAGCGAAAGCTGAGCAAGAAGCAGTTTCTGTAGAGTAATGGCGGGAAAAGCGCCCATCACCGATTGGTGGGCGCTTTCCTAAATAAAAAATATGAGATGGGCGTTGACAACAACTAGCCCACCTGATATTATATTCAAGTGTGCCTGACATCTGTACTTTGGAGGATATGAGAATCATGTCTTATGAAAAAGTAGAGCGGGCCAAGGACTTGACAATCGGCATTAAGCAGACGATCAAAGCTGTTGAAAGCCAACAGGTAGAAGCAGTGTATATCGCTGTTGATGCAGATAAGCGTTTGACCCAAAAAGTCGAGCTCCTTTGCAAAGAGAAGGGTGTTCCAGTCATTCATGTAGATTCCATGCGTCGTTTAGGCAAAGCGTGTGGAATTGAAGTGGGAGCGGCTACCGCTGCGATTAAAAAAAGTGGTTAACGATGTTTTTGTCTGTGGTTACACGTTGCGTAATGCTGGACAAGGACTTTCTATTTGACCTAAAAATGACTCACCTGGATCTGTGGTCTTGAAGATTGGGTATTAAGAAGGGAGGTAACATCATGCCTACAATTAACCAATTGGTGCGTAAAGGTCGCGAGGATAAGGTTGTGAAGTCGAAGTCCCCAGCTCTTCAAAAGGGGTACAACAGCTTCAAGAAAAGCCAAACCAACCAAAGCTCTCCTCAAAAACGTGGTGTTTGCACTCGTGTAGGTACCATGACTCCGAAAAAACCGAACTCCGCGTTGCGTAAATACGCTCGTGTGCGTTTGACAAACGGAATCGAGGTAACAGCTTACATCGGTGGTATTGGCCACAACCTGCAAGAGCATAGCGTCGTGCTGGTGCGCGGCGGTCGTGTAAAAGACTTGCCAGGGGTACGCTACCATATCGTTCGTGGTGCTCTTGACACTGCTGGTGTGAACAACCGTAAACAAGGTCGTTCCAAATACGGTACTAAGCGTCCGAAGCCAGGTCAAGCAGCAGCGAAGAAGTAATAAAAAAAGCGCCTGTGAAGTGGCGTGAATTTATATCGAAAAGAAGGAGGGAATACGATGCCTCGTAAAGGTCCTGTAACCCGTCGTGACGTGCTGCCTGATCCTATTCACAACAGCAAGTTGGTTACTCGCTTGATTAACCGCCTGATGTTGGATGGTAAGCGCGGTGTAGCTCAGAACATTCTCTACAACGCATTTGACATCATCCAGGAGCGCACAGGTCGCAACCCGATGGAAGTGTTTGAAGAAGCACTGAAAAACGTAATGCCAGTACTGGAAGTTAAAGCTCGCCGTGTAGGTGGTGCTAACTACCAAGTACCAATCGAAGTAAAACCGGAGCGCCGTACCACTCTTGGTCTGCGTTGGATGGTTAACTACTCCCGTAACCGTGGAGAGAAAACCATGGAACAACGCTTGGCTAACGAGATCATGGACGCTGCTAACAACACCGGTGCAGCAGTTAAAAAGCGTGAAGACACGCACAAGATGGCTGAAGCGAACAAAGCGTTTGCTCACTATCGCTGGTAGAAATTGAATCGGGTGTCCGTTTTGGATACCCGTTTATTCTCAAACTCGAGTATGGAAGGAGCATACCTAATGGCTCGCGAGTTCTCTTTGCCGAATACGCGTAATATCGGTATCATGGCTCACATCGATGCTGGTAAGACGACGACTACTGAGCGTATTCTGTTCTACACTGGTCGTGTTCACAAAATTGGTGAGGTGCACGAAGGTGCAGCTACCATGGACTGGATGGAACAAGAGCAAGAGCGCGGTATTACCATTACTTCGGCTGCTACTACTGCTCAATGGGCTGGTCATCGTATCAACATCATTGATACACCAGGTCACGTAGACTTCACTGTAGAAGTTGAGCGCTCCCTGCGCGTTCTTGACGGTGCTGTAACCGTTTTTGACGCAAAAGGTGGCGTTGAGCCGCAAACCGAAACAGTATGGCGCCAAGCTGACCGCTATGGCGTACCGCGCATGTGCTACATCAACAAAATGGATATCATGGGTGCTAACTTTGATATGTGCTTGGGTCAGATCAAATCTCGCCTGGGTGCAAATCCAGTAGCTATCCAATATCCAATCGGTGCAGAAGATCAATTCAAAGGTATGGTTGACCTGATTGAAATGAAGGCAATCGTATATACTGATGACTTGGGTAAAACTTCTGACTCCGCTGAAATTCCTGCTGACATTCTGGCACGTTGCGAAGAACTTCGCATGGCTATGGTTGAAGCAGCAGCTGAACAAGACGAAGAGCTCATGATGAAGTACTTGGAAGGCGAAGAGCTGACCAACGACGAAATTCGTGCTGCTCTGCGTAAGGGTACTATCGAGTGCAAACTGACGCCGGTAATGTGCGGTTCTTCTTACAAGAACAAAGGTGTTCAGCCTATGCTGGACAACGTAGTTGCTTACCTGCCGTCTCCGGTAGATATCCCTGCAATTAAAGGTACATTGCCAGATACTGAAGAAGAAGTTGATCGTCCAGCTGACGACAACGGTCCGTTCTCTGCTCTTGCGTTCAAGATCATGACTGACCCGTATGTTGGTCGTTTGACTTTCTTCCGCGTATACTCCGGTGTACTGAACTCCGGTTCTTACGTTCTCAACTCTACCAAGGGTAAACGTGAGCGCGTTGGTCGTATCCTGCAAATGCACGCAAACCACCGTGAAGAGATCACAACGGTTTACTCCGGTGACATTGCTGCAGCTGTAGGTTTGAAAGATACAACAACTGGTGATACTCTGTGTGATGAAAAGGCTCCTGTAATTCTTGAGTCTATGGACTTCCCAGAGCCAGTTATTTCTGTTGCGATTGAACCAAAATCCAAAGCAGACCAAGACAAGATGGGTATCGGCCTGTCCAAGCTGGCTGAAGAGGATCCAACGTTCAGAACTCGCACAGATGAAGAGACTGGTCAAACAATCATCTCCGGTATGGGTGAGCTTCACCTGGAGATTATCGTAGACCGTCTGAAACGCGAATTTAAAGTCGAGTCGAACGTTGGTGCTCCACAGGTTGCTTACCGTGAAACATTCCGTAACACAGCCAAAGTGGAAGGTAAATTCGTTCGTCAGTCCGGTGGTCGTGGTCAATACGGTCACGTTTGGGTGGAATTCGCTCCTCTCGAGCCGGGTCAAGGCTTCCAATTCGAAAACAAAATCGTTGGTGGTGTAGTACCACGCGAATACATCCCTGCTGTTCAAGCGGGTATCGAAGAGTCTATGAAAAATGGTGTTATCGCTGGCTTCCCGCTGGTTGATATCAAAGCTACTATCGTAGACGGTAGCTACCATGATGTTGACTCCAACGAGATGGCATTTAAAGTAGCAGGTTCTCTCGCTCTGAAAGAAGCTGCGAAAAAATGTGGCGCTGTACTGCTCGAGCCAATCATGAAAGTAGAAGTTACAATGCCAGAAGAGTACATGGGCGACGTTATGGGCGACCTGAACTCCCGCCGCGGTCGTATCGAAGGTATGGAAGCTCGTGCAAATGCACAAGTAATCCGTGCAATGGTACCACTGTCCGAGATGTTTGGTTACTCCACAATTCTTCGTTCCCGTACCCAGGGCCGTGGCGTTTACTCCATGGTGATCGACCACTACGAAGAAGTACCTAAATTTATCGCTGAAGAGATCATCAAGAAATCTAAAGGCGAATAATTACAGGTTACAGCTTTATCTTGCAATCAGAAAGGTTTACAATATTGAAGGGACAACCATTCGTAAGGTAAACCTTTCTTCAAACCATAAAACCCTTATATATAAGGAGGCTTTCCTCTCATGGCAAAAGCGAAATTTGAGCGTAATAAACCGCACGTTAACATTGGTACCATCGGTCACGTTGACCACGGTAAAACTACCCTGACTGCTGCTATTACAACTGTATTGGCACAACAAGGTAAAGCACAAGCTATGAACTATGCTGCAATTGACGCTGCTCCAGAAGAAAAAGAGCGCGGTATCACAATCAACACTGCTCACGTTGAGTACGAAACAGACAACCGTCACTATGCTCACGTTGACTGCCCTGGTCACGCTGACTACGTGAAAAACATGATTACTGGTGCTGCTCAAATGGACGGCGCAATCCTGGTTGTATCCGCAGCTGATGGCCCTATGCCACAAACTCGCGAGCACATCCTGCTCTCCAAACAAGTAGGCGTACCTTACATCGTAGTATTCATGAACAAATGCGACATGGTAGACGATGAAGAGTTGTTGGAACTGGTTGAAATGGAAATCCGTGACCTGTTGTCTCAATATGAGTTCCCAGGTGACGACACTCCAGTAATCAAAGGTTCTGCTAAAGAAGCTTTGGACAACCCAACTGGTGAGTGGGCTAAGAAAATCGCTGAACTGATGGAAGCGGTTGACACTTACATCCCAACTCCTGAGCGTGCAACTGACAAGCCGTTCCTGATGCCTGTAGAGGACGTGTTCACGATCACTGGTCGTGGTACTGTTGCTACTGGTCGTGTAGAGCGCGGTATCGTTAAAGTTGGTGACCAAGTAGAAATCATTGGTCTGGCTGAAGAAACAAAAGCAACAACTGTAACTGGTGTTGAGATGTTCCGCAAATTGCTGGATCAAGCTCAAGCTGGTGACAACATCGGTGCTCTGCTGCGCGGTGTAGACCGTAACGACATCGAGCGTGGACAATGCTTGGCGAAACCAGGTTCCGTTAAGCCTTACACTAAGTTCAAAGCAGAAGTTTACGTTCTGTCCAAAGAAGAGGGCGGACGTCACACTCCTTTCTTTGCTAACTACCGTCCACAATTCTACTTCCGTACAACTGACGTAACAGGTATCATCCAACTGCCTGAAGGCGTTGAAATGATCATGCCTGGCGACAACACTGAGTTCACTGTAGAACTGATCGCTCCAGTAGCGATGGAACAAGGTACTCGCTTCGCGATCCGCGAAGGTGGCCGTACAGTAGGCGCTGGCGTTGTAGCTTCTATCGACGCGTAAGATATACGGATACACAAAACCCGACAACTTTGGTTGTCGGGTTTTTTTATGTGCAATTATCGAACTTTTAAATAACTCCCATCAAAATCATTCAATTTGCCTCTTGTAGCAATATGCTACAATACCATCAGGATTGGATGGGGGATATTAGAGATGAAAAATAATGAGCGATTATTGTTTCTTATGCTTGCGGGTGTTGTCACGCTGTGGGGCTTGAACGTCGTCATGGTCAAGTATTTAACAACGTTTCCTCCATTATATGTCGCGGCTATACGCATGACTGTTGGTGGAATCTGTTTATCGCCACTCATCTTCATATACCGAAAGAGTTTGCGTTTTAGCAAAATAGATTGGTTCTTGTTGGCCGGAGTCGGTGCTAGTTCTATCGCGCTTCATCAAATAACGCTTGCAGCCGGTGTTCAATACACGACGGCAGGAAATGCCTCGCTTATTCTTGGATTAAATCCGTTGGCAACGGCGCTCTTGGCAATGCTTTTCTTAGGGGAAGGCATGTCGTTGAAAAAAGCGCTTGGCATTGGAATGGGTTTTGCAGGAGTGTTGATTGTTGTCATCTCTCAACACGGCGGTCTTCATATGAATGGCTGGGGAGATGCTATTATGTTTTTCTCCATGCTCATGTATGTAACGGGTGGCTTACTCATTCGGAAGTTGGTCGTAAGAGGTGTACCTGTACTCTTAATTACGGCTTTATCGCAAATGTTTGGGGTCATCTTCTTGTGGGGAGTCGCATTGACTGTTCAACCAGCTTCCTATTATCTATCTTTGGACGTTTCTTCCTTCCAGTGGCTTGTGATTTTTGCTTCAGGTGCGCTGTCAACTGCACTCGGGTCGATAGGCTGGAATTATGGGATACGTCAGCTCGGAGCAAGTCGAACAGCTGTTTTCTTAAATGGAATGCCGATGGCCAGTTTGGTATTTGCGGCGATATTCCTGGGAGAAAGCCTTCAACTCGTACACTTATTAGCACTGTGCATGATCGTAGGTGGTGTATATTTGGGATCTCGTAGCTTGGTGAGACCGAAAGCTACACGTGCGGCAGCAAGCTCTGATATAACAACAAAAGCGTAGGACAGTAATTGTCCTACGCTTTTTCTTATTGATCCCACTTATTGACCATATGGTGAGCAGTTAATCGCAACCGATCAAAGATTTGCTTGCGAATTTCGCCTTCCAGTCCAGTCAGGTCCATGGCTTTATCCATACAAGATAGCCAAGCCTCTGCCTGTATAGGTCCAATAGGGAACGGCATGTGTCGTGCTCTCAGCATCGGATGACCATGGGCGTCCGAATACAGGCTTGGGCCACCGAGAAACTGTGTCAAAAACTGATATTGACGTTCCTTCACGTGGGTTAAATCTTCAGGGAAGAGCTCGGTAATGTCGGGATGCTGCTTTACCAGATCGTAAAAGGTATCGACAAGACGGGCCAAAGTATCTGCACCGCCAATGATTTCATAAGGGGTTTGATTTACATCAGACATTGAGGAAACCCTCCATTTCATAACGATTACAACTATAAGTATAACGACTTCCTTCTATTATAGAAAGATGACTTGGTGAGTTGGCAGGTAATCCCGCTTGCCTTTCTTCCCTGAAATCTGTAATATGTTCAAGGTGAGCCATTCAGTAGGCACACTATGTACAAAAAAATATACGGAAACCCAAGAAAAAACTTGCGTTGCCCAAATCTTTTTAGTACAATATTGAATGTTGGTCATGGACTTGCGATGATGTGGGAGGTTGCTGACACACCCGGCCCCTTTGCCATGACCGGGGTGCAGGATATTTCCACGGAGAAATGTCTGTTTAAAAAATGGGCGAAAAAGGAGGGACTTCAATGGCAAAGCAAAAGATTCGTATTCGTTTGAAGGCGTATGATCACAAAATCCTGGATCAGTCCGCAGAAAAAATTGTGGACACTGCGAAGCGTTCCGGTGCTAACGTATCCGGTCCAATTCCACTCCCTACGGAGAAAGCAGTATACACGATCCTGCGTGCGGTTCATAAGTACAAAGATTCTCGTGAGCAATTCGAGATGCGTACACACAAACGTTTGATCGACATCTTGAACCCAACACCACAAACAGTAGATGCTTTGATGCGTCTGGATCTGCCATCTGGTGTGGATATTGAGATTAAACTGTAAGGTCCCAAAAAGCGATACACGCGCAGACGTTGTCTTGATAAGCGTGTTACACCAAGCAACAAACCCTTAAAATGGCACCCCTGCGCATCGGTGGGGACTTGATACAACATAAAAACGTTTTACTGAAATAAGCACAGGAGGTGGCACAAATGACCAAAGGAATCTTAGGGAAAAAACTTGGCATGACTCAAGTTTTTGGTCCAAACGGAACAGCGACTGCTGTAACGGTCATCGAGGTTGGTTCCAACGTTGTTCTTCAGAAGAAAGACGTTGAGACTGACGGTTATGAAGCGATTCAAATCGGCTTCGAAGACAAAAAAGAACAGCGCGCTAACAAGCCGGAAAAAGGACATGCAGCAAAAGCTAATACTGCTCCTAAGCGCTTCGTTCGCGAAATTCGCGGAGTTAACCTCGCTGATTACGAGGTTGGTCAAGAGTTGAAGGCTGACATTTTTGCCGAGGGAGAAATGGTTGACGTAGCTGGCGTATCCAAGGGTAAAGGTTTCCAAGGTGCGATCAAACGTCACAATCAATCCCGCGGTCCTATGGCTCACGGTTCGCGTTACCATCGCGGTCCAGGTTCCATGGGTGCTGTAGCTCCGAACCGCGTATTTAAAGGTCAAACACTGCCAGGTCAAATGGGTGGCGACAACGTTACTATTCAAAACCTGGAAGTAATTAAAGTAGATGCAGAACGCAATCTGGTTCTCGTAAAAGGCTCCGTGCCTGGTCCGAAAAACAGCTGCGTACTGGTATCCACGGCAGTCAAGAAGAACTAGTAAGGAAAGGAGGAACTGACATGCCGAAAGTAGCTCTTTATAACCAAACCGGTTCTCAAGTTGGCGAAATCGATCTGGCAGACAGCGTATTTGGTATCGAGCCTAACAGCGCAGTTCTGTACGATGCGATCGTGATGCAACAAGCATCCCAACGCCAAGGTACACATGATGTAAAGAACCGTTCTGAAGTACGTGGTGGTGGCCGCAAGCCATGGCGCCAAAAAGGTACAGGTCGTGCACGCCAAGGTTCCATTCGCTCTCCGCAATGGAAAGGTGGCGGTGTTGTATTCGGTCCAACTCCGCGCAAATACGGTTACAAACTGAACCGTAAAGTTCGCCGTTTGGCTCTGAAATCTGCACTTTCCACGAAAGTACAAAACAACGAACTCCTGGTATTGGAAGCTCTGAACTTCGCAGCTCCTAAAACTAAGGAAATGACTGCTGTACTCAGCAGCCTGAAAGTAGATCGCAAAGTTCTGATCGTTACTTCCGAGTACGACCAAAACGTAGCGCTCGCTTCCCGCAATATCCCAGGTGCAAAAATCGTAGATGCTGCAGGCATTAACGTTCTTGATCTGGTAGCGCATGACAAAGTAATCGTGACGAAAGAAGCGGTTGCGAAAGTAGAGGAGGTGCTCGCATAATGAAGAGCCTTCATGATGTCCTTAAACGCCCTGTCATTACCGAGCGCACCACTGATATGATGGCTGAGAAGAAGTACGTTTTCGAAGTACCTCTCAAAGCCAACAAAACAGAAATCAAACAAGCTGTTGAAAAAGTATTTGGCGTAAAAGTAGAAGCAGTTAACACAGTTCGTGTACCTGCGAAACCAAAACGCTACGGAAAATACTCCGGTTACACGTCCGAGTGGAAGAAAGCAATCGTTAAGCTGACTGATGACAGCAAAGAATTGGCCTTCTACGAGGGAGTATAACCTCGACGACTACCGAAAAGGAGGGTATTAACATGGGTATCAAAAAGTTTAAACCGACTTCTCCTGGTCGTCGCCAAATGACGGTTTCTACTTTCGAGGAGATCACCACGTCGACTCCCGAAAAATCCTTGTTGGCGCCTCTCAGCAAAAAAGCTGGTCGCAACAACCAAGGTAGAATTACCGTTCGTCATCAAGGTGGCGGTCATAAACGTAAATACCGTATTATTGACTTCAAACGTAACAAAGATGGTATCATTGGTCGCGTAGCAACCATTGAATACGATCCAAACCGTTCCGCTAACATCGCTCTGATCAACTATGCAGACGGTGAAAAGCGTTACATTATCGCTCCACACAACCTGAAAGTGGGCGACCAGATTGTATCCGGAGCAGATGCCGACATCAAAATCGGTAACGCACTGCCAATGGAGAAAATCCCGGTAGGTACTACTATCCACAACATCGAGCTGAAACCTGGTAAAGGCGGCCAATTGGTGCGCGCTGCTGGTACATCTGCTCAATTGCTTGGTCGTGATGGTGAGTTCGTAATCGTTCGCCTGTCTTCCGGTGAAACACGCCGCATCCACAACGTATGCCGTGCTACTATCGGTCAAGTAGGTAACCTGGATCACGAACTGTTGAACATTGGTAAAGCAGGACGTTCCCGCTGGTTGGGTATCCGTCCAACTGTTCGCGGTAGCGTAATGAACCCGAATGATCACCCACACGGTGGTGGTGAAGGTCGCGCTCCAATCGGTCGTAAAGCACCTGTTACTCCTTGGGGTAAACCAACCCTGGGTCTCAAGACTCGTAAGAAGAAGAACAAGTCCGACCAATACATCATCCGCCGCCGCAAGAAGTAAGGTAGGCTGATACTATAACCGAACGCCTTTGGCGAAGGGAGGTTCACTAATGGGACGTAGCTTAAAAAAGGGTCCTTTCGTGGATGACCACTTGATGAAAAAAGTTGACGAGCAAAATGAAAAGAACGAGAAACGCGTGATCAAAACTTGGTCTCGCCGTTCCACCATCTTTCCTGACTTCGTAGGACACACGTTTGCAGTTTACGATGGCCGCAAACATGTACCAGTTTACGTATCGGAAGACATGGTTGGTCATAAATTGGGTGAATTCGCACCAACTCGTACCTTCAAGGGTCACGTCGACAACGACAAGAAGTCCAAGAAGCGCTAATTTTCTCTTGACAGAGAGGAGGTACAAAGATGGAAGCAAAAGCAGTTGCACGCAATATTCGCATCGCGTCTCGTAAAGTCCGCCTGGTGGTAGACTTGATCAGAGGCAAGCAAGTAGGTGAAGCTTTGGCGATCTTGAAACACACGCCAAAGGCAGCTTCTCCAGTTGTTGAAAAACTACTGAAGTCGGCTATTGCAAACGCTGAGCACAACTATGAGATGGATCCAAACAGTCTCGTAGTGGGTAAAATCTTCGTAGACCAAGGTCCTACGTTGAAGCGTTTCCGTCCGCGCGCTATGGGTCGCGCTAGCCGCATCCATAAACGCACGAGCCACATCACAGTGGTACTAAACGAGAAATAAGGAGGGATTACGTGTGGGTCAAAAGGTAAGCCCGGTAGGTCTTCGGATCGGTGTCATTCGTGACTGGGAGTCCAAATGGTACGCTGACAAGGACTTCGCAACTCTGTTGCACGAAGACTTGAAAATCCGTAAGTATGTAAAAGGGCGTCTGAAAGATGCTGCTGTATCCACGATCGAAATCGAACGCGCAGCTAATCGCGTGAACGTTACGATTCACACCGCTAAGCCTGGTATGGTAATTGGTAAAGGTGGAGCTGAGGTTGAAACTCTGCGTAAATCTTTGACTGAGCTGACTGGCAAACGCGTTCATATCAATATCAACGAAATCAAACGTCCGGATCTGGATGCTACTCTGGTAGCTGAAAATATTGCACGCCAATTGGAAAACCGCATTTCTTTCCGCCGTGCGCAAAAGCAATCGATCACTCGTACGCTGCGCTCTGGTGCTAAAGGTATCAAAACCTTGGTAAGCGGTCGTCTTGGCGGCGCGGACATCGCACGTTCTGAAGGTTACAGCGAAGGTACTGTTCCACTTCACACATTGCGCGCTGACATCGACTACGGTACTGCTGAAGCACATACCACTTATGGTCGCATCGGTGTTAAAGTGTGGATCTATCGTGGAGAAGTCCTTCCAGCGAGAAAGAACGTCGCTACTGAGGAAGGAGGCAAGTAATCATGTTGACGCCAAAACGCGTGAAACACCGTAAACAACACCGCGGGAAAATGGCTGGTAACGCAAAAGGCGGTACTACTGTTGCGTTCGGTGAATACGGATTGCAAGCAATGGAGCCATCTTGGGTAACTAACCGTCAGATCGAGGCAGCTCGTATCGCGATGACTCGTTACATCAAACGTGGTGGTAAAGTTTGGATTAAAATTTTCCCAGATAAACCAGTAACACAAAAACCGCTCGAAGTCCGCATGGGTTCCGGTAAAGGTTCTCCTGAGAAATGGGTAGCGGTAGTGAAGCCAGGCAAGATCATGTTCGAACTTGCTGGTGTTCCTGAAGAAGTCGCTCGCGAAGCTATGCGTCTGGCTATGCACAAACTGCCAATCAAGTGCAAGTTCGTGAAGCGTGAAGAAGTGGGTGGTGACGCACATGAAGGCTAATGAGTACCGTAATTTGACCACTGCCGAGATCGAACAAAACGTTACTTCTTTGAAAGAAGAGTTGTTCAACCTTCGTTTCCAGCTGGCTACGGGTCAACTCGAAACCACATCTCGTATTAAACAAGTGCGTAAGGATATTGCTCGTGCGAAAACCGTCCTGCGCCAGAGAGAATTGGGAATCGGCTAATTATAGGAAGGAGGTTTGAACGATGACCGCAGATCGCAATATGCGTCGAACAGTTGTAGGTCGCGTTGTTTCCGACAAGATGGATAAAACCATTGTTGTTCTTGTTGAAACTTACAAGACACATCCTTTGTACGGCAAACGCATGAAATTCTCGAAAAAGTTCAAGGCTCACGACGAGAACAACACGGCAAAAGTGGGCGACATCGTAGAAATCATGGAAACTCGTCCATTGTCGAAAGACAAGCGTTTCCGTTTGGTACGTATCGTCGAAGAGGCAGTAATCGTATAAGTCAGATTTTCGGATATTAATTCCGAAAGGAGGAACAGTAAATGATCCAAACTCAGACGAGATTGGCTGTTGCTGACAACTCCGGTGCAAAGGAACTCATGTGCATCAAGGTTCTGGGTGGTTCCGGTCGTAAAACGGCGAACATCGGTGATGTTATCGTGTGCTCCGTAAAATCCGCTACACCCGGCGGCGTTGTCAAGAAAGGTCAAGTAGTTAAAGCGGTAGTAGTACGCACAGTAAGCGGCGTTCGTCGTAACGATGGTTCTTACATCCGTTTCGATGAAAATGCAGCTGTAGTTATCAAAGACGATCAATCCCCACGTGGTACTCGTATCTTTGGACCTGTGGCTCGTGAGCTCCGCGATAAGGATTTCATGAAGATCATCTCTCTGGCTCCAGAGGTTATCTAATTGAACGGCAAAACTCAGGCAGTTTGTTCGATAGGAGGTGCACCAAGCGATGCACGTTAAAAAAGGCGACACTGTTATCGTAAATGCGGGCAAAGATAAAGGCAAAAAAGGTCGCGTTCTCGCTGCTTATCCAAAGAAAGAACGCGTTCTGGTTGAAGGTATCAACCTCGTGAAGAAACATAGCCGTCCGTCCCAAGCTAACCCGCAAGGTGGCATTGTGACTCAAGAAGCAGCTATTCACGTATCCAACGTATCTTTGATCGATCCGAAGTCCGGAAAAGCTACTCGCATCGGTTACAAAGTTTTGGATAACGGCAAGAAAGTTCGGTACGCGAAAAAGTCTGGCGAAGTACTCGACAAGTAGTCAGGTTGGAAAGGAGGATATCCTAGATGGCAACAAGATTGAAAGAAAAGTATACGAGCGAAATCGTGCCTGGTTTGATGAGCAAGTTCAACTACACTTCCATCATGCAAGTGCCGAAAGTAGAAAAGATCATCATCAATATGGGTGTTGGCGAAGCGGTAGCTAACGCTAAGTCCTTGGATACTGCAATTGAAGACCTGCAAATCATCGCTGGTCAAAAGCCTGTAGTAACAAAGGCTAAGAAATCCATCGCGGGTTTCAAATTGCGTGAAGGTATGCCGATCGGTGCGAAGGTAACTCTGCGCGGCGAGCGTATGTACCACTTCCTCGATAAATTGATGAACGTATCTCTCCCGCGTGTTCGTGACTTCCGTGGAATTTCTTCCAAGGCTTTTGACGGTCGCGGTAACTATACACTTGGTCTGAAGGAACAACTGATCTTCCCTGAGATCGAGTACGATAAAATTGATAAAGTTCGTGGTATGGACATCGTTATTGTTACTTCCGCGAAAACGGATGAGGAAGCTCGTGAGTTGCTGACTCAAATGGGTATGCCATTCCGTAAATAAACCCACTCGTAAGGAGGGAAGAATGTGGCAAAGAAATCAATGATCATCAAGCAACAGCGGGAGCCGAAGTTTGCAGTACGCGCGTACACTCGTTGCGAGCGTTGCGGACGTCCTCACTCCGTATTGCGCAAATTCAAACTCTGCCGTATTTGCTTCCGTGAACTTGCTTATAAAGGTCAAATTCCAGGCGTGAAAAAAGCAAGCTGGTAATTTGAAACGGGAAGGAGGTTTTCTCTCATGGTTATGACTGATCCAATCGCAGATATGTTGACTCGCATCCGTAACGCCAACATGGTTCGCCACGAGAAGGTGGAAATCCCGGCGTCTACCATCAAGAAGGAAATCGCGCGCATTCTGAAAGAAGAAGGCTTCATCCGCGATGCGGAGTTTGTTGAAGACAACAAACAAGGAATCATCCGCGTATTCCTGAAGTACGGTACTAACAACGAGCGCGTCATCACAGGTCTGAAGCGTATCTCCAAACCAGGTCTTCGTGTATATGCGAAAAACAACGAAGTGCCAAAGGTTTTGGGTGGCCTCGGTTGCGCGATCATCTCTACATCCACTGGTGTAATGACTGACAAGCAAGCTCGTCAAGCTCATGTAGGTGGAGAAGTTCTCGCATACATTTGGTAATTAACAGATTGTAAATAGCACAGGAGGTGCACCACATGTCTCGTGTCGGTAGAAAACCGATCGTGGTCCCTGCAGGCGTTACCCTCACTCTGAACGGTACTGAGCTGACGGTAAAGGGCCCTAAGGGTCAACTCGTTCGTAGCTTCCATGAAGATATCAAAATCAACATCGCTGAAAACGAAGTAATCGTTGAGCGTCCAAGCGATAACAAACTTCACCGTTCCCTGCATGGTACAACTCGTGCGCTGGTATCCAACATGGTAACTGGCGTATCTGAAGGTTTCACTCGTACCCTGGAACTGGTCGGTGTAGGTTACCGTGCTGCCAAGTCTGGCAACGGTGTTACTCTCTCTCTTGGTTTCTCCCACCCAGTGGAAGTTACTCCAGAAGAGGGTATCGAAATCGATGTACCAAACCAAACCACTTTGGTGGTAAAAGGTATCAACAAAGAGCGCGTAGGCCAAATTGCTGCTGAAATCCGTTCTCTGCGTAAACCTGAGCCATACAAAGGTAAAGGTATCAAGTACAGCGATGAAGTTGTTCGTCGTAAAGAAGGTAAAAAAGGTAAATAAGCTTCTAGCTTCATGAGAAAGGAGGCCGCTTAATGTTTACGAAAGCTGATAAAAACAAAGCTCGGAAAAAACGCCACCTGCGAATCCGCAAACGCGTGATTGGTTCTACCATTCGCCCGCGTCTAAACGTTTTCCGTTCTTCTAAGCATATCTACGCTCAATTGATCGATGATGCAACTGGCGTAACACTGGTATCTGCATCTTCTTTGGATAAAGAGCTGGGCCTGAAAAATGGCGCTAACGTGGAAGCTGCTACAGCTGTTGGCACACTGATCGCTAAGCGTGCACAAGAAAAAGGTGCGACAGAAGTGATTTTTGACCGCGGTGGTTACATTTATCATGGACGTATTAAAGCACTGGCAGAAGCAGCTCGTGAAGCTGGTCTGCAATTCTAACAACAAGGAGGGTAAGGAATGCGTATCGACCCTAGCAAATTAGAGCTCGAAGAAAAAGTAGTCGCAGTTAACCGTGTAGCAAAAACGGTTAAAGGTGGACGTCGTATGAGCTTCAGCGCCTTGGTTGTTGTGGGAGACCGTAACGGCCACGTAGGTGCTGGTATGGGTAAAGCTCAAGAAGTTCCAGACGCCATTCGCAAAGCGATTGACGATGCTAAGAAAAAATTGATCCGTGTACCGATGAGAGGAACAACTGTTCCGCACCAAGTACTGTGCCAATTTGGCGCTGGTAAGGTTCTCATCAAGCCTGCTGCCCCTGGTACAGGTGTTATCGCTGGTGGACCTGTTCGTGCCGTACTCGAACTGGCTGGTGTAGGCGATATTTTGAGTAAGTCTCTTGGTTCCAACAATCCTATCAACATGGTCAACGCTACGCTGGAAGGTCTCGGCCGTCTGAAAACAGCGGAAGATGTCGCGAAATTGCGCGGTAAGACTGTTGACGAGTTGTTGGGTTAATAAGGAGGGAATGAACATGGCAAAATTGCAAATCACCCTCAAACGCAGCCTGATCGGACGTACAGTAGATCAGCAAGACACTGTAAAAGCTCTGGGTCTTCGCAAAATCAACTCCACTGTAGTGAAGGAAGACAATCCTGCAATTCGTGGAATGGTTTTCAAAGTGAAGCACTTGGTAGAAGTGAAAGAAGTAGAAGCTTAATTGAACATCTCAATTAGTTAGGAGGTGCAACGTATGAAATTGCATGAACTGCAACCTGCAGAAGGATCCCGTCACACTCGTAAGCGCATCGGTCGCGGTATTGGTAGCGGTACTGGCAAAACTGCTGGTAAAGGTCACAAAGGTCAAAACGCTCGTTCCGGCGGAGGTGTTCGTCCTGGATTCGAGGGTGGTCAAAACCCATTGTACCGTCGTCTGCCTAAGCGTGGTTTCACTAACATCAGCCGCAAAGAATTTGCGATTGTTAGCTTGGACGCGCTGAACCGTTTCGAAGAGGGCACTGTAGTAACACCTGAGCTGTTGAAAGAAACTGGTGTTATCAGCGCGCTGCGCGACGGTGTTAAGGTTCTTGCTAACGGTGAACTGACTGTGAAGCTGACTGTTAAAGCTCACAAGTTCTCCGGAGCTGCTGCTGAGAAGATCGCACAAGTCGGTGGAACAACCGAGGTGATCTAATGTTAGCGTCCTTAACTAACATTTTTAAAATTAGCGACCTACGTCGCAAGATCCTTTTTACGCTCATGATGCTGGTCGTTTTCCGGATCGGAAGCTTTGTGCCAGTTCCTAACGTAAATGTCGAGTTGTTTCAGCAGAATACAAACCAACTACTGGGCTTGTTGAACACCTTCTCAGGTGGAGCACTGCAAAACTTCTCGATTTTTGCCATGGGTATCATGCCGTACATTACGGCATCGATTATCATGCAGCTGATGTCCATGGATGTTGTGCCTAAGCTTACGCAATGGGCTCGTGAAGGGGAAGTTGGTCGTCGCAAGATTGCCACCGTTACCCGTTACGCTACCATCATCCTTGGTTTGATTCAGTCTGTAGGGATGACGATTGGATTCAACAATATGGCGCCTGGTTTGCTAAACGACACGTCGGTTAGCAGCTATGCACTCATTGCGTTGACTTTGACAGCTGGGACCGCATTCATGATGTGGATGGGGGAACAGATTACGGAAAAGGGTATCGGTAACGGGATTTCGATCCTGATCGTTGCCGGGATCGTTGCTGGATTGCCTAATGCAGCTGCGACGATTTACACCACGATGTTTGGTGATCCATCTGTAAACATCTTTTTCAGCATCGTCAAAGTTCTGCTTATCCTATTGGTGGTCCTCGCCATTATTGTCGGGGTTATCTTTATGCAGCAAGGTCTTCGTAAGATTCCAGTGCAATATGCGAAACGAGTGGTTGGACGCAAAATGTACGGTGGTCAATCTACCCACATTCCGCTGAAAATTAACTCTGCTGGTGTTATTCCTGTTATCTTTGCGGTATCGCTGGTAATGTTCCCGTCAACGATTGCTCAGTTCTGGGTGGATGCATCTGGACAAGGATTTGCTAACTGGATTTATCAGAACTTCCAAGTCAACAAACCATTAGGAATGACGCTTTACGCTATCTTGATTCTCGGATTCACCTACTTCTACACATTCGTACAGATCAATCCTGTACAAATGGCAGAAAACATGAGAAAAAATGGCGGTTACATTCCTGGTATCCGACCTGGTAAAAACACTGAGGTATTCATTACTCGTACATTAAACCGTTTAACATTGGCGGGCGCTTTGTTCCTGATGACAATTGCCATTTTGCCATTCTTCTTCGGTAGTATTGCAAACTTGCCGCAATCCATTTTCATCGGCGGTACATCGCTGTTGATCGTGGTCGGGGTATGCTTGGATACAATGAAGCAGATTGAAAGTCAGATGATCAAACGCCACTACCAAGGGTTTATTAAGTAATGACTTGGATGTTTACAGAAAAGCATCTGTAGCTTTTTTGATGGGACGGAGGGAATGGACGTGAATATAATTCTGATGGGACTGCCTGGAGCCGGTAAAGGGACACAGGCAGAACGTATCGTAAAAGAGTTTGACATCCCGCACATTTCGACTGGCGACATGTTCCGAGCTGCGGTCAAAAACGAAACGCCGCTCGGACTAGAGGCTAAATCCTACATGGATAAAGGTCATCTCGTCCCAGACGAGGTCGTCATTGGTATTGTGCGGGAGCGCCTTTCGATGGATGACTGCGCAAAGGGATTCCTCTTAGATGGTTTTCCGCGCACAGTTCCTCAGGCGGAAGCGTTGACAGCTACAGTAAAAGAGCTGGGACGCGAAATTGACCATGTAATTAACATCAACGTTCAACGCGAGCAATTGATTGAACGTCTGACCGGTCGCTGGATCTGCCCTGTTTGCGGTGCTAGCTATCACACGATGTTCAATCCTCCAAAAGAGGCTGGCGTATGTGATAAAGATGGTGGTAAGCTGTATCAGCGTGATGACGACAAGATCGAAGTGGTAACACAACGCCTTGACGTAAATATCGCTCAAACACAGCCACTTATCGACTACTACTCCGCACAGGAACTTCTGCGAGATATCGATGGAGAACAAGATATCCAGGTAGTGTTTGCGGAAATTAAGTCTTTGTTGCGAGGGTAATTGCGAATGATTATCCTAAAGTCGAAAGCAGAACTTGAGGTTATGCGCGAAGCTGGTCGTATCGTCGCACTCACCCATCAAGAACTGGCCAAGGCGATCAAGCCTGGTGTCACGACGAAGCAGCTAGACGAAATTGCCGAGACCTTTATTCGAAGCATGGGAGCAATTCCATCGTTTAAAGGCTATGGTGGCTTTTCAGGAAGTATCTGTGCTTCAGTCAATGAAGAACTCGTACACGGGATCCCAGGTAAACGGGCGTTGCAAGAAGGAGACATTATCAGTATCGACATTGGTGCCCAGTTTCAGGGTTACCATGGCGACTCCGCTTGGACGTATCCGGTCGGTCAGATTTCAACAGAAAACCAGAAGCTGCTCAGAGTAACGGAAGAGTCATTGTACAAGGGGCTTGAAAAAGCTGTTCCGGGTGGACGCTTATCCGATATCTCTCATGCGATTCAGGTTCATGCAGAAGCTGCCGGCTTCACACTCGTTCGCGAGTATGTGGGGCATGGGATCGGGCAAAACTTGCACGAAGATCCGCAGGTTCCTAACTACGGACCTCCTGATCGAGGACCGCGGTTAAAACCAGGCATGGTGTTGGCAATTGAGCCAATGGTAAATGCCGGCGAACGTTATGTCCGCACATTGGAGGACAATTGGACGGTAGTAACAGTGGATCGGAAAACTTGTGCTCATTTTGAACACACCATCGCGATTACGGAAGATGGCTATGAGATTTTTACACGGACATAAAAACGGTAGTTCCGAACGGTTCGGGATTGTCGTCCAACGTGTCGACGATAAGTTCGTTGTGTGATCATTTCGCAAAACTCATGGTCCGACTGAAGAGCAGAAGAAAGGAGAGTTTACCATGGCAAAAGATGATGTAATTGAGGTGGAAGGTACGGTAATCGAACCTTTGCCAAATGCTATGTTTCGAGTAGAATTAGAGAATGGACATAAAGTCCTTGCTCACGTCTCAGGAAAAATCCGCATGCACTTTATCCGTATCCTGCCGGGGGATAAAGTAACTGTTGAACTGTCGCCGTACGACTTAACCCGCGGACGTATTACGTACCGCTATAAATAGTAAGCAAAACCCCTAGAAAAGGGAGGCAAGAACCATGAAAGTGAGACCTTCGGTTAAACCGATCTGCGAGAAATGCAAGGTTATCCGTCGCAAAGGTAACGTAATGGTTATTTGTGAAAATCCGAAGCATAAGCAAAAACAAGGGTAAACAAGGAGGTGCTTTTGACACATGGCACGTATTGCAGGCGTAGACTTGCCGCGCGAAAAACGCGTTGAAGTTGCTCTTACCTACATTTTTGGTATTGGCCGCCCCACGTCTCAAAAAATTCTGTCCGCTACTGGCGTAGACATGAACACTCGTGTTCGCGATCTGACAGAAGATGAAGTGAACAAACTTCGTGAGTACATCGACAAAACTGTGAAGGTGGAAGGTGACCTCCGTCGTGAGATCTCCCTCAACATCAAGCGTCTGATGGAAATCGGTTGCTTCCGTGGCATCCGTCATCGTCGTGGACTTCCAGTTCGCGGTCAACGTTCTAAAACAAATGCTCGTACGCGTAAAGGTCCACGCCGTACAGTAGCAAACAAGAAGAAGTAAAGGAGGGTAATCTGACATGGCGAAAAGAAAACAAGCTACAGCAACTCGTACCCGTCGTCGTGACCGTAAGAATGTTGAAGTCGGCGTAGCACACATCCGCTCAACTTTCAACAATACGATTGTCACTATCACGGATCCACACGGTAACGCGATCTCTTGGTCCAGTGCTGGTTCCCTCGGCTTCAAAGGCTCCCGTAAAAGCACTCCATTTGCTGCGCAAATGGCTGCTGAAGCGGCTGCACGCGTTGCTATGGAACACGGTATGCGTTCCCTTGAAGTATCGGTAAAAGGCCCAGGTGCTGGTCGTGAAGCTGCGATCCGTTCCCTGCAAGCAACTGGTCTTGAAGTGAACATGATTAAAGACGTGACGCCAATTCCGCACAACGGTTGCCGTCCACCAAAACGTCGCCGCGTGTAACTGGTTTATATCGTTCAGAACATGTCCATACTAGAATGGTAAATTCTGATTTATAGCTTGTCATGCACGCAAACGGTAAACCGCCGGGGAAATTCCTGAGTGGGCACGTATGCGGCCCACCCAAGGATTTCGACGTTTTGAAGGAGGGTTTGTTTAATGATAGAAATAGAAAAACCAAAAATCGAGGTTGTGGAAGTTAGCGACGACAACTCGTATGGAAAGTTTGTTGTAGAACCTCTAGAGCGCGGATACGGAACTACCCTTGGCAACTCGCTGAGACGAATTCTTCTTTCGTCCTTGCCAGGCGCGGCAGTTCGTACTGTTCAAATCGATGGGGTTCTTCACGAATTCTCTACGGTTGAAGGCGTCGTTGAAGATGTAACCGAGATCATCCTGAACATCAAAGGCTTGGCGCTGAAGATCCATTCCGATGAAGAAAAAGTAATCGAGATCGATGCAGAAGGCGAAGGCGTTGTCAAAGCGGGAGATATCCGTGCTGACAGTGATGTGGAGGTCTTAAACCCTGATCTTCATATTGCAACGTTGGCCAATGGCGGTCGTCTGCATATCCGCATGACAGCTGGACGTGGTCGTGGTTATGTTCAATCTGACGGAAACAAATCTGAGGATCTGCCTATTGGTGTGATTCCGATTGATTCGATCTACACGCCGATCAAGCGCGTTAACTATCAAGTGGAAAATACCCGTGTAGGGCAAATGACCAACTATGACAAGTTAACACTTGAGGTTTGGACTAACGGTAGCATCAGTCCGGAAGAAGCCGTGAGTCTCGGCGCAAAAATCATGACGGAGCACCTGAACTTGTTCGTTGGTCTGACTGACGAGGCGAAGGATGCAGAAATCATGGTAGAGAAGGAAGAGGACAAGAAAGAGAAAGTCTTGGAGATGACTATCGAAGAGCTCGATCTTTCCGTTCGTTCCTACAACTGCTTGAAGCGTGCCGGTATTAATACCGTGCAAGAGCTGACGCAGAAGACCGAAGAGGACATGATGAAAGTACGCAATCTGGGGCGCAAATCTCTTGAAGAAGTTCAAGAAAAGTTAGCTGAACTGGGCTTGTCCCTGCGCAGTGACGATTAGAATAGCAAACCAAGAGGCAAACTTTTGTTCTCTCGATTAAGAGGGAGGTAAACCACATGGCACAACGTAAATTGGGTCGTCGTAGCTCAGCTCGTAAAGCGCTGTTCCGCGACTTGGTAACAGACCTGATCATCAACGAGCGCATCGAAACTACAGAGATGAAGGCGAAAGAACTGCGCCCAATCGCTGAGAAAATGATCACGCTCGCGAAACGTGGCGATCTGCATGCTCGCCGTCAAGTTGCTGCTTTCGTTCGCAAAGAAGTTGCGAATGCTGAAGGCCGCGATGCTGTTCAAAAACTGTTCGATGAAATCGCTCCTCGCTTCAAAGAGCGCAACGGTGGATACACTCGTATCCTGAAAGCCGGCCCTCGCCGTGGCGACGCTGCTCCAATGGCGTACATCGAATTCGTTTAATACATGTAAATTGGTCGTTTACTGAGGTTTTAAGCCTGGTAGATTACCGCGAAAAGGGTGGGGGCAGATCTGGTCATAGGCTGGACTCTGATTCAACCCTTTTTTCCTTTCTCATCGAAATCCTGCTAGTCAGTTCCCTGTGAAGGCTGGGGAGGTTGTGAATGCCTCATGAATGAAGATAACCTGCTGGCATTGCGAGATGTTTCTTATACCTACGATGGTGAGGATGGCCAACGGGTTCCGGTATTACAAGGTGTTGACCTTACCATTCAAAAAGGTTCCTTTGTATCCGTACTAGGTCACAACGGTTCCGGCAAATCAACGATGGCAAAGCTGATGAATGCTCTGTTGCTTCCAGAAGGCGGCACAGTACTTATCAGTGGAATGGATACGAAAGATGGGGAGCAGCTTTGGGAAATCCGACGACATGTTGGCATGGTCTTTCAGAACCCGGACAATCAGATTGTTGGGGCTACAGTGGAAGATGATGTCGCCTTTGGCCTAGAAAACATGGGTGTGGACCCCAAAGAGATGCGAGAACGCATTGATGAGGCGCTCGTTTCTGTAGGGATGGAGTCTTATTTACAGGCACAACCACATCGTCTGTCTGGGGGTCAAAAGCAACGAGTGGCGATCGCAGGGATTATGGCGATGCGTCCTTCTGTCATCATCTTGGATGAAGCGACAGCGATGCTTGATCCACAAGGGAGAATGGAAGTGCTGAATCTGGCTCGTCAACTGAACCGTGACGAGGGACTCACGATCATCAACATTACCCACTTTCCGGAAGAAGCCATCTATTCGGATAAGGTCATCGTTATGAATGCGGGTGAGGTCCTGATGGAAGGTAAGCCAACTGAAGTGTTTAATGAGGTAGATCGATTGAAACAGGTGGGACTTGATGTGCCATTTGCCGTTCGACTTCGACACGCACTTCAATCCAAAGGGATTGATTTACCGTTTGTCCTGCATCAAGAGGAGCTGGTGGAGCACGTATGCAAATTACTTTTGACCAAGTAAGCCATATCTACGCAAAGGGAACACCGTTCGAACGAGTTGCCTTACACAATATTTCGCTGACGATTCCATCCGGTTCGTTTGTCGGAATTATTGGCCACACGGGCTCAGGTAAGTCAACGCTGATTCAGCACTTGAACGGTTTGCTGATGCCTAGTTCAGGGCAGATTACCCTGGGTGATGCGGTCATTACTCCAAAGCGGCGATTACCCCATGCTCAAAGGCGCGATATTGGGCTCGTCTTTCAATATCCTGAACATCAGTTGTTTGAAGAAACGGTTGCGAAGGATGTTGCTTTTGGACCACTCAATTTTGACTTGCCAACGGAAATGGTGGAAGCCCGCGTAAAGGAGTCCCTTGAAATTGTTGGCCTAGATTATGCCACGATCAAGGATCGCTCGCCGTTTCATTTGAGTGGCGGGCAAATGCGACGTGTTGCTTTGGCTGGTGTTCTTGCCATGCAGCCGAAGGTTCTGGTATTGGATGAACCAACTGCGGGCCTTGATCCTGCGGGACGAGTAACGATTCTGGAAGGGATCTACCGGATTCATCGGGAACAAAACCTCACGACACTATTGGTCACGCACAGCATGGAAGAGGCAGCCCGCTATGCAGACTATTTGCTTGTGATGGCACAAGGCCAAGTAGCTTTGCAGGGTAAGCCGGAAGATGTATTCATGCATGTGGACCGTCTCCGAGAGCTGTCTTTGGATGTACCGGAAACGGTGGCTCTTGTATCGCAAATGAATCAAATGCTGCCGGACAAGGCTAGTCTGCCGAGCTCCCTTTATCGGGAGGAAGAGCTGATTGCCCATCTGCTGGAACGACTGTCCGTACCAAAGGAGGGCTAGGCATGCTGCAGAATATCGCAATTGGTCAATACGTACCAGGGCAATCTTTTTTACATCGTGCAGATCCGCGAAGCAAGCTTCTCTTCATCATCCTTTTTGCTACCTTGATTTTTCTGGCTAACAATACGGTAACCTACGCCATACTCATTGGTTTTACCTTGTATGCTGCACTTCTTTCTAGGCTTTCATTGTCCTATATATTAAAAAGCTTAAAGCCAGTCTGGATCCTGATTTTATTTACCGTCGTCTTGCATATTTTTATTACGAAAGGCGGAACGGTCTACTTTCAGTGGGGATGGTTTACAGTAGAAGAACAGGGAGTTCGCCAGGCGATCTTCATTTCTTTGCGCTTGGGACTTTTGATTCTCATTAGTTCCTTGCTAACACTGACCACCTCTCCAATCGATTTGACGGAGGGTTTGGAGCGTTTACTAGGACCACTAGGGAAGATCGGCATACCGGTTCATGATATAGCCCTGATGATGTCAATTGCACTCCGGTTCATTCCGACCCTGATGGAAGAAACGGATAAGATCATCAAGGCGCAGACCGCCAGAGGAGCCAATTTCACCAGTGGTAGTCTCGTACGCAGAGCCAAGAACCTGATTCCGATCGCTATCCCATTGTTCGTTAGTGCGTTTCGGCGTGCTGAAGAGCTGGCTTTGGCGATGGAAGCTCGTGGCTATCGCGGGGGAGTGGGTAGAACGCGGCTGAATAAGCTGACGTTTACTTGGCGTGATGGAATCGTAGCTGTTGTGAGTGTGATCTTGGTAATCGTGATTGGATGGTGGCGTACATGAAGCGACTGCGATGTGTATTAGCATATGACGGAACTGACTTCAGTGGTTTTCAGGTACAGCCAGATCAAGTAACGGTCCAGGGTGAAATTGAAGCCGCATTGAATCGGGTTACCGGAGAAGATATTCAAGTCTTCGGGTCGGGCCGGACAGATGCGGGCGTTCATGCACGAGGTCAAGTGATTCACTTTGACACGTCGAGTAACATTCCGATGGATAAATGGCGGTTTGTGTTGAACAATCAATTGCCTGATTCTATTGTCATTCGGACAGTCGAAGAGGTCGATGCCTCTTTTCATGCGCGTTTTGACGTGCAAGTAAAAGAATATCGATATTGCATCGACAACAATCCAGTGGCAGATGTATTTCGACATCGTTACGCCGACCATGTCCGGTTTCCGTTAGATGTGGACGCGATGCAGCAGGCTGCTCATTATTTGGTGGGTGAACATGATTTTACTTCCTTTTGCTCGGCAAAAACATTCGTCGAGGACAAGGTTCGGACTGTGTACGGGCTCACCGTGGAAAAAATCGGACACGAGGTATGGGTGACATGCCGAGGCAATGGTTTTTTGTACAACATGGTTCGAATTATTGTGGGGACTTTGGTTGAAGTAGGGCAAGGAAAAAGAAGCCCTGCTGAACTGAGGGAAATCCTCGCGGCATGTGATCGGGAAAAGGCAGGTAAGACAGCACCAGCCAAGGGTCTGACCATGTGGGAAGTTGTCTACTAGTTCTCTGATTTCCAACTATTAGACGAACGAGCAGCACTTGACTAAGGGGCGTCTATGTAGTACGATATTCCTTGGTATTTTAACCCCGCCTAGCCCCACTCTAGCCCCGGGATTGAAAGACAAGATCGTGAATACATGGAACACCTGGAAGAGTTGCTCACCCGTAACAGCAATTATCTTCCATTGCAAGTTTCGGTTGTTTTGGTTATAAGTAGATGGATATGTGTTAGGTAAGATATTTAGGAGGGACAAAAATGCGTACCACATATATGGCGAAACCGCTCGAAGTTGAGCGCAAATGGTACATCGTTGACGCTGAAGGCCAAACGCTGGGTCGTCTGGCGAGCGAAGTAGCTTCTATCCTGCGCGGAAAATTGAAACCAGAATTCACTCCTCACGTTGACGCTGGCGATTTCGTAATCGTAATCAACGCTGACAAAGTGAAATTGACTGGTAACAAACTGAATGACAAAATTTACTACACTCACTCCCTGTATCCAGGTGGTTTGAAAAAGACCACTGCTGGCGCAATGCTGAACAAACGCCCAGATCGTATGTTCGAACTGGCGGTAAAAGGCATGCTGCCTAAAAACAGCCTGGGACGTCAAATGTTCACCAAGCTGAAAGTATACGCTGGAACTGAGCATCCACACGCAGCACAAAAACCAGAAGTTTGGCAAATTCGCGGTTAAGGTAAAGGGAGGAAATATACGTGGCACAAGTACAATACTACGGTACAGGTCGTCGTAAGCACTCCGTAGCACGCGTTCGCCTGGTTCCAGGTGAAGGTCGCATCGTGATCAACAAGCGTGAAATGGATACTTACTTTGGTTTGGAAACACTGAAATTGATCGTAAAACAACCACTCGTTCTGACTGAAACTCTTGGTCGTTACGATGTATTGGTTAACGTAAACGGCGGCGGAACCACTGGTCAAGCTGGTGCAATCCGTCACGGCGTTGCTCGCGCTCTGCTGAAAGCAGATCCGGAACTGCGCGGCGCTCTGAAACGCGCTGGCTTCCTGACTCGCGATCCTCGTATGAAAGAACGTAAGAAATACGGCTTGAAAGCAGCTCGTCGCGCACCTCAATTCTCCAAGCGCTAATTGCTGTTCGATACAACCCCTTGTCTGTTCGCAGGCAGGGGGTTTTTCCTTTTCACAAACGGGTATATTTGTCCATGTTTGTCCATATGATGGAACGAGAATGGGACAAAGGGGACGATACACTGTGACACGAAAAGGAGTAGGCTGGATATTGGCTTTTGCGGTACTCATGCTGTTGTTCACCTACGAAGCGCCTGATCGCTCTTCCTGGCAGGCATGGTCGTTGCCGTTGACGGGAACGGTCATAGCCATTGACCCTGGGCATGGGGGAATAGACGGCGGTGCCGTTTCCAAAGCTGGGGATGTGGTGGAGAAAGAAGTGACGTTGGCCATTAGCATGTACTTGCGGGATTTCCTTCAGCAGTCAGGAGCGTTTGTAGTTATGACGAGGGAGGAAGACAAGGATTTGGCGAGTCCAGATGCGGCGCAGGCACGCAAACGAAAATCTGAGGATATCCGAAACCGAGTAAGGCTGGTCAATGATAGTACACCGGATTTTTTGGTCAGTATACACGTCAATTCCATCCCTTCTCCGAAATGGTCGGGTGCACAGACTTTTTATTCCCCTAGCTTCAAAAAGAGCGCAGAAGTTTCTTATTTGATACAAGATGAAATCAAACGGGTGATCGGTCATACAGATCGGGTTCCGAGTAAGACGAATAATGTGTTCTTGATTCGGGAGGTAAACTGCCCGGCCGTTTTGGTAGAAGTAGGCTTTGTCAGCAATACGGAGGAGGCAAAGCGACTTCAGAGCGTTGAATACCAAAAGGCTATGGCAAATGCCATTTATCAGGGGATCTTACGTCAGTACTCGGGAGAAAAAGCACCAATTACACCTTAAGAGGGCGGTGGTCGTGTCCCTACCGCCCGAATATGCTATAATGAACGCGCATACGCTGTCGTTATACCAGCATGGAAATGTTTGAAAAGATCATAGATGAGGTGAACCAGAATGTTGACCAGAGAACAGGTTCTCGAAGCACTACGCGATGTAAAAGACCCTGAAATTAATCGTAGCTTGGTCGAGCTCAACATGATTCGGGATATCCATATTGAAGGCAAGACAGTAAGCCTCACGGTCGTTCTGACGATTTCGGGCTGTCCACTCAAAGCCAAGATCGAGGACGATGTCATCGCAGCTGTGAAAGCGTTAGGAGCCGAAGAAGTACGCCTGCAATTCGGATCAATGACAGACGAGGAACGTGCTGCTCTGTCTGCCCAGCTTCGGAAGAACCAAGGTGGGCAAACACATAACATGGCACCGGGACAAGCTCCCCTCTTGAACCCGATCTTGGCGAAGGATTCAAATACGACCTTTATTGCGGTCACTTCCGGAAAAGGTGGCGTCGGAAAATCGACGGTGACAGTGAACCTGGCTGTTGCGCTCGCGCGTTTAGGAAAAAAAGTGGGCATTATCGACGCAGACATTTACGGCTTTAGTGTGCCCGATATGATGAATATTGAACAACGTCCAACGGTAATTGGTGAAACCATTCTGCCTGTTGAAAAGCAAAACGTAAAGGTTATGTCCATGGGCTTTTTTGTGGAGGATAACTCTCCGATCATTTGGCGAGGCCCTATGTTAGGTAAAATGCTGCGTAACTTTTTCACGGAAGTACACTGGGGTGAAGAATTGGATTACCTCTTGTTGGACTTGCCTCCAGGAACGGGTGATATGGCCCTCGACGTACACACCATGATTCCGCAAAGCATGGAGATTGTGGTAACGACTCCTCATGCTACTGCAGCGTTTGTAGCAGCTCGCGCAGGAGCTATGGCAAAACGGACTGGTCATGAAATCCTCGGTATTGTGGAGAACATGGCGTGGTACGAAGCAAAGGATGGTTCGAAAGAGTACGTATTCGGGCGTGGTGGAGGGGCTAAGCTTGCCGAGACATTGGCATGTGAGTTGCTCGCTCAAATTCCACTGGGCCAACCAGATAATCATCCATCTGAACCTGATTATTCCCCATCGATTTATGGAGAAAAGACGGAAATTGGTCAGCTGTACATCGATATGGCCAAACGTGTCATAGAAAAATGCGGGGAAGCTGTCAAACAATAATATCCAAGAAGATGAAAAAGGTGGGCTCTGCAATAGAGCTCACCTTTGCGTTTTAGGAGGAAGGGTTGCCGCCGCCACCACCACCGCCGCCACCGGAACCTCCACCACCTTCTTTTCCCTTTCCTTTTTTCTTCGGCTTCAGTTCCTTTGGTTTTGTCATGTCCTCGGAAACTTTGGTCATGATCTTCATGAGTTCAGCCTGGAACAAAGGACTTTGCAGGGATTCCTTCATCACTTGCATGGTTTGTTGTCGATAAGCAGAGCTTTTCATCAGGTCCATCAAATTTTTCTCAAATTCAGGGTCTTTCATTACGCTTATAAGCTCTTTTTGGTATTCAGGGTCCTTCATCAGGTCCTTCATTAGCGTTTTTTGCTCGTTCTTCATGGATTTCGCCATGGCGCTTGCAAACTTAGGGTCTTTAAACGCCTCTTTGATGTGCGTGCTATTGGGATTCGTCATGCTTTGAATCAAAGTTGTCCGTACTGTCGATTCGTCGAGCATCAGATTTTGTTTAAACTTTTCGTCCTTCATCATCTTACTTACAGATTGCTTCGCTTCGTCCGTCTGCAATATGTCCAGCACCATGTCTTTGACGTTTTTATAATCAGGCTGAGACGAACTTTGTGCTTGTCCGCTACCCCCGCAACTGGTCAGCACCAGACAGAAAAGAGCGGTTAACCAAAAAGACATTGTCTTTTTTCTCATGGGGTGGACACCTCCTTCTTTACTCTGCCTACAAGTAACGTGTGCATTTTGTTTTGTTCTTACGCTAGTATTTTCTTGTATCCATTGGTACAATCATATTCGATGTGGATGGGAGGGAATACTTGGTGAGTTTACGTAAGTATGGATGGCTTTTTATTACCACGCTCTTGCTTGGGGGATTAGGTGGGATCCTGGTTGCCCTTATTTTTTATTTAGACAAGCTGCTCGTAGGAAGTACGGGTAACTTTTTTGTCGGCTTGTTCATGTATCTACTGTATGGAATGACCATTAGTATTGTGGCTCAGATGGGTTTTTTTGCGTATATGACGATTAATTATTTCGCTAAAACGATATTTAAAACACCTTCCCTGTGGAAAAGTGTCCAAGTATTTCTTATTTTGTTTGTCTTTTTCGATATGATTTATCTACGCTATACGTCCTTCGGTGAAGGAAAAGGATTTGGCACGTACTTTATTGAGCCAACGCTATTATTGATTGTCGCTATTGTTACCGCATATGGAAAAGTGAGTCTGACCAATAAATCTGCATGGATACCGACGACGTTCTTTATGTTTGTCGTTACGGCACTAGAATGGATTCCGGCATTGAAGGAAGATAATGTGCGTGCCACTTTGTCCATGCTTGTCCCACTATTGTTTTGTAACGTCTGGCAAGTCATGCAATTGCA
>NZ_CP030117.1:270000-357500 GCF_001039275.2 Brevibacillus brevis
AAAAGTGCGGGGATGAGGTGTGGCTAGCGGTGAAATTCCAATCGAACTCGGAGATAGCTGGTTCTCCCCGAAATAGCTTTAGGGCTAGCCTCGGAATTTAGAGTCTTGGAGGTAGAGCACTGATTGGGCTAGGGGCCCTCATCGGGTTACCGAACTCAGTCAAACTCCGAATGCCAATGACTTATGTCCGGGAGTCAGACGGTGAGTGCTAAGATCCATCGTCAAAAGGGAAACAGCCCAGACCATCAGCTAAGGTCCCCAAGTATACGTTAAGTGGGAAACGATGTGGAGTTGCCCAGACAACCAGGATGTTGGCTTAGAAGCAGCCACCATTTAAAGAGTGCGTAATAGCTCACTGGTCGAGTGACTCTGCGCGGAAAATGTAACGGGGCTAAACGTATCACCGAAGCTATGGCAGTCCTTACGGACTGGGTAGGGGAGCGTTCCAAGCAGCAGTGAAGCCGTACTGGAAAGAGCGGTGGAGCGCTTGGAAGTGAGAATGCCGGTGTAAGTAGCGAAAAGACAAGTGAGAATCTTGTCCACCGAAAGCCTAAGGTTTCCTGGGGAAGGCTCGTCCTCCCAGGGTTAGTCGGGACCTAAGCTGAGGCCGAAAGGCGTAGGCGATGGACAACAGGTTGATATTCCTGTACCACCTCTGTTCCGCTTGAGCAATGGCGTGACGCAGGAGGATAGGGTGAGCGGCCTACTGGATGGCCGTCCAAGCAGTAAGTGTGGTGTGTAGGCAAATCCGCACACCGTTAAGCATGAGCTGTGATGGCGAGGGAAATTTAAGTACCGAAGTCCCTGATTTCACACTGCCAAGAAAAGCGTCTAGCGAGGAACAAGGTGCCCGTACCGCAAACCGACACAGGTAGGCGAGGAGAGAATCCTAAGGTGCGCGGGATAACTCTTGCTAAGGAACTCGGCAAAATGGCCCCGTAACTTCGGGAGAAGGGGCGCCTCGGTAGGGTTAATAGCCCGAGGGGGCCGCAGTGAAAAGGCCCAAGCGACTGTTTAGCAAAAACACAGGTCTCTGCGAAGCCGCAAGGCGAAGTATAGGGGCTGACGCCTGCCCGGTGCTGGAAGGTTAAGGGGATGAGTTAGCGCAAGCGAAGCTTTGAACCGAAGCCCCAGTAAACGGCGGCCGTAACTATAACGGTCCTAAGGTAGCGAAATTCCTTGTCGGGTAAGTTCCGACCCGCACGAAAGGCGTAACGACTTGGGCGCTGTCTCGGCAAGAGACCCGGTGAAATCATAATACCTGTGAAGATGCAGGTTACCCGCGACAAGACGGAAAGACCCCATGGAGCTTTACTGTAGCCTGGTATTGGAACTTTGTGCATCATGTACAGGATAGGTGGGAAGCTGAGAAGCAGGGGCGCCAGCCTCTGTGGAGCTGTCGGTGGGATACCACCCTTGATGTACGGAGTTTCTAACTCGTCGCCCTTATCGGGCGAGAGGACCATGCCAGGTGGGCAGTTTGACTGGGGCGGTCGCCTCCTAAAAGGTAACGGAGGCGCCCAAAGGTTCCCTCAGAATGGTCGGAAATCATTCGTAGAGTGTAAAGGCAGAAGGGAGCTTGACTGCGAGACCTACAAGTCGAGCAGGGACGAAAGTCGGGCTTAGTGATCCGGTGGTTCCGCATGGAAGGGCCATCGCTCAACGGATAAAAGCTACCCTGGGGATAACAGGCTTATCTCCCCCAAGAGTCCACATCGACGGGGAGGTTTGGCACCTCGATGTCGGCTCATCGCATCCTGGGGCTGAAGTAGGTCCCAAGGGTTGGGCTGTTCGCCCATTAAAGCGGTACGCGAGCTGGGTTCAGAACGTCGTGAGACAGTTCGGTCCCTATCTGTCGCGGGCGTAGGAAGTTTGAGGAGAGCTGTCCTTAGTACGAGAGGACCGGGATGGACGCACCGCTGGTGCACCAGTTGTCACGCCAGTGGCACAGCTGGGTAGCTATGTGCGGACGGGATAAGCGCTGAAAGCATCTAAGCGTGAAGCCCCCTCCAAGATGAGACTTCCCACAGCGCAAGCTGGTAAGACCCCTCATAGACGATGAGGTTGATAGGTTCGGTGTGGAAGCGCGGTAACGCGTGGAGCTGACGAATACTAATCGGTCGAGGACTTATCCACACACTCTTAGCAATCATGCGTATTCAGTTTTGAAGGAACAACCCTTCAACGTTCCTCGGTAGCTCAGTTGGTAGAGCAATCGGCTGTTAACCGATCGGTCGGCGGTTCGAGTCCGTCCCGAGGAGCCATATTATGCTCCTGTAGCTCAGTCGGTAGAGCGTTTCCATGGTAAGGAAGAGGTCGCAGGTTCGATTCCTGTCGGGAGCACCAGAAGTATTCTTATGATCTTGGCCCGTTGGTGAAGCGGTTTAACACAGCAGCCTTTCACGCTGTCATACAGGGGTTCGAATCCCCTACGGGTCACTTAAAAACACCTTAACAGTGGTTAAGGTACCTGCAGAGTTATCAGAGTATGCTCCTAAGCATACTCGTCACTTTGTCAGGGATTTGGAGGCTTAGCTCAGCTGGGAGAGCATCTGCCTTACAAGCAGAGGGTCGGCGGTTCGATCCCGTCAGCCTCCACCATAAAAAAATGGGGAGATAGTGAAGTGGCTAAACACGGCAGACTGTAAATCTGCTCCCTCCGGGTTCGGCGGTTCGAATCCGTCTCTCCCCACCATTTTTTTATTTTGCGGGTTGTTGGGGTATAGCCAAGCGGTAAGGCAACGGACTTTGACTCCGTCATTCCTAGGTTCAAATCCTAGTACCCCAGCCATTTTGCGAGCCATTAGCTCAGTTGGTAGAGCATCTGACTTTTAATCAGAGGGTCGAAGGTTCGAGTCCTTCATGGCTCACCAGTTTTTTAAAAATCAAAATATGTGCCCTTAGCTCAGCTGGATAGAGCGTTTGACTACGAATCAAAAGGTCGGGAGTTCGAATCTCTCAGGGCACGCCACTTATCGGGAAGTAGCTCAGCTTGGTAGAGTACTTGGCTTGGGACCAAGGGGTCGCAGGTTCGAATCCTGTCTTCCCGACCATTTTTATATGCGGGTGTAGTTCAATGGTAGAACTCCAGCCTTCCAAGCTGGTCGCGTGGGTTCGATTCCCATCACCCGCTCCATATGCTTTTTAGAAACGAGAAACCGACATGGTTGCTCGTTTTTTTGTGTTTTTGATAAAGCATGTCCGACAGGTTATTTATGCAAAATCATGTCGAGTTGAGTCATTTTACTTTCCGGGGCTACAATATAGGAGTAGAGAATGATGAACGAAGGAAAGGGTGGCACTTTTATGAACAAAAACATGAGCATTGTTGGTGTACCGATGGATCTAGGTGCAGACCGCCGTGGAGTTGATATGGGACCTAGCGCTATCCGTTATGCAGGTGTTGTAGCCCGCCTGGAAAAGATGGGTTTCAACATTGAAGACCGAGGAGATATTTTTGTAACGCGTCCTCATCACTTCACCGAGACGGAAAACCATAAATACCTGGATGAAGTCGTGGAAGCCAATGAGAAGCTTGCCAATGTTGTAAGCGATATCATGACTGCTGGTCGATTCCCGCTTGTATTGGGTGGCGATCACAGCATTGCCCTGGGAACCATAGCAGGTGTGGCTAAGCACGTAAAAAACCTGGGTGTGATCTGGTTTGATGCTCACGGTGATTTGAATACGGGTGCCACTTCTCCATCGGGAAATATTCACGGTATGCCTTTGGCAGCGAGCTTGGGGTATGGACATGAGCGTCTGACGAACATTGGGGGATATACACCAAAGGTGAAGGCAGAAAACGTGGTCATCATCGGTGCGCGTGATCTGGACCAAGGTGAGCGTGAATTGATCAAGCGTATTGGCATGAAGGTTTTCACCATGCATGAAATTGATAAATTGGGTATGGCTCGTGTGATGGATGAAGCAATTGCGCATGTGTCCAAAAATACAGATGGCGTGCATTTGAGCCTCGACTTGGATGGACTTGATCCACACGATGCTCCAGGAGTAGGGACGCCCGTAATAGGTGGTATCTCCTATCGCGAAGGGCATGTCTCATTGGAAATGCTGGCAGATGCAGATATTCTTTGCTCTGCTGAATTCGTAGAGGTCAACCCGATTCTTGACCGAGAAAACATGACAGCTCGCGTTGCAGTCGCTTTGATGAGTTCTGTTTTTGGTGATAAATTACTGTAAACTAAATAAAGAAGATCATGAAAAAAGAGAGGCTTTTGGCCCTCTTTTTTTGTTTTACCGCATCTTTACATTGATGGGGGAAAGCTGTACATTCTAAGGATGGAGTCGAAGTTTATTTAATAGCTGGTCCAGTTGTACGCTTAGCGTAACTAATTCTGGAGTAATGCAGGCTTGTTTTTTGTACTGATCGTTCAGTTCTTTTCGCAGCATTTCAATCTCGAGGAGAACGTCTTTTTTTGACAATCGTTGCACTCTCCTTTCCACCCGTGAGATAAATGAGCTATCATTACTTATATATAGAGGAAAGCCATACGCTTATTCCTCTATTTCCCAACAAATTATCCGCACAAACACAAGATTAAAAATGAAACCATATGCAGTATCATCCGTATATAGGATTACGGTATTGTGGGGAGGATCGCATGGATTTTGTAGAGAAACGGTTGACTCAGCGGGCAAAACGTGGAGACCGTGAAGCTTTTGCGGAGTTAATCGAGATTTATAAAGACAAGATATTTCAGCTCGCATATCGTATGGTGGGAAACCGTCAGGATGCAGAGGACATCGCGCAAGAAACATTTTTGCGTGTCTATGCCAATTTGCATTCATACGATGACAGCTATAAGTTCTCCACGTGGATCTACAGGATCGCGACCAATCTATGTATCGACCGTGGCCGGAAAAAACGACCTGACTTTTCATTGGATGAAGAAACCGAACCAGGGCAAGGCCTGGACTGGTATTCACGCCTGTCTTCTAACGAGCGAACACCGGAGGACAAAGTCGTAACGCAGGAGCTGCAGGAGACGGTGCAAGATGCTTTGTCTCACTTACAGCCCAAATATCGCTCGATTATGATCTTGCGTTATATCGAGGATTTGTCGTTGCAGGAGATCAGCGATATCGTAAAGCTTCCCATAACGACAATCAAGACGCGTATTCACCGAGGAAGGGAAGCATTACGCAGCAAGTTGCGATTGATGTGAGAAAGGAGAAAATCACGATGGAATGCCGGGATATGATCTGCCTCATTCACGAATATCTAGATGGGGACACTGATGAATTAGCCAATCTGCAATTGCAAACACATATAAAGTCTTGTGTGAGTTGTCGTCAGCATATGCATGAGTTGCAGAGAGCCATCGCTTTTGTTCAAAGCGCTTCACATATTCATGTCTCTTCTGATTTTACAGCTCGTGTACTTGCGCAATTGCCTGCGCCGACGAAAGCGAATCTGTTATCAGGATGGCTTCGTAATCACCCGTTTTTGACAGCTGCAGCGGTATTTCTCTTTTTGATGACCGGCAGTGTATTCAACAGTTGGTTTGATCGGGATGACACTCTACAGGTATCCTCTGCTAATTTGGATAAATTAAAAATAGATCGTGAACGCAATGTCGTAGTTGTGCCAGCAGGAACCAATATTGATGGAGACTTGGTTGTCCGCAACGGAAACGTAGATGTTCGAGGTCATGTAACAGGAAATGTTGTGGCTATTGAAGGAAAAGTGTTCGTGGCATCTACCGCCCAAGTCGTGGGAAATACCGAATCAATCGAAGCGATCGTAGATTGGATTTGGTATGAGGTGAAAAATATTGGAAATGACTTGCTTCCGATCTTGCCATAAGAGAAAATAGAGAGTACAGCTATCAGAGCACGGCAGTGGAGCCGTGCTTTTTCCGCAGAAGATAGACTGACTTCATTAGATGGAGCGAGATATGGGGGCTTCGTTATGATATCGATATCCATGGATTATGGGGATTTGCTACGGTATGCAACGGATATTTTACTCGTTACATACGTGTTCTATAAAATCATTATGCTTATTCGCGGGACGCGCGCCGTACAATTGCTGAAGGGGATTATGGTCATCGTCATCACATGGTTCCTCAGTAAATATTTTCAACTGACGGCACTGCACGCGCTGATGAATCAAGCTTTTACATTCGGGGTTTTGGCGGTCGTCATCATCTTCCAGCCGGAGTTGCGTCGAGCACTGGAGCAGCTTGGTCGAGGCAAGCTTTTTTCCCGTTCAAGCAGTACGCAGGATGACGAGGCGGTTAGCCGCTTGGTTCAAGAAGTGGGCAAATCGGTTACGTACATGGCCAAGCGTCGTATTGGTGCATTGATCGTCATTGAGAGAGAGACGGGACTAAATGACTACGTGGAAACGGGTATTGGCATTAACGGGCGAGTCAGCTCGGAGCTGTTGATCAATATTTTTATCCCGAATACACCGTTGCATGACGGTGCAGTCATTATGAGAAAAGACATGATTATGGCTGCTGCCTGTTATCTTCCACTGTCTGAAAACAATTCCATCTCGAAGGAGTTGGGTACGCGCCATCGAGCGGCAATAGGGTTAAGTGAGGTTTCCGATGGCATTGCGATCATCGTATCCGAAGAGACTGGTCAGGTGTCCTTTGCCGCGCATGGAGCAATGAATCGGAATCTGACGGAGGCGCAACTGGCAGAGATGCTGACAGAACAGCTTCAGCCTCTGTCCAAAGGCAAATCCATGGGAAGTCGTTGGCAATGGAGGCGAAAACATGGATAAATGGTTAAACAGTCACTGGTTTGCACGTGCTGTTGCGTTGCTTTTGGCTATCATGACGTGGATGATTGTCAATCTGGAAGCCGAACAAACGACGACCCCTGAGGCAAGTCAGCCAACTTTTATTGATAGTGTCAATTTGCATGTGAAATACGATACTGATCGTTATCAGGTGGTTAAGCAGCAACGAACGGTAAAGGTCGCCTTGGAAAGCAATAATCCTTTTTATCGACACAATTTCTTCCCGGAGGAATCGTGGGAAGTGTATGTCGATGCGACGAACCTGGGCAAAGGAACACATCGTGTACCTGTCCAGTACAAGGGATTCCCGGATGAAGTCAAGGTAGGGATCATCCCGAATATCGTGGAAATCACCTTGGAAGAGAAGAAGACCGTTGAGCGTGAAGTTTCCGTGGAGAAATTGGGACAGGTCGCTCCAGGTTATACGGCAGGAGAGCCTATTGTAAAGCCGTTTAGAGCACTTGTAAGGGTACCTGAAAGCCAAGTGAATAAGGTAGCAGCAGTTAAGGCTTCGGTTGACCTGGAAGGGGCTACTTCCGCAATCAAAACAACGGTTCCGCTCAAAGTCGTGGACAAGTCTGGAAACGTGATTCAAGGGGCGGATGTGGTGCCACTTACGGTAGAAGTCAACATCCCCGTAACGAGTCCGTTTGCCAAAGTGCCAATCAAATTAAACTTGACGAATGAATTGCCGAATGGATATAGTTTGGCTAGTATGGGTATGAATGTGGAAGAGGTCACGGTCTATGGACCGAAGGAAGTCATTGATGGCATCAAATCCAACACATACCCAGGGCCGGAAATCGATCTCGGCAACATTACATCAGATCGCGATATAGAGCTAAAGATACCGTTAATGGATAATATTGTGAAGGTAGAGCCGGAGTATTTGACCGTATCGCTGAAAGTCGTTCAATCAACGACCAAGCGTTTGGACAAGATTCCGATTCGCATTAGCGGGCTATCAGAAAGCATGGAAGCAAAGGTACTATCCACCGATGGCCAGGAGATGTCTACAATCGACTTCGACGTGATCGGCGCACCAGAAGTGCTGAATCAGTTGAGTCATGAAGACTTGCAGGTCGTAGCAGATGTCAGCAATATGCCGGCGGGTGTATACGAAGTACCATTGAATTACATCTTCAATCAGTCGGAGTATATCAAGACTTCTGCGAGTGCACCGAAAAAGGTCACAATTCAAATCACGAACAAGCAAAGGTAGACATAAGCTGTTGTGTGCACAAGGAAGGAAATGAGGGACAATCATGGGGAAGTATTTCGGAACAGACGGTGTACGCGGTGTAGCAAATACACAACTGACACCCGAACTGGCATTTAAAATCGGACGCGTTGGCGGTTACGTTCTTACCAGACACAAGCAGGAAGGGAAACCAAAAGTGGTGATTGGGCGCGATACGCGCATTTCCGGACAAATGCTGGAAAACGCACTTTTGGCTGGGCTGTTATCGGTTGGAGCAGAAGTGGTCAGATTGGGTGTTATCTCCACCTCGGGGGTAGCGTATCTCACACGTGCACTTGGTGCAGATGCGGGTGTTATGATCTCCGCCTCTCACAATCCGTTTCCGGATAACGGAATCAAGTTCTTCGGTAGCAACGGTTTTAAACTGTCCGACGAAGTGGAAGCTGAAGTAGAACAGTATTTGGACGCGACAGAGGATACTATGCCTCGACCAACAGGCGAACAAATCGGGACGGTTCTGGAATTCCTGGAGGGTGGTCAAAAGTACCTCTCTCATTTAAAGAGTACCGTATCTGAGCGATTTGACGGTCTGAAGGTAGTCCTGGACTGTGCAAATGGTGCTGTCTCATCATTGGCAGCTCGTCTGTTTGCGGATGTGGACGCTGAAGTGATCACGATTGGTGCGAATCCGAATGGAATCAACATCAATGACCAATGCGGTTCAACGCATCCTGAACGTCTAGTAGAAGAAGTTTTGAAGCATAAAGCTGACTTGGGTCTATCCTTTGATGGGGACGCGGATCGCTGTATTGCAGTAGATGATAATGGTGAAATCATCGACGGCGACTATATTATGGCGATCTGTGCACGAGCACTTAAGGCAAAAGGAAAGCTCAACAACAATACAGTTGTTACGACCGTAATGGCCAACATGGGCTTCTTCAAAGGGATGGAGGAGTGCTCCATCAATACGACGAAGACTGCTGTAGGGGATCGCTATGTAGTTGAAGAGATGCTGCGCGGAGGTTATAATCTCGGTGGCGAACAGTCCGGTCATATTGTCTTCCTGGACTACAATACGACAGGAGACGGTCTGTTAACGGGTCTGCAGCTCTTGAACATCATCAAGGAGTCTGGCAAGCCGTTGTCCGAGCTCAAACAAGTGATGGTCAAATATCCGCAGCTTTTGATCAATGTCCGTGTAGAGGACAAGTCAAAGCTGAATGGCAATGAAGCTATTGCGCAGGCCATCCGTGACGTGGAAGAAGATTTGGCTGGCAATGGTCGCGTTCTGGTTCGTCCGTCCGGAACAGAGCCAATCGTACGTGTCATGGCAGAAGGCCCAGATGCGTCACAGTTGGAAGGGCTCGTGAATCGGATCGTTGACGTGGTCAAACAAGAACTGGTGTAAAATTAGTGTAAAAAGTTGCAGGGAGCGGTTTCGATGCCGCTCCCTTTTGCATACAACTAAAATACGACGACGAGATGTTGTCGCTCTTCATAATCTGTGGTACAGTGTTCATGTGCGCTAGCACCAAGAAAGAAAAAAATGGGAGGGGTTGTGCAAAAAAGAACAAGCATCGTAAATCAAATGCAGACGATTGAAAAGCGCCAGCACTGAGGCTGCCCGACATGGAGCCCAGTGGACGAGGTGGAGGTTTATCGAAGGATTCGGCGGATACCTCCCGGCAGCAGTATCACTGCCGCAGAGCGCAGGGACAAAACATCAGGGTGATCTGGTGGACAAAACCTTGTGTGTGATACGTTATTTGCCATTGCCGAAATAGATGAAACAGTATGACCATATAAAAACATGGAATGGCGGGGGACTCACCCCCGTACCATTGTTCGGGTGGAAGTCCCTCGCCAAATTGGAAGGGGACCATACACTTATGTGCGGAATCGTTGGATATATTGGAAATAAACAAGCGCAAGATATCGTAATCGGAGGACTTCGCAAGCTGGAGTATCGCGGCTATGATTCAGCAGGGGTTGCTGTCGTGAACGAAAACGGCTTGGAGTACTCAAAAGCTCAGGGACGTCTGGCTGTTCTGGAAGGTCGTTTGGAGTCGAAGCCATTGACTGGTTCTATGGGAATCGGGCATACACGTTGGGCAACACACGGAAAACCGTCTGACGAGAACTCCCACCCACATACAGACGAGAAATCGGCTTTTGCAGTCGTTCACAACGGGATCATCGAAAACTTCCTGCCATTGAAAGAAGAGCTGCTGGCAAAAGGCTACACGTTCACTTCTGAGACAGATACCGAAGTTATTGCTCACTTGCTCGCGGACATGTACGATGGCGATATCGTTTCTACAGCTCGTCGTGCTGTTCAACGCATGCGTGGTGCCTATGCATTGGGAATCATGACGCAGCACGAGCCAGAGAAGCTGGTAGCGATTCGATTGGCTAGCCCGCTGGTAGTTGGTGTGGGTCAAGGCGAGAGCTTTATCGGTTCGGATATCCCGGCTATTTTGGAGCATACACGTGACGTGTACATTTTGAACGAAGGCGAAATGGCTGTGTTGACTCGCGATGGTGTGGAACTGATGAACGCAGAGACCGGCGAGAAAATCGAGCGGGAACTGTTCCATGTCGAGTGGGATTTGGTACAAGCAGAAAAAGGCGGATATGATTCCTTCATGCTCAAGGAAATGCACGAGCAGCCTCAAGCTGTTCGCGATACCATGGGTGCCCGCATTGACGAGGACAATAAGCGAGTGATTTTGCCTGAGCTGAAAATGAGCGATGTGGAATTGGCGGCATACGATCGCATCTACATCGTGGCATGCGGTACTTCCATGCACGCAGGTCTCGTCGGTAAGGATGTTATCGAAAAGTGGACTCGCGTACCTGTAGAGGTAGCAGTCGCTTCCGAGTTCCGTTACCGTGATCCGATCTACACAGACAAGACACTGATGATCGTCATCAGCCAATCTGGTGAGACAGCAGATACGCTGGCTGCGCTGCGTGAGGCGAAGAAGAGCAACGTGAAGGTATTGGCTATCACCAACGTGGTAGGCAGCTCTGTAGCTCGTGAAGCTGACGAAGTGATCTTTACGTGGGCTGGTCCGGAAGTAGCGGTAGCATCTACGAAAGCATACACCTCCCAAGTCGTTGCCCTGTACTTGTTCAGCCTGTATCTGGCTCAAGTAAAAGGCACCATGGCGGCTGCTGAGGTTGCTGAAGTCGTTGAACACCTGAGCGAGATCCCTGGCAAAATCGCTTCCATGCTGAATAACGATGATCAAATTCGTCGCTTTGCGGAGGGCACAAAAGAGGTAAGCAGCCTGTTCTTCATCGGCCGCAGCCTCGACTATGCGGTTTCGCTGGAAGGCTCTCTGAAGCTGAAGGAAATCTCCTACATTCACTCTGAAGCGTATCCAGCTGGTGAGCTGAAGCACGGTACACTTGCGCTGATTGAAGATAATGTTCCAGTTGTAGCTTTGGCTACGCAACCAGACATCTACGAAAAAACGGTAAGCAACATCGTGGAAGTAAAAGCTCGCGGCGCTCATGTACTGGGCTTTGCGACTGAAGGCAACCACGACCTGGCGAAGAGTGTGGATGAGGTCATTTACATGCCAGCCACTCTGCCAATGCTCACACCGATTCTGACCGTCATTCCATTGCAATTACTTGCTTACTACGCTTCTGTCGCTCGCGGCCTTGACGTGGATAAACCACGGAACTTGGCGAAGAGTGTGACGGTTGAGTAGAGTTGAAGGGAATAAGAACATCCTGTTGTGGGTAGTAATATAGTTTGTCACCTTTGGGAAGATACTTTGTCACCCGTTGTAACATATGCTGGCCCAGCCTTGCTGCAGTATCACCTTACTGTAGCAAGGCTTTTTTTGTGTTTAAAAATGAAAGAAATTAGTTATTTTTGTATTAATCGGATAATTTAGGTGTGAGATCATGTGAGAAATCGTATGGAACAAGTCTCGACACTTTTCGGGGCGAATAAACAGGGGGGAGCGTTTTGGATTGGTCAAATCGTAATTGGAGTAAAGAGGACAAGCTCTACGCACCAAAACGTAAAGTTGATAACAAAGGGAGCCACAACAAACCCCATGTAATCGGGTCTATAGCAAGCTACAAAATGAGTAGGGATGTAGCGTACCATTCATTAGCCGAATGCTTATTTTATTACTTTCTAGAACTCGATCAGGCCTCCGTTCGATATTATGACCAACCGATAAACGTCCATAAAGCAATGGTTTCATGTTCCAGATGTACTCGTATTTCGTCAAGGCTCAGTTCTCACTTGTATCAAATTAAGAATTCACCCGATATGGAGACAGAGATTTTTAAATTATGTAATAGTCGATGTGAAAAATTAGCATTCTCTCAAAATTGGAAGTATAGCGTGATTTATCCGAAGACATTACCTGAAGTCGTAGTACGCAATCTTAAATTCTTAAATCCTTACCTTAAGAAAAGAAAAAGTTATTCGCAATGGGTGGATCAAGTTATTAATAATCTATCTTATTTAGAAACTTCATCTGTCTTAGATATAGCTCGAAGCTTCACGGCTAGTGTGGATTTTCGATATATACTTCCAGTTGTATATCACTTAATTGCAACAGGTGTGTTCAATGTCAACTTACAAAAGACAATTACGTTAGGGAATTTTTCTGGTCAGTTACGACAGTTTCTGGGGGAGAGTGATAGCTTTGAAACTGTTCAATTTACGGGACCAGAATATGAAGAAGAAGGTTTAATTGATCAGAAAGTAGACCATGACGATTCTCTTAAGCCCCAAAATTGGATTTGAGTCATACCCTCTTATCTTGTTAAGCTGATATCAGAAGAACAGAGGGGGATTTTTTATGCAACGGAAACGCTATTCAATCGAGTTCAAACAACAACTGGTGCAATAGCACAAGAAGCAGGAAATGCAAGCCAGGTAGCCAGACGGCATGGGATAGACGTCAAAATGCTAAATCGTTGGATTCGTGATTCCAAACACGTAGATTGGCAAAACACTTCTGCCGAAGCCAAAGCTGTAACGAGCTATACACCAAGCCCAGGAGAGTTTCGTGAACTTGAAACCGAGAATGATAAATTGAAGAAATTACTTGGAGAAAAGGATTGGGAAATCGCGATCCTTCGTGATTTTGTAAAAAAGGTGAACCCAGCTTATCAGACAAAATGGAAATAGCCGACAAGTGGATACAGCTGGGGTACACAGCCAAAATGGTGCTACGTATTGTCGGCATTTTTGAAGCAACCTACTACTACCGTAAAAACAAAGCCTCCCAAAAACCACGGAGGGCGGCCTATACCCGGTTATTCCTTGTCCATGGACGGACAACCTTAACGATATGGTTTATTTTATTTACTTTTGTTTTTTCTCTCCCGAATGATGGGTTTGCATGTTCTTGTGACTTTCCTGATACTGCGCAAGATAGTGTTAAGTTATCAGATTATGCGTTTGTTGGTAAGGTTATTAGTATTCAGCAAGAGCGAACGACAGATGCTTTTCATACAAACATCCAGTTTAAAGTGCAAGATGCTTTAAAAAATGTTGATACAGAGGTTCTGACCCTAAAAGATGATCTTGGTTCCTGTGGCATTCAATTTAAAGAGGGATCAACTTATATTGTTTATGCTAACTATGGAACCGACAATGAACAAACTAAGGAATATCTAAAAGCCAGTTATTGTTTGGGAACGACTAACATATATACAGCGATCGATGATCTTTACGAATTAAAAGCGTGGGAATCATTATCAAAATTAATATCTACGATCATCTTGATAGTCTTTGTAATTCTATTGATAATTGTTGGTGTTAAACAGAGGAATGAAAAAAGAAAACTGGTGTAGATCGAAACGTGTTACTGCACTAACGGGGATCGATAATTGAACAACAACAGCGGCAGTCTAAGACTTTATTTATCAAGTCTTGTTCTGTCGCTGCATTATTTATTGGACCCAGTCTAAAACTTTATTTTCACAGAACACCTTTATCAAATATTCCATGGTTAGCATATTCTTAATCCGCTGATTGAACCACCGAATGCCGTGATGCCATATTAGACAATACAAACACGGTAATGATGGCGATGAGTACGCCGAGTACCCCGAACCAGGTAATGGATGCCAAAGAAATATGGTTAACGATCAGCCCGCCGATTCCTGCGCCGACAGCCATGGCAAGCTGCATCATGGAACTGTTCAAGCTCAGCATGACGCCCGAGGATTCAGGAACAAGCGAAACCAGGTTAAATTGCTGCGCGGGAGCGGATGACCAAGCGGAAAAAGACCAGAGGATCAAAATGGCGAATACAGCAATAACCGACTGTCCGACTAAGGATAGCAAAATTAACGAAATGACGTGAAGCACCATCCCTGATACGAGCGTGTATTTGATGCCCCGTTTATCCGCGCTGTAGCCGCCGACTTTCGAGCCAATCAAACTGGCAATGCCGAACACGAACAGAGCGGCGCTAATCAATGAATCATTTAAATGAGTCACCTCTAGCAGAAAAGGGGAGATGTAGGTATAGGCGAGGGAATATCCTCCCAACCAGAAAAAAGTAATTGCTAAAGCAACCAAAACCTGAGGTTTTTTTAACAAAGCAAATTGATTGATCAAAGGAACAGGCTTGTCTCCCTGCATACGTGGAAGAACAGCAGCAATGACAAGCATAGCGATGACCCCGACAATTGCGATGGCCAGAAATACCGCTTTCCAGCCAAAAGCCGAGGCTACCATTCTGCCGAGCGGGACGCCGATGATGAGCGATGCGGTAATGCCCATGGTGACGTTGGCGATGGCGCTGGCCTGCTTACCTGGCGGAGCGATTTTTGCGGCGATGCTGAGCGCGTTAACTGTGACCACCCCGGCACCTAATGCAGTAACGATTCTCGCGGCAATGAAGAAACCGAAGCCGGACAATATAAATGTGAGCAGATTTGCGGCAATAAAGAGGCCAAGCGAATAAAGTAGGAGCTTGCGCCGGTCTATTTTGGCCGTCAGCGCCATCAAAATAGGCGTGCCGACCGCATAGGCCAGGGAATAAACCGTAATGAGCTGGCCTGCTGCCGCAACGCTTGTTCCCAACGTCTCTGCGATTCGGTCTAATATCCCGGAAATGATGTAATTGGATGTTCCAACTAAAAAGCTGATCAAGGCTAGAACGTAAACTTTCCATGTGCTCTTCATAATTCACTCTCCTGTTTTGTTTCAATACAACATTAGTTGCTTGAACAACATGTGTTGTATTTGTATGCTATAATAGCAACCGAATGGTACGCAATCATCAATAACCATAAACCGTTGTATAGACGACACCATTTCTATAATGTCGTTTTACTGGGGAGATCTTAACCATGACAATTAAAAAGAATGAAGCTGATCCTCGTGTGATACGTACACGGCGACTCCTTCAAGACGCTTTTGCTTCATTAATTCAAGAAAAAGACTTTGAATCGATAACCGTTAGGGATATTGCAGAGAGGGCTACTGTTAACAGGGCGACTTTTTATGCGCACTTTGTAGACAAATTTGAAATTCTTGAGGCCAGACTAATGGAATCATTTATGACAATCATAAATCGTAGAATAAGCGGTCACGAAGAATTAAATGAAGAAACAATTCAGAGTATTTTTCTGGGGGTATGCGAATTTCACGAGGGTTTAAGCACTATGTGCAAAAGAAGAAATACATCGCTTGTACCTGTATTCGAAATTCAAGTAAAGGAAAAAATTCAAGCGATACTTCTTTCCTTTATAGACAAAGACAAGAGGCTAGCGACTCCAAACGCGCAATTCTTAATAAATACTGCTTCTATCATGTTAAGTTGGGGGATTTATGGGGCGGCTTACGTTTGGAACAATGAGGGGCGTCTAATAAGTGCGGAATCATTCGTTAAACAGACTATGCCCTTAGTGATGAACGGAGCCAAAGAACTATTGGAATAGGACCTGTCGTTATTGCTCTGCCCTTCCCGTTCAGATGAAACGATTAACTTGAATCACCGGTTGTTGTGTAACATAATGAATCATTCCGCTATCTTTGTATGCTGTACGATGGCCTGGCCCAAATCTCATGATCATCCTTCCCGGTATCGTTAGTGAAATACCCAGAGAGCAGGATGCTACCGCAGCTGCTCCTTGTTTTATTGAAATAACGGGCAAGATATTTTAAGAAATATGGTATCCGATACTGTAAACGAACCCGATTAGGAGGATCGTAATGAGATTTTTTGAACAACGTCTAGAAAATAGTATTCTTTCTTCTAAAGAACTGTTAACCAGTAATGATCTCGAGGAAGTCATGCATTTTTATAAGAGACGCCGTATTTGATGAATTGATTTGGGAGAAATTCATGCAATGGGGTAAATCATACTCTGTTCAAGATAAGTGCTAACTAAGAACTAACGGGTACGATAGCTTACCAAAACAACAGAGGCTTCTGGAGGTGATCCGGAAGCCTCGTTAAGCTAATGGGCAGGATGACGTAGGGTTGCCGAGGACGATGGGGATGAAGAGAGGGAGGGTATACCTGACAGGTTCCTTTATGCTCGTAACGGCTCACTGTCCGTCCTATTTGAGATGAAGCGTGGTGGAGGGAAGTTGTACCGTCCACAATTGGAGGCTCATAAGAGGAGATTTCTGGGGGTTTATTCGGGGGGGGGGTAAGAGAGGAGCTTGTCACTTGGAAATCTGTTGTAGGTTTGTTTACCAAGCAGAGAAAGAAGTATGATGATGTACATCGGAACGCTTTGTTGCTGGACTCTTTTTTATAGTTCTGCAAGATACATATGGTGGGTGAGAATACAAGTGAGGTTCCTTATGACAGGCATCTTGCACTTTTTAGCGGAAGGGCCTTTGAGGTAGTAAGTACCTTAAACAAATATGCATTGTCTCTAATGAATGGGGTAACCCCGTATGTTTCTTTTGCTCTCGAGTATAAGTATCCTGCAAACGTACGGAGAAATGGATGAGTATAGTGATCTGGATTTAATAATCGTCTACAATTATGCTTTTCGAAATGAGATCATGGAACAACGCTTCCGAATTGCCGAAAGACTCGGTAATTTACTTTCTGCATTCACAGGCGAGCATGTCGGGGAACCGAGATTGCTTATTTGTTTATATGGCCCAGCCCCTCTTCATGTCGACCTTAAATTTGTACAACTGGAAGAGCTCGAATCCCGAGTCGAGAACCCACTGATTCTTTGGGAGAGAGGTTCTGGTATTGCAACGATACTCAGTAAAACAAGTCCATCTCTCCCTTTCCCTCAGCCTCAATGGATCGAAGATCGCTTCTGGGTATGGGTGCATTACTGCGCTACAAAATTAGGGAGAGGTGAATTATTCGAATTAATCGATACGCTAACTTTTATGCGCAATGTAGTGTTAGGGCCGTTGGTACTCATTCGCAACGGTCATTCCCCGAGAGGGGTTCGAAAGCTCGAGAAATACGCTCTCAAGGAACTGGAGGAATTAAAATGTACGATTCCCATCCACAGCTTTGAAAGTTGCTACCACGCGCTAAAAAATACGATCAAGATGTACCAACGTCTACGCCAAGGTTCGGAAATTGTACCTAGGAAGGAAGCAGAACGCGTCTCAATCGAGTTTCTTGACGGTATATATTCAGGACAATCCCAATAGCAACTTGTTAAACAAAAGGGAACGATAGTTCAATAACAATGTGGAAAGGCAGTCGAAATTAATAGGCTGCCTTTTCGACGCTAACGGTAGGGTATGTATGGCATTATAAACGAAAAAAGCAGACATAGGTCTTCACAATGAAAGCGCAAGATCTTGAAACGTCATTTCCCCTATACTTAAAATGCAAATTTGAACGGCAATGGGGGAACGAACATGAGTAACAAGGTGGAAGGATTGTTAACTAACACAGATTTTCGCAGGCTCTGGATTGGGCAAACTGCATCACAGTTTGGGACTCAGGTTGCATTATTAGGAATGCCATTAGTGGCAGCTCTCTATTTAGGGGCCAGTCCCATGCAAATGGGGTTGCTTGGTTTTGTCGAGTATGCGCCATTTATCCTTTTCGGTTTGCTTGCTGGTGTATGGATAGACAGATTTCCCCGGCGACCAATTCTTGTCGCCGCTAACTTTTTCAGGGGTGCATTACTGCTCATTGTGCCGCTGACAGCCTTAACTGGATTCCTGAATATGACAGTTCTATATTTGGTAGCCTTCATAGTGGGGATCTGTACTGTCTTTTTTGATGTTGCCTATACATCCTTTTTGCCTTCCATTGTGAGCAAGGAGCAGCTTGTTGATGGGAATAGCAAACTAGAGACAAGTAAATCTACCGCACAAATTGCTGGGCCGGGTTTATCAGGTGGACTGGAACAGTTAATCACCGCTCCTTTTGCAATCTTGTTCACGGCGGTATCCTTTTTTGTATCCGCTGTATACATAGCCCGGATTCGCAAGTTGGAGACAGTCGTGACAGATGCGAAAAAACAAAAAAATATGTGGCTGGAAATTAAAGAAGGGCTGCATACAGTTTACACAAAACCATTGCTGTGGGGAGTGGTGCGCTGCTCAACAGTCTTTAACCTTTCCTGGAATGTTATTTTTAGTGTTTATGTTCTATATGCATCGCAAGAACTCAAAATCAGTGCGAGCATTCTTGGCATCATTTATGGAACGCTAGGAGTAGGGTACCTATTTGGCTCTCTGCTTGCCCAAAGGGCTGTACGTCGTTTTGGAGTAGGTCCAACAATTGTAGGTTCCGCTACGATCGCAGCAAGTGGCGGTTTGCTTGCTCCATTAGCAGTAGGATCAGAATTAAGTATGGCGTTGATTATGATGCTCGGACAGCTTCTTTTCGGAATGGGTGTCTCCATGTTTAGCATTAGTACCATCAGTTTACGTCAAGTAATTGTACCCGATGCCCTGCAAGGTCGCGTGAATGCTACGTTTCGATTTATCTCGTGGGGTTCTTTACCGCTTGGTTCGTTAATGGGAGGGATGATCGGGGGGGCAATGGGTTTACGGTTCGCTTTATTTGCGGGTGGCATTGGATTGTTAGCTTCGGCTTGTACATTATTGTTCACCCCATTTTTACAACTACGTGTGAAATCATTTCATGAATTAACATTGGAAAAAGATGTGTTTATAAAGAGCTAAGGAGTGCCTTAAGAAGCATTAAACTAACAGGTTCGATAGCATAATATAGCAGCGGTGAGTCTAAGACTTTATTTTCTGGTCTTAGGTCACCGCTGATTCATTTATTGGGTTCAGTCCCCTTCGGCGTGCAGCTCTTTTGGTTTATATAGATCCGTTTAGCTTGACCTTCTCCCGAGTGGTCCATAGTATCTCTGTTATGTCCCAAAAAGAATCCCACAATTATTAAAGCCGGTAATCCTTAGCGTACAAGATACCGGCGTTTTAGTGTTAAAGAGGTGTTTTTAAGTTACTTTGCGGTCTGTGTCAGCTACCCTTGTACTGGGACGTTTTGCTTTGGGACTCCGCTCTTCGTAAAAAATCAACGGCACGGTCAGGGAAGTCCGTAAACACCCCGTCAACTCCTGCTGTGAAGTAGAACTGATCGAGCAGTTCCTCAAAGTTTGCTGCATAGGCAGGGATTTGTCCTTTATCCGCTCGGAAGGTGTATGGATGCACTTCCAGGTCAGCTTCATGAGCCTCTTTGACAAGATTGGTAATGATGAGGTGGTCTTTCGTCGACTCTTCTTTGATGATCATCGGCTTCCATGGCCCTACGCCGTCTGCGTATTTCGCAATTTCTTTCATCGCCCCTTTTTCAAACATCCAATCGTAGTTGTAGGGAACGCCCTTACCGTTTTCATAGATCATGGTTTCGTTCCAGCCGGTTTCTGCCATGAGCTGTACAAGCTTCACGTTCATATTCAAATGTGGATAGAGCTCCGTGCGAATCCGTTTTGCTTCATTGGGGTCGAAAGTCTGTATGTACGCTTTGTCATTCTTGGACACATAGCCGTACTTTTTCAACACCTGTAACACTGCGAGGCTGATGTCCTTTCCTTCGTGTCTGTGGAACCAGGGAGCTTTGATCTCCGTATAGATCCCTACGTTACGACCCGTGCTTTTGTTCATACCCTGGATCAGTTCAATCTCTTCTTCCAAGGTGTGAACACTGAAGCTGGATTTCCAGAGAGGGAAGCGATCCGGATAGTCTTGTACCTGCTTGCCGTTTTCTACTGTGAAGACCTCTGTCGTTTTCAGTTTCTTGATCTCGTCAAGAGTGAAATCAATAACGTAGTACCTGCCATCTTTTCGTTTTCGATCAGGGTAGACCTCCGCTACATTGGTTACGCTGTCCAGATAATGGTCGTGCATGATGACTAGTTTGCTGTCCTTTGTCATGACCACGTCTTGTTCGATGTAGTCGACTCCCATCGCGTAAGCCATCGCTTTTGCGGGCAGCGTATGTTCCGGCAAGTATCCGCTCGCTCCGCGGTGGGCGATGACAATCTTATCCGCTTCGGCAAAGGATACGCTTCCAAAGCTCGTTGTAATAGCGAGAGCGGCTGCCAAGGATGTAACCAGTTTTTTCATGTTCTTCCTCCTCCATTTGGATGAAAAAAAGATCCACAAATTTCACTGGTAGGTTATACCGTACCAAATGAAATATTGTGAATCTCCTGATCTCCATCACAAAAATATTATATTGGTTACTAATGTAAGGGATAAAGAAAGCGCTGTCAATAAATTGTTAGCGGCAGCCCTTTTAAAGCAGTTCATGATCCTATTTGCTTGCTATTACCCATTTCATGTATTGCTGGACAAAAAAACAGCAAGGCTGATCGCAGGACCAACCTTGCTGTTTTTCCGTACATCACGAATTACAACTTCACAGGCTCTCCTGCGAATACTTCCAATTCCATAGCTGCTGCAAAAAAGGAGGGAGCTAGCTTCACAAAAGCTTGAAAATGAGCGCTTGCATTGTGCGCCGCTACTGCGTCAGCGTCCTTCCACTTTTCTACCATGGTGTAGTGATATTCTTGCTCTGTGCTTTTCAGAAGGGTGTATCCCACATTTCCTTCTTCAGCTTGGCTTGCAGCAACCAGGGCTTTGGCCGCTTGAAGGAAGGCTTCTTCCTGTGCGGGTATCACTTGCAGATGGGCATGTATAATAAGCATGGTTTTCTACCTCTCTTCAACGAATTTGAATTATTTCCAGGTTGTCACTGTCTCAACAGGGAGACGGTAAGATGGGTATCCTTCCTTGGCTGCTTTCCCGATACTGATCAGCATGATCGGTTGATAGCGATCCTTGTCCAAATCAAGCGCTTCTGCTATTTGATCTTTTTCATAGCCGCCGATTGGGTTCGTGTCATAGCCGAATGAACGGGCAACCAGCATCAATTGCATGGATACGAGCCCGGCATCGATAAAATTGACATCCCGCAGGTCAGAGGCTGGTATATTGGCGTAGTAAGGCTTTACGGCTTTCAACTGCATTTCCTTCACTTCCTGCGGCATGTATCCGAGCTCGACAGCTTTTCCAAATATCTCATCCATATATTCTGCATTTTTCATGTCGACGAATACGGCAATAACGGCGGAAGAGGTGAGTACCTGCGTTTTGTTGAAGCGTGCCAGCTCTGCAAGTTTTTCTTTCCCTTCTTGACTTTCGATAACCACAAAGCGCCAAGGCTGCATGTTGACTGAAGATGGAGCGCGTGTAGCTCCCGCTAGAATCTCAATCATTTCCTCGCGGCTGATTTTTATTTCAGGATCATAAAGTTTGACAGAACGACGACCAAACGTGATTTCACGAAAATCATTTGTTCTTTGTACTGTGTTTATCATGTAAAAACAAACTCCTTTCTTGAACAATCAAATGTTGTTTTGCATCCGTTTGAGAAAATCAGTTAAGACCTGCGTTTCATCCTTGCTAAAGCCTTCCAGAATCTGCTGGATAAAATTTCGTTTCTCGCTTTTGTACCCTTCAATCCGATGATGTCCTTCTTCAGATAGACGAACGAAGGTTTCGCGGTTATCATTTGGATTTTTGTGTCGGGTCACCATACCATCCGCTTCAAGTTGCTTCAGGTGGCGTGTAATGGCAGCACTGTCGATATTGATGTGCTTTTGTAGCTGGGACTGATTGATTTCGTTGCATTCGCAAAGGATTTGCAAGATCGCAAGGCGAGTAGAGCTGATTCCGGTACAGCGTTCGAACTTGGGACTTATTTTATTGGTTAATCCGATGAGCAGATTCAGTATGTGCTCCTCTTCAAATTCCTTGCGTGTCATGAAAAATGCCTCCCGGGGGCAAGATGAGTAGGAACTCAGTCATATATCCACAAGCAATGACAACATCCAGTCAGTTGAGCATGATGACTTGATATTAATTGACGTATCAATAATTGATACGTCAATTAATATAACACCTTATTTCAACGTTTGCAACATATGATCCCTGCAAAAGTCGCTGGGCTAACGGATGTGATAGCAATTTCATCATGTTCTCTCTCAAAAAAGACGGGACGGATTGGTCTTGGGGAGTAAATGAAGTGGGCAAATTGGTGATGGAACACAAATGAGGTATGGCAAAAGACCCGAGACAAGTGAATGAATCAAAATAAAGGGAAATGATCTGTAGAATTATACCTAAGGAGAGATGTAGAGCTTGGGGCTAATACTTACGTAATTTTGTCTGATCTCTGAGCTGGATACTAGGAAAGAACTGGTTATTCATGCCATAAAAAAGAAGGATAAAAATCACAACGATTTTCATCCTTCTTTTTGCTATTTTAATGATTTTTAACGACTTCCTGCCCCCGCACATTCCATGTAAGGGCAAAAACAAGAGCAGCCAATGCGCACGAAGCTGTCAGCAACATAAATCCTGCATCCCAGCCGGAGGCATCAACGATAACCCCCATCAATGCATTCGCTGTGACGGTACCGCCCAGGTAACCAAACAGACCCGTCAGCCCTGCAGCGGTTCCAGCAGCCTTTTTTGGTACAAAATCAAGGGCTTGCAAACCAATCAGCATGACTGGACCGTAAATCAGGAAACCGATAGCGATCAGGCAAATCATATCGACTACGGAATTTCCAGGTGGGTTGAACCAGTAGACCAGAACAGCAATCAATACGCCGAGCATAAAGACAAACCCTGCGGGTCCACGGCGGCCCTTGAACAATTTATCGGACAGCCAGCCGCACAGGAGCGTTCCCGGGATACCTGCCCATTCGTACAAGAAGTAGGCAACGCTCGACTTGCTCATATCAAAGCCTTTTTCCTCACTCAAATAGGTCGGAGCCCAGTCCAAAACGCCGTAACGGACGAAGTAGACGAAGATGTTTGCAATTGCGATTGCCCAAACCCATTTGTTGTTCAATACATATTTGAAAAGGATTTCTTTTGTGGAGAACTCTGTTTCAAACGTTTTCTTCGCCTTGTTTGGATAGTCATTGCGATATTCTTCGATAGGCGGCAGGCCGACTGACTGCGGAGTATCGCGAATTAAGAAATACGTAATGAATGCAAAGACAATGGCAACCAGAGCAGGCAGGATAAACACGCCTTCATACCCGGAAGCGGTATTACCCGAAAGCCCGGTGAACATCGCTGCACCTGCCACAGCGAGGGGGGCCATCAATCCTCCACCAACGTTATGGGCTACATTCCAAATGGCTGTTTTGTTTCCTCTTTCACTTACACTAAACCAGTGTACAAGGACACGCCCGGATGGAGGCCAGCCCATTCCCTGAAACCAACCGTTCAGGAACAGCATCACAAACATGATCGTGACGGATGAGGTGAAGTAAGGAACAACGCCCATCAATAAACTAATAAGTGCAGAAAGAATCAAACCGGCAGGCAAGAACATTCGCGGGTTGCTTCGGTCTGAAAAAATGGCCATTACAAACTTGCTGATCCCGTAGGAAATCGAAATGGCGGATAATGCAAAACCGAGCTCTGATTTTGTATATCCTTCTTCAATCAAATAAGGCATGGCGAGCGAAAAGTTTTTGCGGATGAGATAGTACGCCGCATAACCGATGAAGATTCCGAGAAACACCTGAAGCCTGAGCTTTTTATACTCAGAATCAATTTGTTCGTCAGGCAATCTGTCAATAGGCGATGCAGGCTTAAACAGTTTGAGCATCTTAATCCTCCCCCTAAGTTATTTCTAACTAGGATGGCGATATACGTAAAAAAACCCATACCTTAATGGCGCTTTCAAAAATGAAAGTGCCAAAAAGTATGAGTCTCCGAATCTCCATCATAGTTAACTTGTCGTAAATGTATTCTATTATTCTGTGAAAACGTTGTCAATGCCGAGCCACTGGATCACGCTTGAAAATTCTGGAGCGTAAGAAAATTTTCCGCAAAAACGCGGTCGCACCTCTGCGAAAAGCCTCGATAGAGGTTTTTTTATGTGTATATAAATCAAAAAAATACATCTTTTACAAATATAAGGATATCTTTATATTAGCTCATCTGTATGAGGGGGGTTAAGCAAAGATGTAAAGGACACTCTTTTTTATTGCAAGTAAAAATGAAGGAGGATTTGTTTGATGTATTTGATAAGAAAAACAGGATTTTTGGTAGTACTGTCGCTTATCTTAATCTTTTCTATATTCCCGCAGTCTTCTCACGCCATGACACCGTGGACTCCTAACACCGCATACAACTTAGGCGACATAGTTACGTATCAAGGGCAAGATTACAAATGTACATTTGCTCATACATCGCTTGTCGGATGGGAACCGCCTAACGTACCGACACTGTGGCAACTGCAAGGTCCGTCTGCTCCCGATACCATTCCACCTACGTCCCCCACAAATCTTAGTGAAGTAGGGATATCAAGTAGTTCGGTCAGCTTATCTTGGACAGCTTCTACGGATAACATAGCTGTTCAGGAGTATCTCGTCTACAACGGAGATACACTCGCTGGTATAGCGAATACAACATCCTATACCGTGACAGGGCTTCTAGCAAATACGACCTATTCATTCAAGATACAGGCAAAAGATGCCGCAGGTAATGTATCCCCACCCAGCGCTTCGCTAACGGTAACCACTTTATCCAAATCCCCAACTGAACCGGTGTCCAAACGAGTTTTGATCGGCTACTGGCATAATTTTGACAATGGTTCTACGGTACTCAAGCTAAGAGATGTCTCAGATAAATACGATGTAATCAATGTTGCATTCGCAGAACCAGTCGGTGGCGATCATGCGACAATGGGATTCGTGCCGTTCAATGCATCCATTGAGGAATTTAAGTCGGATATCGCCTTTTTGAAATCAAAGGGGAAGAAGGTCCTTATCTCGATTGGCGGAGCGAATGGGACAGTCGAGCTAACGACGGAAGCTGCCAAACAAAATTTTATTACCTCGATGACCTCGATCATTCAAACGTATGGTTTTGATGGTATGGATATTGATCTGGAAGGAAGCTCCCTGTCGCTCAATGCGGGGGACACTGATTTTAGAAATCCGACAACACCAAAAATTATAAACTTAATCTCAGCGACTCAGACGATCACGAATACATTTGGCCCATCTTTCATTTTGACAATGGCACCAGAAACGGCTTATGTCCAAGGAGGTTACGCTTCCTATGGTGGGCCGTGGGGCGCTTATCTACCTGTGATTCATGCTCTTCGCGATCGAATGAATTATATCCACGTGCAACACTATAATTCTGGTGCGCTAGAAGCATTAGATGGTCGTACGTATCAGCAAGGAACGGCTGATTTCCAAGTAGCGATGGCAGAAATGCTATTGAAAGGATTCCCTATCGGTCGTAACCCTAACAACATGTTTCCAGCTTTGAGAGAGAACCAAGTCGCTATCGGGCTACCTTCTGCTCCAAGTGCTGCCGGGGGAGGCTATACGTCTCCAGCCGATATCCAAAAAGCCCTTCAATACTTGGTAAAAGGCACGTCATTTGGAGGAGCTTACAAGCTCCAAAATCCAGCAGGTTATCCGCAGTTCCATGGAGTTATGACCTGGTCTATCAACTGGGATGCTAAAAATAACTATTCGTTTGCCAATCATGTTCGCACTTCGCTTGATGCACTGAAACAGTAAGGACGAAATCTTGTGAAAAAACCCACCCGCTCTCATGGGTGGGTGTCATTGTTATTCATACAAAAGTCTGATGTAGCGGTTGGGATGACCCAACCTGGAGGAATCGGAGTCGGTTGATTTATTTTGAAGTAACGTTTCCTGAGAAGATGTTGTGAGTTCAGCAGTCTGGTCCATTTAGCGGTTTTGGTTCTTTACTCCCCACTCACATAACTCTTCCAAAACAGGTAATAGTGTTTCCGCTTTATGTGTGAGACTGTACTCGACTTTAGGAGGAACTTGAGGGTATTCTTTCCGCGTCACCATACCATCTGCTTCCAATTCTTTCAGTTGGGAACTCAATGTTTTATAAGTAATAGCTCCAATCTGTCTTTTCAGATCATTAAAGCGAACCGGCTGGTTTTCTGCCAGGAGGTAAAGAATAACCATTTTCCATTTGCCACCTATGACGGACAATGTATAACCAAAAGGTGTATCTTGAATATTCTTAACTTTTCCCTTATATTCAGCCATGCTCATTTTTTACACTATCCTTTCTGGTAGTAGCTATCAATAAAGTGCGTACTGTTTTTTTATTGGATCTCATTTTATTCTAACCTTACTTTGAGAAAAGGAGAGAATAAAATGAATCATGGTAAAACCTACAATCACGGTGTTGCTTGGGAAGAAGGTTTCGGCGTCACACAAGGTTATAGCGTCAATGGTACCATCTACATTTCGGGGCAATTTTCCCACGATATGCAGGGTGTGTTCGTTGGCGAGGGCGATATCGAGACACAGACCCGGCAGACGCTGGAGAATCTCGATCGCGTGCTGGCCGGATTTGGTGTCACAAGGTCGAACATCGCTGAGATGGAGGTCTTTCTGACAAATCCGCAAGAGCATTTCGAGCAGTGCGTCAGTATGTACAAAGAGTATGTCGGTGACCATCGTCCGGCTGCTACCCTCATCGGCGTGTCGGGTCTTGCGTTTCCTCACCAACTGATTGAAATCCGCGCTGTCGCACACACCAACTAACTCGGCTGCCGCTCTACAGCATGCGGTGTTATGGCATGAACTCTTGACACATCGACAATTCTCGATATAATAATGCGTATGGATCCAATTGAAATTTTTAAAGCGCTGTCCAACGAGTCTAGACTCCAAATTCTGCATTGGTTAAAAGAGCCTGAAAAACATTTTACACCCCATGAAGGAGTTGATATGAGAAAGATCGGGGTATGCGTCAGTCAAATAACTGAGAAGTTGAATATGACCCAATCAACCGCGTCCCAATATTTGTCCATTCTCCAACGCGCTGGGCTGATCAAGACGGAGCGTATTGGAAAATATACGTACTATACCAGGGACGAAGAAAAAATACGTGAAATAGGCGCTTTTTTTAGCAATCAAATATGATCGAATAAAACTGAATGCTTCATGCAGTATTCAGTTTTATTTCAAGCTTCATATCGACATATCTTAATATGTTTAAATTTTGAGGGGTGCTATTCATGTCGAATACATGGAAGGTTTACTTTTTGTCATTGGTCAGTTTTCTAGTGGGTACTTCAGAGTATGTGATCTCAGGCATCCTGGATAAGATCTCGGATACTATGGGCATCTCCATTACAGCGGCAGGACAGCTGGTTACTATATTTTCATTTGTTTATGCCATTGTAACTCCTGTGATGATGGCCATAACGGCAAAAATGGATAGGCGGAGGCTTCTTGTTAGTGCACTAGGAATTTTCGTAGTTGCCAATATACTGTCGTTCGCTCTTCCGGGGTTTGAATTCTTTATTATAGCCCGTGTGATCATGGCTGTAGGTGCTGGAATGGTGGTTGTGACTGCACTAGATATCGCGGCCAAGATCTCTCCTGAAGGCAAGCAGGCAAGTTCGATCGCAACTGTCATTATGGGATTTACAGCATCTTTAATTATCGGTGTTCCCCTTGGACGAGTAGCGGCAGCCGCATTTGAATGGCAATCTGTATTCGGGTTTATTGCACTGGCAGGACTTTTGGCAATGTTTGTCCTGTCCCGCACGATCCCACGAGTAAAAGGAGATGAACCCGTACCTCTTTCGAAACAATTATCATTGTTGAAAAATCCGAAAGTCGGGCTTGGTTTATCGGTTACGTTCTTTTGGCTAGGTGGATATTCCATTGCCTATACTTATATATCTCCTTATCTTCTCGAAGCCGCTGATATAAGTGAAAATTTGTTGAGTAGCGCTTTATTGGCATTCGGTTTAGCTAGTCTGATCGGTTCCAAATTCGGTGGTTACAGTACGGACAAATGGGGAGTATTTTCTACATTACTTGGTGGAATGGTTCTGCACGTTGCAGCTCTCATTTTGCTCTCGATTACCGTATCTATCTCACCTGAACCGTTTACGGTGATCGCGATATTGGTATTATGGTCCTTCGCTGCTTGGTCTTCCGGGCCAACGCAACAGTATAATTTGGTTCGGATTGAACCGAATAATTCAGGGGTAATGCTTGGTCTGAACCAATCTATGATGCAACTGGCGATGGCGGCAGGGGCTGGAATTGGAGGCATCGCTGTTGATCAAGTATCCTTATCGTCAATCACTTGGTTAGGTATGTTTGGCGTGGTGATTGCTATCGTTGCTGCACTGATTTTACAGGCGATGTTAAGAGAAAAAGTTAGACATAAACCAGGCGCATACGAAACACGGTCCAGCAACCGCTGATTGCCAGTCCCAAAAGACACAGGCTCGAAGGAACGGTTCCGTCAGTGACGCGATCTTAACAACAGGCCATCCTTTAAGGGCGGCCTGTTGTTTTGAGGAACCCAATCATCCGGGTTTTCATCTGCACTAACTAAGAACAGCCTGCTTCTGAAATCCACTCATAATCGCAATCAACATCTCTTTATCCATCTGCAATTCGCTTTGACCCACTTTTTGCAGCAGTTTCTTGGTGTTTTCATTCGGGAAAGAAATACTCCGCTTCCAATACGAATGGAACAAGCTCATAGAAGCATTAAAGGCTTTCTCTTCTTCAGATAACAGCTCGGTTGTTTCGAATGGAACAGGAACTAAATTAGGAAAATCCAAGACTTCTTTGATACAATCCACCACTAGCTGTTGGGTCGGTGGAACAGGATTGGTAGCGTGATAGATTTCCATATGCTCACCATGGGTAAGTGCAGCGAGCAAGACAGAAGAGACATAATCAACGGGGACGAGGTTCGAGTTCACGTCGACATCCACCAAAATTCGGTACTTTTGATTTTCCCAGCCTTCTGCTCGGGACGCTCTTCTTTTCAGAACGCGAAGACCTTTTAGTAATCCATACAAACCAAAATTGGTATCGGCTTCGCCTGTTTTGGAATCACCGATAATGATCGAAGGTCTGACAATGATGGTCTCCATTTTGTCGCTGTAGGAGAAGACGAGGTGCTCTGCCAAGCATTTTGTCTCTTCGTAGTTGTTCACGAAGGAGCGTTCCGGGTTGTACAGCGCTTCTTGTCCTTCTGTTTCAGTGCCGATAGTATAAGCCGTACTCACATAGATAAAGCGGGGGGAGCGAATGGCTTCTGCGAATTGTAATGTATTTTTTGTTCCCTCTACATTTACCTCGTACGTCTGCGGTTTCTGAGCGGGATCGAAGGAAAGGTATGCGGCAATATGGTACATTGCCTCTATTTTTTGGTTGAGCTGTCCCAGATCATTTTCAGAGACGCCCAAGTCTTTTTTCGAAACATCACCTAGCAAAATATGTACCTGTGCCCGGTGCTTTTCGGCAAAGCTATGTAACAAATCGTTTGCCTTTTTTTCATTTCGAGCGAGTAAGTAAAGGGTATGACCCTCGTTTAATAGATCATGGGATAGTTTTTTTCCGAGAAAACCTGTTGCTCCGGTTACAAGGATATTCATATGGTTAACCAGCTCCGTATGTTTGGTAGGTAGGGAGTTGCTGATATATCAATAATTCATTATATGATGAAAAATGTAGCTGTGACGAGTGTGGATGAAACGGTATCGTGAACAACTGGGTAGTTTCAAACAACTGTTTAACAGCCACATGAATAGCCATTTGCCCTAGATTTCCCGGTATTTTTCCTCTGAAAACCAATCGAAAAAACCTCCAGAGCTACTAATGTGTAGCGGAAGGAGGTTTTTCGCTTACAAGTTACGCAATCCAATCGATGGTAGATCCAGATACATGTTGGTTTTCCATTCGCTGTTGCAGGTAAGGATTTTTCTTTTGCTCATCTAATTGCTTGTCGTTAGAAGAACGCTCTACCTGATTAGCCTCTTGAGAATTCTCAAGCTTTTTGTCGATCTCGGCCGTCATCTTCAGCAGCTTGCCGTTTAAGCCCTCGGCTTTCCGCTTCAGTTCTTCTGACCTCGTAAAATCTCCGTCCTTTGATGCAGGTTCCCACGCCTTAGCCTCTAATTCCAAGGTAATCTGAGCGCGTTTAACACTATGTACATTCTTGAGATCGTGGGTTGCCGTTAAAACAGCGTGGAGGGTAGGTGAGGAATGTGGTGAGTCATCTTGTTGGGGGGCGGAATCAGAAGTTTTCTGTTCCTTGCTCTCTTCATCTGTGCCTCTCGCCTTGCGTTGTTCTTCCAACAGAATTTGCTTCATCTGCGTATCGATTTCCTCGATCTGTTTGTCCATCTCATCCAGTCGTTCTTTCATGACTTTCGGGTCTGTCAGTTTTTCAACCGCATCCGCATAATAGTTGTTCCGTCTCTCCAGCATAGCTTGCTTTTGTTCCATGAGGCTTTGCAGCATCTTATTCTTATTGAGGGCGTTGTTCCCATTGCTTAGCTGTAGGCCTTGCTGGCTAATCGTTACATGATCCTGCTTTTTGTTACTGTCGTGCCCCAGTGCTTTCGTCTGTGGGTGATTTCCTGCGCTTCTATACTGGACAGACGAGCTTACGGCGTATCTAGGTGTAACAGACAACATGAATGAGGTTACCTCCTTTCATGAATCGAGTCGTTGGCCAAAACGGCAGCCAATCCGGAATGCGGATTACTGATGTTTGGCTATTATTTGTATCGGATAGTAATTTACCAAATATTACTTATTTAATGCCGTGAAGTTTCAAATAGGTACTAACAGGGAAAATATACTTTGCAGAAATGTCCATATGGAAAAGGTGGACATAGGGATGAATCTGGCCTGATAGGAACGCGCCTTCTGACAACCGGTGAGGCGTTGTTTGCGTTGCAACTCGTTATTTTACTTCACTAGAGAGGAGTCATCACAGATGATTAAGAAAATGATTACTGGTTATAAAGCATCGCTATCTAAGCAGATCCTGTTATTACTCGTCTTGCTTATTGTTGTTCCTTCTGTCGTTCTGAGCCTGACCTTGACACAACTGGCACGCAACCAGTTAGAGCGCGAATTGTTGTCTCAAATCGAATCGGTTACTACGATGATTACACAAGTACTGAATAATTCGTACCAGGATTATTCTGTTACGATCGATAGCTTTGCGGATGTTCAAGTTCCGCCGGGGCAAAGTGCGGATACGTATATTTATGATCGCATCCGCAATATAGAGAAAGACATCGACAATGTTTTGGCTGCATTCATGTACTACGACAATCGATACTACAACTCGGCGAAAAAGGAAATTGATCCGACTACCCGTGAATGGTACAAGCAGGCGATGCAGCATAAAGGGCAGGTCGTTGTGACGCCACCTTATATCGACGCGATAAGCGGAAGCTACGTGATTACGTTTGCCAAGACGCTCCCGGACGGTAAAGGAGTAGCGGGAATCGACGTTTCTATTGATCACTTAAACGAGCTGGTAAAAACGTACAAGATCGGAGAAAAGGGATATGTGAGCTTGTTCGATCAAAACAACATAACACTGTCGCATCCGCGATTCCCGCAAGGTAAGCCGCTTGAAGACGAGCGCTTCCAAGTGATGCGTGATCAAGCGGAGGGTTCTTTCGAAATGGATGATAACGAGCTTCGTGAGTATTATCATTTCAACAAGCAAAATTCGCTCGGCTTGAACGTCGTTTCCGTAATTGATTGGAGTGAAATCAATCAAAAAACGGGGCCACTGATGCGTACTTCGTTCTTGTTCATCGTTCTTTTGCTTGCCCTCATTGCCCTGTTCGTTTGGATATTTATGAAACGCACGGTGCGACCAATTCTGCAATTAAAGCAACTGACCGACTCGATCGCACAGGGGGATTTGACAGTCCGGTCTATTGAAAGTGGAAGAACGGATGAGATAGGGCAGCTGCAATCCAACTTTAATACGATGTCGCAATCGTTGTCGGATGTCCTGCGTCAAATTACCGATCATTCCGAGCAAATCTCTGCTTCCTCCCAGCACCTGTCTGCGAATTCGGAGGAGAACGTGCAAACGATTGAACAAGTAGCTGCCTCTATGCAAGAAATAGCGTCCATGTCTTCCGATATGAATCAGAGTATAGATATGGTGAAGCAATCGGCGACGCAAGCGCAACAGGAGCTGGATGATGCCATCCGCATTCTGCGTGAGAGCACGGAAATGTCGCAGCTCATTACAGGTCTGGCAAGCACTGGAGAGGAGTCCCTCGGAGCGGCGAGACAACAGGTGAATATGATTGTGGAGCATTCCACTCGTTCAAAAGATGAGATGGAGGAATTAAAACGGGTTGCTGGAGAAATTAGCGGGGTGACGAATTTCATCCAGGATATCGCCTCTCAGACGAATTTGCTTGCGCTGAATGCTGCTGTTGAAGCAGCGCGTGCCGGGCAAGAAGGCCGCGGGTTCGCTGTCGTCGCTGATGAGGTTCGCAAGCTGGCTGATCAGACAGGCTCTGCTGCTGAAAAGATCGACAGTCTGATCAGCGACGTTCAGAATCGCGTCCTTCACATGGTTAGACGCACGGAGGAAGGCGTGGATTCTGCTACAGCGGGAAGTGATTTGACACAATCGGTTGAGCAGCGTTTTACGGAGATGTATGAGGCCATTAACCGCATTGACGCGCACCTCGCGCAAGTAGCTCGCGTCAGCCAAGGACTGATGCAATCAAATACATCGATGCTTGTTGCCTTTGGTGAATCGAGCGCCATGAGCCAAGCCACTGCCCAAGAGGTCGACCAAGTCGCAGCAGCCAGTGAAGAACAGAATGCTTCGATGGAGGAAGTGGCGGCTTCGGCAGCGCATCTTGCTAACATTGCGGAAGAGTTGCAGTCTTTGGTACAGCGTTTTAAATTGGAGCGCTAACAGTAGTTGTAGTGATAAAGAGAAAGAAGACCAACAGACGTTGGTCTTTTTTTGTCCTAGTTAATTGCGATAGTTACCTAAGTAACGTAAGTGTAACTTCTATCGAATTATCAACAAATGATCGATTTGGACGAGATTTCATGATTACGGTCAGTCCAATTAACGATACGATAAGCGCTTGTGCGGTAGCTTTCGCGTCGATACTCGAATCCAGTTCACCTGTTTGGATACCTCGCTCGATCGTTTCTTGAAAGATAACAGAGAGGTACATTTGGTGTTCCCTTGTCAAAATCTCAAATTTTTCATCATGAGGGGCAAGTTCGACCATGGTATTAATGCAAAAGCATCCTCGGCTGAGACCTTCCGTATATTCCTCGTCGGCTACCTCTTTAAAAAAATGGCGAAATGCCTCTTTTACGGATGGCTGGTTTTGAAGCTTCGTTCGTATTTCGGAAGCACGAGACATCGTGTATCTGCGTAGTGCGGCTTCGAACAATTCTTTTTTGTCACCAAAGGTTGAGTAAATACTGGGGCGCTGGATACCCATACGGGAAGTTAAATCACTTAATGAGGTAGCTTCATACCCCTTCTCCCAAAAGAGCTGCATAGCTGCTTCTAGTACTTTTTCTTCGTCAAATTCGCGTGTTCTTGCCATAAAGAGTTCCTTTCATTACTCATGTATTTGAATCTATGTAACGACCAATATTTTTTGTACTGAATGGTATTTTATATTTTATTGTTTTTCATCTGCTTTGTCAATTTCAGGGCGGTTTATCCTAGTGTAAAAAGAATGGTGTTGACAGAAAAAGAAATGATGGGATATATTTACTGGGCAAAATAACGTACTGATCGGTATGTTATTTTGCCCGAAACGTAAACTAAAGGAGGTAAGGTGAAAGCAGATGGAGGAAGTTATTGAAAAAGTAACGGCCAAAGCCGATAGAAAGGCGGATTCAGTGCAAGGCTCTCCCATGCCTCGCTATGTAACACTATTGTTTGCGGTTGCTTGCGGGATGTCCGTTGCGAATATCTACTTCGCGCAGCCACTACTTGATCGTTTGTCGAGTGAGTTCGGAATTGACTATTCCATCATTGGGCTTCTGATCACCCTTACACAAATCTTTTATGCAGTAGGACTGTTATTGCTTGTGCCACTGGGCGATTTATTGAACCAGCGCCGCTTGATTATCGGTCAGATGTTTTTATCTGTGGTAGCGCTGGTTATCGTAGGGACTGCCTCCACCGGCAAGGTATTATTCGCAGGGATAGCTGCAATAGGATTGCTTGCCGTTGTGACGCAGACGATTGTTGCATTCGCGGCGACAATGGTTGCCCCCGCTAAGCGAGGACGAGTGGTTGGAGTAGTTACAAGTGGAATCGTGATTGGCATACTTCTAGCGCGAACCATTGCAGGAGTTTTAACAGATCTTGCGGGGTGGCGTTCTGTATATCTGGTCTCTGCTGCATTTCTATTGATAATGGTTTGCATATTATTTCGGGTATTGCCAAATAGAGAGCGGGAGGTAAAACCGCTATCCTATCTCCAGTTGCTTAGGTCGGTACTGATGTTGTTCGCACAAGAACGGCTATTACGTATTCGCTCTGTTCTGGCTATGCTGATTTTTGCTGCTTTTAGTATTTTGTGGACGCCATTGGTACTGCCTCTGAGTGCACCTCCATTATCTTTGTCGCATACGGAAATCGGGGCGTTTGGCCTCGCAGGAGTTGCCGGAGCGTTAGCTGCAGCAAGGGCAGGGAAGCTTGCAGATCGCGGTTACGGACAGAGAACGACGGGCATTGCTTTGAGCCTATTGCTACTTTCGTGGCTGTTAATCAGCTATATAGAACAGTCGTTAGTTGCCTTGGTGATCGGTATCGTTTTGCTTGATTTGGCGGTACAGGCCGTGCATGTTACGAATCAAAGTATGATCTTCACCTTGGGTGCAGAGGCGCGGAGTCGGCTCACCGCAGGGTATATGGTTTTCTATTCGATTGGCTCTTCTGCTGGCTCCATTGCCTCGACCTATACATATGCGCATTTTGGTTGGGAGGGAGTATGCTTGCTCGGAGCCGCAGTCAGTGCTTTGGCTCTGGTGTATTGGGCAGTGACCAGACGCTAGTTTGCAAAGGGATGTACTAATAGTTCGAAGTGAAGATAAAGGAGAGAGGGTCTGTGGAGATCGGGATTACTTCGTTTGTGGAAACGACACCGGATGTTCAGACAGGTGAAGTGATGAGCCACGCACAGCGATTGCGTGAAGTTGTCGAGGAAATTGTCCTCGCTGATCAGGTTGGGCTTGATGTATTTGGCATAGGTGAACATCATCGCAAGGATTATGCTGCTTCTTCTCCAGCAATGGTGCTGTCTGCGGCTGCGCCATTGACAAAAAGGATTCGGCTGACCAGTGCAGTGACAGTGCTTTCTTCGGCTGATCCAGTGCGTGTTTTTCAAGATTTTGCTACACTCGACGGCATTTCAAATGGACGGGCAGAGATTATGGCGGGACGGGGTTCCTTTATCGAGTCTTTTCCCCTGTTCGGCTATGACTTGAATGACTATGATGAGCTGTTTGAAGAACATTTGGAACTGCTCCTGAAAATACAGGCGTCCGAAAAAGTAACCTGGAGGGGCGGTCATCGTCCAGCTATTCAGAACTTGGGCGTGTATCCACGGCCCGTTCAGAAACCTTTACCCATATGGATTGGCAGCGGAGGTAATCAGGAATCTGTTGTTCGTGCAGGTCTGCTGGGATTGCCGCTGATGCTGGCGATCATTGGTGGAAGTCCGCGGCAGTTTGCGCCACTTGTACAGCTTTACAAGAAGGTGGCCATGCACGCTGGTCATGACGTATCGCGATTAACAGTTGGGTCACATTCACTCGGATTTGTTGCAGAAGATACGGAACGGGCGGCAGATACATTCTTCCCTTCTACCCAAGCAGGAATGAATAAAATCGGAAGGGAGCGGGGCTGGGCGCATTATAACCGTGCTAGCTTCGATGCCGCACGCAGCTTCGAAGGAGCATTGTATGTGGGTGATCCGGAGACGGTTGCTCAAAAGATTATCTACCTTCGCAAACATGTAGGCATGACGCGCTTTATGATGTATGTGCCGATATCCACGATGCCGCATGAACTGGTAATGAGAGCGATTGAGCTCTTAGGAACAGAGGTAGCCCCTCGGGTGCGAGAAGAAATAACCAAGTGGGAAGCAGAGACGCAGCAAGAATCAGCATTTGCTTAATGGAGGGATTCACGTGGATTTTCATCGTCGAGTACTGCCGGAATTAAGGCACACATTAGCACAATTCCCTGGTTTTCAACTCAAAGAAAATTTGGAGTCGAGCAGGGACATGCTGAAAAATCCGCCTATTGTGAAGTCAGATCACGTATGTACAACAAGTCGAATGATTCCGGGCGCAGCAGGAGAGATGCTAGCTAAAATATACGAGCCCGTCCAGCGAACAGGTAGTAAACTTCCTGCTATGCTGTGGATTCACGGAGGAGGCTATGTGATGGGGCATCCCGATATGGATGACGCTCTGTGCGAACGTTTTGTACAAGCGGCTAATTGTGTCGTCGTATCGGTTGATTATCGTCTGGCTCCCGAGCATCCTTATCCAGCTGCCATCCATGACTGTTACGCCGGTTTAACGTGGATGACAGACGAAGCTGAGTCACTCGGCATCGATTTGGAGAGGGTTGCGATTGCTGGTGCAAGCGGGGGAGGGGGGCTGACCGCAGCACTTGCTTTAATGGCTCGCGACAAAGGCGGACCAGCCCTTATCTTCCAGATGCCGTTGTATCCGATGATCGATAACCGTAATCGTACAGCGTCGAGTTATGAAATTGAGGCGGAAAATGCAACCTGGAACCGGACAAACAATTTGGCTGCTTGGAGCATGTACCTAGGCAAAGATGCCGAGGACAGTCAGGTATCCGCATATGCGGTGCCGTCGAGAGCAGAAAGCTTGGCGGGGCTGCCGCCGACTTATACGTGCGTAGGACAGCTCGATCTGTTCCGAGATGAGACGATCGAATATGTGACGCGCCTTGCGCAAGCGGGTATAGACGTAGAATTTCATCTGTATCCCGGCTGCTACCACTGCTTTGAAGTATTTGTTCCCGAAGCAGAAGTGAGCCAGCGCGCCAGCCAAAGCTATATAGATGCGATGGCAAGAGCGCTTAATCCTAAATAATCGAGGAGACAAAAAGCACAACAACCGATCGAGAGAGATCTCGGCGATTGTTGTGCTTTCAATCATGTAACCCAGTTTAGAAGAAAATGTTTTTTCAGTAATATATTTTTGGTTATATTTTTCTCGAATATATCGATTTACAAATTGTTTATAAAGTGAATATAATAATTAACGTTAGGAAAATATATTTTACAAATAAACAAACAATTCGGAAGTGAAGCACAACGCAAGGCAGAGGAATAATTTTACTAACCATTAGGAATGCTTTCTATGATCGCTTTCCTAAAATACCGCCAACAGCAGAGAGGAAGAGGAAGCTTACGTGGGAAACAAGGAACTGAAGAGAGGTCTGGAAGCCCGTCATATTCAGATGATTGCTTTGGGCGGTACGATTGGTGTTGGGCTATTTATGGGGTCGGCCAGCACGATTAAGTGGACAGGCCCATCCGTCATGCTAGCTTATGCAATTGTAGGAATTTTTATTTTTTTCATCATGCGTGCAATGGGTGAAATGTTGTATATGGAACCGAGTACGGGTTCATTCGCGACCTTTGGACATAAGTATATCCATCCGTTAGCAGGTTATATGACGGCTTGGAGTAACTGGTTCCAGTGGGTCGTTGTCGGGATGGCAGAGATCATTGCCGTCGGGACTTACATGCAGTATTGGTTCCCGGATTTACCGCCTTGGATTCCAGGCATTATTGCGATGGTTATTCTCGGTGCAGCAAACCTGGTTTCGGTAAAATCATTTGGTGAATTTGAGTTTTGGTTTGCCATGATCAAGATTGTAACGATCGTTTTGATGATTATTGCAGGATTTGGATTGATCTTCTTTGGTATTGGAAATGGTGGAAACGCAATCGGATTATCGAATCTGTGGGAGAATGGCGGATTCTTTACAGGCGGTTGGACAGGCTTTTTCTTTGCTCTTTCCTTGGTGATCGGGGCGTATCAAGGTGTCGAGCTCATCGGAATTACAGCAGGGGAAGCAAAAGACCCGAAAAAAACATTAAGAAGTGCGATCCAAAGTATCATTTGGCGCATTTTGATTTTCTATATTGGTGCGATTTTTGTTATTGTAACCGTTTACCCTTGGGATCAATTGCAGGCAATCGGCAGTCCGTTCGTTGCTACTTTTGCGAAAATTGGTATTACCGCAGCGGCAGGTCTCATTAACTTTGTCGTGATCACTGCTGCCATGTCTGGCTGTAATAGCGGGATTTATAGTGCAGGGCGTATGCTGTATACCTTAGGTGTAAATGGCCAAGCCCCGAAAGTTTTTACGAAGCTGTCTTCGAATGGTGTACCGTTGTTAGGTACGATTGGTGTTCTGCTCGGTCTAGGTATTGGCGTTATCTTAAGCTATATCGCTCCAGAAAATCTCTTCGTGTATGTGTACAGTGCGAGTGTACTACCTGGTATGGTTCCGTGGTTTGTCATTTTGATCAGTCAAATCAGATTCCGTAAAGCAAAGGGAGCTGAAATGGACAACCATCCATTTAAAATGCCTTTTGCCCCAGTGACCAACTATTTGACCATTGCTTTTCTCATCACGGTACTCATCGGTATGTGGATCAATGATGAGACACGCGTCTCCCTGATTGCCGGGATTGTCTTCTTGGCGATTGTGGTCATCAGTTTCTTTGCACTAGGAATAAACAAGGCAGTACCGCTGGACGAGCAAGCAAACAAGAAATAGCGAAAGGGACCAACAGTAGTTGGTCTTTTTTTTGTTCATCAAATCGCCTTTGTACGGCATACCTACTTCGTTTATCATTAGGATGACTGGACTGGTTAACCGTCTTCGGCTGCCAATGTCCGGGCTCGTCAATGGGTAGACTAAAGCGGGATACTCATTCATGATCTGAGAAAAAAGGAGCATAAGAATGAAACAACGCAACTATACACCGATTATCGTTATTCTCACCATAGCGATTAACACGCTTATCGCCATCTTGTACTTCATGCCGAAGAACAATGATTTCAGCCATCTCGACCTGACGTTTCTGCCGTTTTTTAATGCGGTCATGAACAGCTTCACCTTTGTATTTTTGATTGCCGCGCTTGTTTCCATCGTGAAGTACAAAAACATTAAGATGCATCGAGGATATATTTTTGCAGCCTTCTCCACAACAGCGCTTTTCTTGGTTTCGTATGTGATCTACCACGGAATGGCACCTAGCACTTCTTTCGGGGGAGAGGGGATTCTGCGTCCGATTTATTACTTCATCTTGATTACACATATTTTGTTGTCGGCGATTATCGTTCCATTTGCGCTGATTACGACTGCACGTGGACTCAACATGAAGGTGGAAAAACATAAAAAAATCGCACGCTGGACGATGCCGATGTGGTTGTATGTCAGTGCGACGGGTGTCATTGTTTACATCATGATTTCTCCGTATTATTAATCAAAAAAAGAGCATTAGCTGCTATAGCTAACGCTCTTTTTTTATGGACGAAGCCTTTATATTTTCGATTCACGTTTCTTAAACCAGCGTTTGGGCAGGAAATAAATAAGCCCAGAAACAACAAGAAAAGCCGTTAAGATGGAGATAATCTCTAACACAGTCACATAGTTAAGATCTTCCCATTCGCCCACATGTAATCCGTAGAAGAAATCTAAAATGGGATCTTGTTTCAAGGCAGTGATGTGCCCTTCAGAAGAAACAGTCAGCCGCAGTATCGGATCTCTGTTGACGTACACTTTGAAAGAGTCACCTGATTTTGCAATCGATCTGATTTCATCCCAAGAATATTCCCCCGTTTCTACTAACTTCTCTCCCACATAGGCAATGGTTAGCTTTTCTGATTGGGCAGGTACCTCGATCATTGTGGTTTTCAAGTCAGTGGCTTTTTCCTGATACCAAGGGACATTTAACAGGAGAAAACCAGTAATGGCCCACATCAGCAAGAAAAGGCTAACGATGAGTCCGATGTAGCGGTGGAAGTTACGGTTCCACTTCTTAGATAGCATGCAGGGTTACTCCTCTCGATGACGTTCTAGATGATTATATAAACTTCGTTGATAAAAGGAGATGGCTCAGATTAGCTTTTTTCCTTGAACAATTCGTGAAAACGGGGCGTAGTGCATCTACCAATCCCATTGGCTTTGTTTGATTCCGAGATTTACGGCGAGTATGGAAGCAATCGGTTGCTTGATGGGGGCAAGTGAATTTGCCGTGCAACTGGACTCTGGCTGATAATTCAATTCTTGTGCTTTTTGAATATCGGCTTCGGCTAGATTGTTGGTTTTGTTTGCTTGCTCATAACAGGGAGGTGAAATATACGTCTTGTTCGTATGCTCCAATATGATTCGTGTATCGGGTGAGGGGCCTGCCTCAACAGGAATGGAAAGCACGCCTGCTACTACGATTACAGCACCAATACCAATAAGAAGTCCTCGCTTCATCCTATTCACTCCATCTATTTAGTAAAGGATTGTCCAAATAAGCCGATTTATTGTAACACCTTATCTCCAAGTCAGTAATGGCTCAATGTAGCTATTTACATAAAAACCACCGCCTCCAATCTGGGACGGTGGTTGGTTTATCTATGAAGAGATCTCTTTGCCGTTTTCGTCGACACCCAGAGCTTGTCGTGCCATGATCTTGAATTCTTCCAGCCCTGATTTCAACGCGAAGGTGGCAAGAATGACGGGATACACGGATGTCATTTCTACGATATGCTCATGCATACGCGGCCATACATTGCCTCCTGCTTTTTCGTAGCGTTTGATGAAGTCAGCCAAACCAGAATCGCCAAACAACATGTAAAAGACCGTAAAGTCCGTCGCCGGATCAGCTACCTCGGCCTCCGTCCAATCGAGGAGCCCCGTTACCTTGCCGTTTTCAGCAACCAGGATATGCCCCGGATGGAGGTCACCATGCACAAGAGCAGAGTGAGCAGGCCAGAATGTATCATCCGCAAGCCATTCTTGCCAACGATCCCATAGCGCCCTAGAAACGCCAAAGACGCGTTTGACTTCATTCATCTTTTCTCGAAGGCTTGCTCGTGCCTCGTTAGGCTGTTTGACGCGGATACCAGCATCTCGAGCAAGATCATGATGAATACCATGTAATTCCACCAATGCTTCCGCCCATGTTTGGATGCACAATTCAGGTAGAGATTCAGGATTCAAATACCACTCATAATTTTTTGTTTCCATATTGATCGTCGCCATCGGTGTGCCACCCAGGATCGGATAAGCGATGAATTCAGAGGTGTGAACCTGCCAATCCGGTACTTCGACACGTAGATGTTTGGCAACGAGGTCTAACACCTTTTTCTCATAACGAGCTGTCTCCACGACATCGGTCCGTCGCGGTTGGCGTAATACCCATGGAACACCGTCTATCGTACTTGCAAAAATCGCAAGGAAGTCTAAGCCGGATTCATTCACCTTCACGGTAGTTGGGTCTACAAGGATTCCGTTGTTTTTCGCGAGTGCAAGCATGTGCTCTACATTGGTTTTTGACATAACAAAAACACCTCATTTATGAATAGTTAAAATCAATCAAACACAAATAAACTCATCCCATTCCTTTTTTGAAAATGGTTGAGCCTACATGGGAACTTGTCGATTTTAACGAAGTCTCATGAATGCGATGCCCATTGCGATGTCCATCATCGTAACCTCCTATAATTGAAAACAAAGATAGTGTACCATGGAATCTAACGAATAGCGACGAGGAGATTAGCGATGATGAAATTGATTTCTTGGAATGTAAATGGACTTCGCGCATGCGTGAACAAAGGGTTTTATGAGTACTTCAAAGAAGTGAATGCCGATATTTTTTGCTTGCAGGAAACGAAGCTGCAAGAAGGTCAAATCGAGATGGAGATCGGCGAGGAGTACCATCAATATTGGAACTACGCAGAGAAAAAAGGCTATTCCGGGACGGCTGTTTTTACAAAAATGGAACCACTATCTGTGCGTTACGGCTTGGAAGAAGACCATGAGCCTGAGGGACGAATCATTACGCTGGAGTTTCAGGATTTCTACCTGGTCACCGTATACACCCCGAATGCGAAGCGTGATCTGTCGAGATTGGATTATCGGCTGGAATGGGAGGAGCGGTTTCGGAGCTACTTGTTGCAGCTAGATGCGAAGAAGCCCGTGGTGGTTTGTGGGGATCTGAATGTCGCCCATCAAGAGATAGATTTGAAAAATGCGAAGTCGAATCGCAATAATTCCGGCTTTACTCCTGAAGAGCGTGAGAAGATGACGAGATTGCTGGCAGCCGGGTTTGTGGATACCTATCGATATTTTTATCCGGATCAGACAGATGCTTATACATGGTGGTCTTTTATGCCGAAAGTAAGAGAACGAAATATCGGATGGCGTATTGATTATTTTCTCGCGTCTGAGAGACTGGCTCCATCGTTGGTCGGGGCGGGAATTGACTCACAGGTGATGGGAAGCGATCATTGTCCGGTCGTGTTGGAGCTGGGGACCATCGAATAAACAGTGGGAGCCAGGGAAGGATATGAGTGAGTATGCTATGCCTGTAGTCAGCAATTGTGAGGGTGAGAGACCTGAAATAGCAAAACTGCCTATAATCAAACAATTAAGACGAAATTGGATATAAGCGAACGTTGATGTGGAGGAGCGGAGTTTCGTACAATGAAAACGTATGACTTCTAATGAAGAGGGGATAGGATATTGCTAACCATGAATTTGTTACTAATTGCTTTTCTGATTGTTGCTACTGCTTTTTTTGTGGCAACGGAATTCGCAATTGTAAAGCTTCGCCCAAGCCGTGTAGACCAACTGGTCATGGAAGGGAGAAAGAATGCTCTTGCTGTTCAGAAAGTAGTTAGTAACCTGGATGGATATTTGTCAGCGTGTCAGTTGGGGATTACGTTGACAGCCATTGGCTTGGGGGTATTGGGGAAACCGACGATTGAAAGTATCATTAGCCCTTTTCTTACGCCGTATTTACCCGAACAAGTCGTTGCAGTTCTGTCGTTTGTGATTGCATACTCGCTCGTTACGTTTCTACATGTGGTTGTCGGGGAGCTGGCACCGAAAACAGTGGCGATCCAAAAGGCAGAAGCGGTTAGCTTACTGTGTGCGAAACCTATTATTTGGTTCTATAAATTGATGTACCCTGCAATCTGGGTGCTGAATGGCTCTGCTGCTCTCCTCGTGCGTTCATTCGGTATGAAACCGACCAAGGAGCACGAAGAAAGTCACTCAGAAGAAGAGCTGCGAATCATTCTGACGGAAAGCTATGAGAGCGGCAAAATTAATCAGTCTGAGTATGGATATGTAAGCAATATCTTTGCTTTTGATGAGATGCTTGCACGCGAGATTATGGTTCCGCGAACAGATATGAGCTGCTTGCACAAGGAATATACCCTTGAGGAAAACCTTCGAATCATGAAAGAAGAGCAATACACCCGTTTCCCGGTTATTTCGCAAAACAAAGATCATATTATCGGGATGATTAACACGAAAGAGTTTTTTCTGAATTATGCCGATGATCCGAATTTGGACATTTCTAAGCTCATCCGACCGTTTTTGACGGTTTCAGAAGCTACTCCTGTAAAAGACCTTTTGAAAAAAATGCAGAAACAAAGAACGCATATCGCTATCCTGATCGACGAGTATGGCGGTACCTCCGGAATGGTTACGATCGAAGATATTTTGGAGGAAATTGTAGGAGAGATTCGTGATGAGTTCGATGCGGAGGAAAAAGCCGAAATCGAAATCGTGGAAGAGAATAGCCATGTGATTGTAGACGGAAAGGTACTGCTCTCCGAGGTTAACGATTTGCTTAACGCCAATATTAATGAAGAAGAGCTCGATACCATCGGGGGCTGGCTATACAGTCAAAATCCGACACTCAAAGAAGGTATCCAATGGCAATACGTTGATCTTGTCTTTACGATCAGAAAGAAAGACAAGCATCGCATAAGGAAAATTGAAATTCAAAAAGCAGCAGAAGTTCCAACTCGTGAGCTGCAGGATGTAACGTAATCAAAAGATGGGGAATTCCCCATCTTTTTTTATATGACAGAAGGTAAGGAAGCTCTTAGTAGGCAGGATTATATATAAACAATGTTGTAAGTAGGCTTCGTTACGCCGTTCGCGTACTGCTTCATGTCCACTAACTCGAGTTTGAGACGTGGCTTCACACTTCCAAATAACGGGATACCTTCACCGACCATCACCGGATTCACTTTCAGCACTAATTGATCAATCAGTTGATGTGCCAGTAACGCTCCTGCCAATTCACCGCCCCCACATAGCCATAGCTTGCCGTTTTCTTGCTGTTTGAGATTTTTAATAAATTCGATGGCATCGCCTTTGACCAGCTCGACTTCCGCATTGGATTCAAACTGCATGGAGTTTGAGAAAATATAATGCTTGATTCCCTTATAGCCTGGTTCGCCCGGCTTGGCACCGAATTTGAACCCAAACTCGTAGGTTTTGGCGCCCATCAACACGGCATCATATTCCTGAATTTCAGATAAAAAGTCCGGTACATGTTCTCCCTCAAATAAAAAGAGAGTGTTTTCAATATTTCCATCCATGATTCCTTGATCGGCAATGAAATTGTCTAACGATACAGCAACATGATAGATTAATGAGGCCATTTGGAAATCCCTCCTCTTTTCTCCATTCCATTTTATGTGAAACGCTATAGGGCTTGCACGCATTTTTATTCTGATCATGAATACAACGGTTACGTCGGAGGATATAGCTGAATCCGTCGAGTCACTCCTTGCAAAAAATAAGGAAGGGGCACCCTGATAGGTGTCCCTCTACTTCGTATTTTCAGGTTGTCCCCAACAGTTCTTTTAAGGTGGCATCAATAAACGCGGTATCGGCAGGGTTTAGTCCAAACCCAGCCAAGTGTCCCCAGATTGATTCAATCGGTTTAAAGGTAGCGTTAGGGATGTGCTTGGTCTCATATTCACTGTCTTCTGGCGTGAAATACAAATCAGTCCGTACAGGCATCACAACCGTTCGTGCCTGGATGCTTCGTAACGCCGCCTCAAAGTCTCCCTTGTATTTATCATTTTGGCTAATGTCGGCATGCTGCCACGTCCACATCATCGCCAGCAAATCATTGGCATCCGAATGAACAAAGCTCTCTTCCCAAAATCCCGAGATAAATTCGGAAAGTGTCTCATAGCCCAAAGCTTTATAGCATTCCTCGCGATAAAATGGCTGTGAAAACCCCCAACTCGCATAAACGCGTCCCAAGGTACGCAAGCCAACCTCGGGAGATGCTGTATACAGCCCGTTATTCCAAGCTACATCGGCCTGCAATGCTGCTCGAATCCCTTCGATCAAGACGATGTTATGCGGCCATGTTTTTGCGGTTCCGGCAAAAGGAGCCAATCGTTCAACCATATCTGGGTAGCTCGCTGCCCAATGAAAAGCCTGGATGGCCCCCATCGACCAGCCGGTTGCCAGCGCAATTTTTTTGATGCCAAACCTCTCCGTAATGAGTCGATGCTGAAGTACGACATTATCGTAGATCGTAACGTGTGGAAAATGGGCCTGATCATACGGGCTGGCTGTATTGCTCGGGGAGGACGATAGCCCGTTGCCGAGCATGTTGGGAATGATGATAAAATATTGTTTCGGATTCAAAGCCTTATCCTCCCCGATGAGCCATTCGTTTTGGTAATGCTGGTCTCCAAACGATGTAGGAAATATAATGACGTTATCCTTGGCTGCATTGAGCGTGCCATACGTTTTGTAAGCAATAAATGCATGTGGCAGTGTCACTCCTGACTGCAAGCGAACATCTCCCAAGTGAAAAATGTCGTAATCCATCTCGCATTGCTCCTTTGTAAGCATGATTTTTTTCCACTATAAACGTTCCCGTACAGGGGAAAGTCAAGGGAATGATAGATTGGGGTTTTTCCATGTTTAAGATCAGTGAGTTTTCCCGATTGAGCAGAGTGTCCTTAAAGACGCTTCGCTTTTATGACCAAATTGGCATTTTGAAGCCAGCGGCTATCGACAAAGAAACTGGCTATCGGTTTTATGCAGCAGAGCAATTGGTTACGCTCAATCGAATCCTTATGTACAAGGATTTGGGGTTTACGTTGCAGCAAATTCAGCAATTGCTTCATGAAGAGATGTCCATGGACCAACTACAAGGCATATTCAGGCAAAAAGAAAGGGAAATGGAACAACTACTTGAGGTGGAGCAAGCACGATTGAATCGAATCAAGGATCGTCTGCTGTCGATCGAGCAAAAGGGGTACGTAGAACAAGAAGTTGTCTTTAAACGAGTCGAAGCCCAAAAAGTTGTCTCGTTCCGTGCGGAAGGTACGGTGGAAGAGATTCCGCTGCTTTTCGATCGGCTTGCTCATTATGCAGGCAAGCAGCAGAGAGGGGTGCTTTCTCCCATCGTTTTGTGGAAGGAATCGGAGAGAGATGAGACGGCATTCGAAATGGAGATCGGCTATGTGCTCAAACAGGACATTCCCTTACCATCCGACATGCTGGAAATACGTATGCTGCCAGAGGAGCCGATGATGGCCACCCTGGTTCAACGCGTAGAACCATTCGTTCCTTCGACAGCCTGTATTGACTTGGCAAAATGGATAGAGGGCAATCAATACCGGATCAAAAAAGATCAGCCAGGCAGAGAAAATTATCTACAATCCTCGCATGGGGGCGATACGTATGTAGAAGTACAAATTCCCATAGAATCGCCATGAAGAAGGCCAGTACCTGTATAACGACGAGGTACTGGCCTTTTGCTACGTATGTTCATTTGACGCTGGTAGAGGCAGGTAGTACATTGAAAATACAGAAAATTCAAAGGTAGAAAGAAGGGAATCCTACGATGAATAGAAAAGCGCGTCGGTTCATTGATCTGAGTGTGCCTCTTGATCGTCTGGCAAAAGAACCGTTTCCGCCTGAGATTCAATACAATAGCCATGAAGAAGGGGCTGTCCAGGCTGCCCAGTATTTCGGATTGCAACCAACGGATTTTCCCGAACAGAAGGCTTGGGCGAGTGAAACGGTGACACTCACGACACATACAGGAACACATGTAGATGCGCCATGGCATTACTGGCCTACTTCAGAGGGAGAGCCAGCGAAAACGATTGATCAGTTGCCATTGGAGTGGTTCTACGGAGATGGTGTCCTGCTTGATTTTAGTGAAAAGCCGTCTGGCTATGAAATCACGGCGAATGATGTAAAACAGAAGCTCGCCCAAATCCAATACGAACTGAAACCGTTCGATATTGTCCTGATCAGGACGGATGCGGATAAAAGATACTATGCAGAGCACTATTTTCAATCACATGCAGGAGTATCCGCCGAAGCAACACATTGGTTGATCGATCAAGGAATCAAGGTCATGGGAACCGATGGGTGGGGGTGGGATATTCCGTTTTCCGTTCAAGCCGCTGATTATAAACAAAATCCGCGCGATGGCGTTTTATGGGCAGCTCACTATGTGGGAAAAGAGAAAGAGTATTGCCAAATTGAAAAGCTGGCAAATTTGGAGCAATTGCCGAGGCCCTACGGGTTTACCGTTTCTGTGTTTCCTGTAAAAGTGAAAGGAGCGAGCGCGGGATGGGCGCGTCCTGTTGCGATTATCGAAGAAGAGGAGTAGTTGCATAGGCATGAACAAGCGAGCGAAAGTTTTGTTCCTCCTACTTTTCTTGGGCTTTTGTTTCATCATGATCGCGAATGTTTCTTTAATCGGGTATCCTGCATTGCCATTCGATTCCAAGTCAAAAAGAGAAGTGACGGAGCTGTTGGGCGAAAACACGGGAGCCATCGTCAAATTGACGACGGAGGAAAACGTCGATTGGTATGGGTATGGGCCGCAAGCGAATGAGGCTTCAGCGGCAGAAGCAATGAAACGAGCAGTGACAGAAAAAGGCTGGACCTTTATCCAGCAAGAAGGGGCCGGATACTTTTTTGAACGGGGGAAAGAGAAGCTGATCATCACGTCACAAATGTGGACGGGCAACTATGTACTCTTTCGAATCCCCGCAGGTGTTCTAAAACCTTAAAGGGGAAGGACTTTCCACAGCAAATATTTCTCCCGCAAACAAACAGCACAAGGCCGATATCCCGCAGCAATAGCAGTAGCTTCATCTGCAAAAAATACGCGATGACGGACATAACCGCCTCGCGTAATAGCTCTGATGGCAGAGGGGCAATCCAGTCGGCCGTATATTTTGCGTGGCCGGTAGCCCCCCAATGTACCCGGAGTATCACTTTGATAAAAGGAGCGATCAGCTCCGAGCAGGGTGTATGTTTTGGCAGAGTCAGCATCTTGGGGTGCTGGCTTTTTCGGCGTAGGCATATGGCTCCCTCCTTTATTGGTAGTGTGTCGTGTTCACTCCAAAAGGAGGAAGCCACAGTCAGCCTACATAAAGTGTTTCTTACCTTACGAGTATTTCGGAATCGCGAAGTAGGCGGTCAAGCGGTGGTTGATCTGCTCTTCGTTGAGTTCTGGGAACAATCTCGCTTCCTTCACCATATCGTACAGGCGCTCCATTGGCTCGCGGCCATCGGCTTTCTTTGCCTTCGCGTCGTTTTTGAGCAGCTCCCAAATCCCAACCACATACTCGCGTCTGGTGATATCTTGTTTGCGGAAAAAGAAATCGAGGCGCTCCACATGATCCATGAATTCGTCGCCGAAGCGCTTGTCCACTTCCCCGCGCAAGAGGGCGATTTCTGCTTCGTACATCGGACGCTCGTTGCCTTTTTCCTTGCTGATCCAAGGTGTCTCCAGTACAAGTGGCAGGTGGCGGATTTTCTCGTGGTTCACGATGTAATTCATCGCATCAAAACCGATGAGTCCCGCACCGATTGGCGCATGGCGGTCTTTGCCTGCTCCGCGGAAGTTTTTGCTGTCATTCAAGTGAACGACGGCGAGACGATCCAAGCCGATTGTCCGATCAAACTGTTCCAGGACGCCATCGAAGTCGTTGACGATATCATAACCAGCGTCGTGAATGTGACACGTATCCATGCAGACGGTCAGCCTGCTGTTGTCTTCTACTTTCTCGATGATGGCCGCGATTTCCTCAAAGCTGCGACCGATTTCCGTTCCTTTACCAGCCATAGTTTCCAGTGCGATGTTCACGTTGGTGTCTTTGACACCTGTCAGCACTTCATTCAAGCCTTCTGCGATCCGGGCAATGCCGTACTCTGCATCCTTGTCCGTGTATGCGCCAGGGTGCAGCACGATATTCTTGACGCCAATGTAGTCGGTCCGGCGAATCTCTTCTTGCAGAAAACGGACAGCGAGCTCATAGGTATCGTCCTTGTAAGAGCCCAAGTTAATAATGTATGGGGCATGTACCACAATTTCATCCACGCCTTGCTTCGCCATTACTTCTTTGCCTTCCGTAATGTACTGGTCCTCGATCGGCTTGCGGCGGGTGTTTTGCGGTGCACCGGTGTAGATCATAAAGGTACTCGAGCCATAAGTGGCTGCTTCTTCGGCGGCATTTAGCAGTCCTTTACCAGAGAATGATACGTGCGAACCTATTTTTAGCATAGGATAGAACCTCCTTTGATTAATAAAGAAAACGCCATAAATAAAAAGTAGCGTACGACTCCCAATTCGTCCAAGCCTTTGACAACTCTCGTATTTCTGCTTTGGTCGGCTTTTTTTCTTTGCCTAGTAAAAATTTGATCGCATTGTGCAGGCCGACATCATCGATGGGAAAAGCAGAGGGCATTCGCAGACAACGCATGAGCACATAGTTGGCCGTCCACGGTCCAATCCCGCGGATGCTGGTCAATCGTTTCTCCGCGGTTTGATAATCTCCTCCGTCCCATAATAGCTCTTTCGATAGTTTCCCTTCAACGATGAGTTGTGCGACGTCAATCAAATACTCGCATTTCTTGGTCGTCATGCGCAATTCATCCAGATCAGCGACGGTCAATCCGGCGATTTTCTCCGCTGTGGGAAAAAGCCAATACGTCTCTTCTTCGAACTCTACCCGTTTTCCAAATGTCTCTACCAACCGCCGCTTGAGGGTGTACGCATAGGTCAGGTTAATTTGCTGTCCAATGATTCCCCAACTGAGCGCTTCAAACAGGTCGGGAATGCCCATGGTCCGCAGCCCGTAAAACTTTTCAACGGCCTGCTTTAGAAGAGCATCCCCTGCGGCAAGCTCATAAAACGGAACCAGGTCTCGATCGAGATCGAACCAATCCCGGACATAGCGAGTTACCTCTATCCTTACTTTTTCAGTGGGCAAAGAAGGGCTGAGAAAACGCACAGTCAATCCTTGTTCGTTATCTGCGTGAATTTCGACCACTTGTGGATCTTGTTCCATCGGGATGGCTTTGTAGAGGCGCCTGTCTTGAATGTGAAACATGCATTCGTTGGATGCTCTGGACAAGTATTGAAGATTTTGCGAAAAACTGAATTCCGTAGGTACGGACAAGATTATTTCTTCTCTATTATCGACCCAAGCCGAGTGGGATAGACTGCTTGTCATGTGAAAACCTCCTGTCTGACTTCCTCCTAGTTTTATAATAAGAAAAACGATATTGTCATTTCGTTATCTTGCTATTTTAATCTTCTAGCAGTACGGATCACGTAGCGCGGGGGTATACTGTCGGTAAGAGCAAGCGATTCGAAAACGGCTATGGCAAAGGAGATGACATATGTTGGAGGAACGGGTAACTGATGAGCGATGGCAGGCCATTATTCATAACGATGCGTCTTACGATGATCAATTTTTTTATGCGGTAAAAACGACGAAAATCTTTTGTAGACCTTCGTGCAAGTCGAAGCCGCCGAAGAGGGAGAACGTGCGGGTTTTCCAACATGCAAGCCAAGCCCTACGGGAAGAATTTCGTCCATGTAAACGTTGCAAGCCCACGGGAGAGAGGTTGCCTGATCGTGAGTGGGTGGCACAAATTACACAATATATTGATTCTCATTATAACGAAAAGCTGACGTTGGAGCATTTGGCTGATATGTGCCATGGCAGTCCGTTTCATTTGCAGCGGACGTTTAAGCGACTCATGGATATGACGCCCGTGGAGTACATCCAGAAAAAGCGGATGGAAAGGGCGCGGGAGCTGCTGGCTCATTCGAACAACCAGATCGCGGATGTTGCCCAATTGGTAGGAATGCCGAATACGCCGTATTTTATCACGTTGTTTAAAAAAATGACGGGCAAGACGCCGAGTGAATATCGTCATCTGTACGTCAAACAACAAACGACATAAGCTGCTTGTGAAATGTGATATCTTTAGAAGTAAGAAGCATCTGCATCCGAGAATAACCACCACTTCCATGAGAGTTTTTTGAAAACGGGACGGAGGGGTTAAGGGATAAGCAAGGGAGCATATTCTTTAGACAGACTCGGACGCATGCATGACAGGCTGAGTGGCTATGTCGAGCTCGGAGAACTGCCAGGACTGGTCTCACTGGTTAATCGGAAAGGTGAGGTGCATGTCGAGGCGATTGGTACGCAAGCACGCAACGTCTGATGGATTCACCACAACCACCTGGTGCTTTCCTTGATTTCTGGACTACTGCCTATCAAGCGATTGAAGATGAGAAAGAAAAAGGAGCCCTGCCAAGATGAACGATACGAAAACCTTGCGAGAAGTATTTAAAAAGACGACTTATCAAATCACTGGGCACAGCAAGAGAGACATCCATCAATTGCAGCAGGTCCTGTCCAGGGTGGATGGGCATGTAGAGGGTGATATGTACGGAACAGGCGAGCTCATCGAGAATTTTCAGCGCAAGATGGCCGAATATTTGGGCAAGGAGTCTGCCGTGTTCTTTCCCAGCGGTACGATGGCCCAACAAATCGCGTTACGCCTCTGGTGCGATGAGAAGGGAATCAAAAAGGTCGCCTATCATCCGCTCTGCCACTTGGAGATTCACGAGGAAGATGGGCTGAAGGAGCTGCATCAGATCGAGGCTGTCTTGCTGGCGGATAAAGATAGAGTGATTGAACTGGACGATGTTCTTGGCATGGACGACGATATCGCGTGCCTGTTGCTGGAATTGCCGCAGCGTGAGATCGGCGGACAACTGCCCGCGTATGAGGATCTGGAGGCGATCTCCCGTTATTGTCGGAAAAAAGGAATTCGTCTGCATCTGGATGGTGCCCGGCTTTTGGAAATCTTGCCGTATTACCAGAAGACAGCCGATGAGGTATGCGCGTTGTTCGATAGTGTGTACGTTTCCTTTTACAAAGGGATAGGCGGAATTGCCGGAGCGATCCTGGCTGGGGATGAAGACTTCACGAAGCAATCGAAGGTATGGAAAAGACGACATGGCGGGGACCTGATTAGTTTGTACCCGTATATTGTCACGGCAGAATACCATTTTGAGCAGAGAAAACATAAATTCAGTCAATATTACGAGGATGCAAAAGAGCTGGCAGCACTCTATAACCAATGCCAGGGGATATCCACGAGACCGGTCGTGCCTGTATCCAACATGTTTCATGTGCACGCAGATTTGTCGAAAGAAGAGCTCGAGCGTATCATGGTCTCACTTAGTGAAGAAACAGGGATTGGCTTCACGCATTATGTAAGACAAGACGACGAATCTTCTAGCTCCTACGAGGTAAGTATTGGCGATCGGTATGCGATGATCCCGAAGGAAGAGCTAGGGTTGGCATTCGAAAAGCTGTATCAAAAAATAGGGGAGCAGAAATCAAAAGCCGAGTAAATGAATCAAATACATACCGGGCTGCGCGAATTTTTCCGAAAGAAGAGAAAGGAATCGATATGTTCACTATCAGACCGTACGAACAAAGCGACTACCCTTCGATCATGGCTTACGATTTGCCGCAAGAACAAGCGATCTACACGTCTTTACCAGTCGATGTGATCGAAGCATCTCAAAACAATCCTGGTTATAAGCCGTATGTAGTTTTCGACCAAGGCCATCTGATCGGCTGTTTTGCCTTATTCACACCATCCACAGGCAATCCCTACACACCAAATGACCAGGCGCTTATTTTCAAATCATTGTCTATCGATTCCCGCCATCAAAAGAAGGGCTATGCTTTGCGAGTATTCCATGGCTTGGCTGACATCGCGAGAGAGCATTACCCGGGGCGAGATGAAATCGTGTTGACGGTGCATCATACGAATACGCCGGCGATCCAACTGTATAAAAAGGCGGGACTCGTCGATCAGGGATGGAGATTTGCGGGTGAGTATGGCGAGGAGCTGATTTTTCATCTCGATTTGACAGCTTCAACATGAATGGTTGCGAGTAGTAGCTTTTTAAAAGCCCCTTTCTGGCAGCGTGTGCTGTAAGAAGGGGGCTTTTGGTTAGGTTTTCACTAGTTCGCCTGTACGCCAAATCGGGTAAACAATTGCCAGATCAGCTCTCGTCTGCTGGACACCCCGGTTTTTGCGAAGATGGACTTCAAATGATCCTGAACCGTATAGGCGGAGATGTGCAGTGTGCGCGCGAGCTCCTTCGTGGAAGCGCCGCGGACAATCTGGTCGAGTATTTGCTTCTCACGTACTGACAATCCGTATGCTTCGGCGATGAGTGGCAGCATGTCAGCAGGTTTTGCGGGACCGAACAAGACAGCCAAGTGGACCGTGCTGCTTTGGCTATTCATGGGGCTTGCCTGAATCGTCATGTAAGGGCCATTTGGCATGCGAATGCAGACTTTTGCCATGGATGACGTGCGACCTTCTGCTAGCTGAGAGAGCGCCCGCGAACAAACTGCTCGCACTGGTCGGGGCAAGGTATCGCGATCAATGGACTCCCATTGGCGCAGCAGGGTCAGCCATTTTTCCGCTGTGGAATTGGCAGCGAGCAAGATAAACTGATCCGACAGCATTAATATCCCCATCTCTTCTTCTATCCACGTATTCTCCTCAGCGGGTAAGGACAGACTCGTCTTTCGCAACTGATAAGCAATCAGCGGAGCCAAAGCCAAAATACATTCACGTTCTGGCTCAGAAAAAATGGGACACCCCTGCGAACGAAACAACGTTAAATAACCCCAGCATGCACCATCGTACTTGAGGGCAGCACGCATTTCATCATGAAAACCGGCGGGGAGCAGAACATTGCGATAGCGGTCACTGCGTTCAAGCTGTCCCTCGGTCGCTTGACTCAACGTAGCGACAGGCTCAGCCGCTTTGCATAGATCATCATACCGATTAAAGTCCTCGCGCAAGTATTCATGCTCAAAAATCCCATGATGAATCGCTTCCACCCCGTTTTCTGTAATGGCTCCGGTGGACAAAAGTGTTTGCGGATCAACGGCGGTACAGCAGGCCCCGTCAAAAGGGACGACCTCTCGCAATAGCTGCAAGAGCGCTGTCCGATAGTCTTGTGAGGAGTGAGAAAAGCGTTCAGCCAGTGCCATCACTTTCCGTTTGCTCGCTTCCCGATTTGTGCTCATTTGCATTCTCCTGTACGTCTATTGACATTAGAAAATCCCAGCTTTGTGGGATGGTGCTCTCCTCGTTCCTCTCTATAATTGAGAATAATTCTTAGTCTAAATTTACAAGATACGCGAGGAGTTGGAAAGACCATATGAGCCAGCGGCAGCGCTTTTTCATGATGATCGCGATTTGTCTGGGTGCATTCTTGTCTCATTTTACGGCGGGGATTGTCAATGTCTCGCTCCCTCAGTTCACATACATTTTCCAGACGAAGCTGGCGATTGCACAATGGATTACAACGGGTTATTTGCTAGTCATTGCGTCTCTTCTTCCTTTTATGGGCAAGCTGGGAGATCGATATGGGCATCGCGTGCTGCACAATTACGGCTTCCTGCTGTTCACGGTAAGCTCTGTCTTGGTGGCATTCTCGACGACGATCACGATGCTGTTGGCGCTACGAATCGTGCAAGCCATCGGAGCGGCTATGTTCCAGGCCACCAATATCGCGCTCATTGCGATTTTGCTCCCAAAAGAAATGCGGGGGAGGGCACTGGGGATCATAAGTACGGCTGTTGCGCTTGGCGGCATGACGGGGCCGATTGCAGGTGGGATGATCGCGTCGTGGCTGAGCTGGGAGTGGTTGTTCCTGATTCATGTTCCTGTCGCTATCTTGGCTACGGGGCTGGCTTTTCGTTACATTCCTTCTCATGAGCAGACGAAGAAGGCCAGTTCACTTGATTTCGTTGGGGCAGGTCTGTTCATGCTGCTGGTCAGCTCAGTCATTATCGCAATCTCCAATGGAAACGGGTGGGGCTGGGATTCAGGAGGGATGCTCATCCTTTTTGGAGGTGTACTCGTCTTGGCATGGGCGTTTTTCTGGTGGGAGCGGCGACAGTCAGTACCGTTTTTGCCCGTAGCGGTCTTTCGCCAATCGGCTGTGTCCAGTGGACTGTTCATTAGCTTCACTTCGTTTGTGCTCGCTAATCTCGTACTGGTTGTCCTGCCGTTCTACTTGCTTGATCAAGCGCATGTTTCTCCTTTGACAGCAGGGTATATGATGACTGCTTATCCACTGCTGCTGGCGCTGACGGGTCCTTTTAGTGGCTGGGCTTCCGACCGCTATCGGACACGACCACTCATTTTTGCCGGTCTCGGTTCGATGGAGGCAGGGATGACCGTCTTGGCGATCTGGCTAGAGGCATTATCTACGGTGGAAATCATCGCGATACTGGCTGCGGTAGGGGCAGGTATGGGGCTGATTGCTTCGCCCAACAACAGCTACATCATGCGCCACGTTCCGATGGAGCATGCGGGTGCGATCGGAGGCATGATCGCCTTGACGCGCAATGCAGGGATGGTGGTCGGCGCAGCGTCGGGACTGGGCATGATGAACGGCGAATCGAATCAAGCTGTGCAGCCGATGATTGATGCGTATCGTGCGGTTTTTGAAGCAGGTGGACTGATCTGCCTGAGCGGATTGTTGGTCTGGTGGTATGCGGGACGTCTGGAGCGGCAGAAAAAGAGAGGAGCAGAGGTGGAGAAGGCATGAGCAAGGATCGAATTGTGGTAATCGGAGGGTACGGTCATGTAGGGGCAACCATATGCAACAATTTGGGTGAAGCATATCCGGGACGGGTGTATGCTGCTGGACGTAGCTTGGAGAAGGCTGAAGCATTTTGCCGAGAAGCAAATGGGAAGGTGCTGCCGCTACAACTTGATATTCACAAGCCGTTGGACCAAAGTATGCTGGAAAAAGTCAAGCTGGTGGTCATGTGTCTGGATCAGACGGATATGGCTTTTGTGGATGGTTGTGTGCGAAACGGAACGCATTATCTCGATATTTCGGCAAATGGCCATTTTTTGACGCAAATCGAACAATGGGGGAGCCAAACTGAAACGAAGAGCATGGGAACAGCCGTGCTCAGTGTAGGACTGGCGCCAGGTCTGACCAACCTGCTCGCAGGGGAAGCTCATCGCTTGCTGGATCAGGTGAGTGAGCTGGACATCTTCATTATGCTTGGTCTCGGTGATCGGCACGGGAAGGCCGCGATTGAATGGACTGTCGATAACTTGTGCACGAGCTACGAGGTGATGAATAAGCATCTGCGTGTGACTGTAGAGAGTATGACAGAGGGCAAGCTCGTTGATTTTGGACCGGAGCTGGGGAAAAAGCACGCGTATCGATTTCCGTTTTCCGACCAGCAGACATTGGCGCGCACTTTAGATATCCCCACAGTATCTACCCGACTTTGTTTTGATCTGGATGGGATGACGAGAGTGATGGCTGGTTTGAAGAGCATAGGAATTTGCCGACTACTTCATCAACCAAAAGTACGGGAAGCCACAATTGAAGCGTTTGGGCGTTGGAAAATGGGGGACGATCGGTTTGCCATCAAGGTAGAAGCACGGGGAAAACGGGGAACGAACGAGGCGATAGTAGAGTGTCTGCTTTACGGGCGCGATCAGTCCAACATGACCGCAATGGTGGCGGCTGCCGTAGCAAAATCACTGTATGAAGAAGCGTTTCCTCCAGGAGTCCACCACATAGAACAACTGTTTTCTTTAGAAAAAATGAGATTTTGGCTGGAGCAAAAAGCATCACTGACCATATTTGTCAGGGAAGCCGGTCTATGATAGAGCTATCGACGAACCGAAGAGGGGGCTTTATTATGACACACTATTCCAAAAACATGTACGATTTTCACGCGTGGGCGAATCAGACGTTAATCAATCGCTTGAAGGAACTTCCGGAAGGTGTTTACGAGCAAGAAGTCCAAAGCGTTTTCCCGACAGTAGCAAAAGTGATGGAGCATATTTATATGGTGGACCAAGGCTGGATTCGCATATTGCAAGGCATGGACATGCAAGCGGCATTGAATGAGGCATGGCAGGAGGAAAAGGAATTAACGGGAAAAAGCTTGGAGGAAGTAGAGCAGTTGTATGCCAAGCTGGTCGAGCAATTCAAAGCTTTTCTCAGCCAAGAAGAAGATTTGGATCGCCGCATTGTCCTCAACAATCCGTACACGAGAGTACGCGATACGAGCTTGGCAGAAATCATCATGCAAGTGGTCAATCACGGAACGTATCATCGTGGAAACATAACGGCGATGCTGCGCCAAATGGGGTATCCTTCTGTCATGACCGATTATGCTCTATACTGGTACGCCAACTGACAAGAGCCTTAGGCTGGAAGAGATTTTATTCTTCTGGCCTTGGGCTGTTGACAAGGGAGAATTTTGGTCCTATAATTATCTTAAATTCAAGATATTTAATTTTCGTTACATCGTCATCCTACTTCCCCAAGCAGGAACATTTTTATACGCTATTATCTTTAATTTAAGATATTTAAAAGTGAATGAGATAGAAAAAATCGAGGAGGAAGTCCCATGAGTGAATTCACTACCCTTGTAAAAAACAGAAGATCCGCAAACAAGTTTCTAACGGACGTAACGATAACACCTGCTGATATCGATGAAATCATGTCGCTGGTCAAATTCGCACCATCTGCATTTAATTTGCAGCATGCCCATTATGTAGTTGTCACCGATCCAGAAGCCAAAGAGCGTGTATATGAAGCCGCATATAGACAATATAAGGTGAAAACCGCTTCGGCAGTTGTGCTTGTATTTGGAGACAAGGAAGCATACCAAAGCGTAGAGCGCATCAATGAGGGGCTTCTTCATTTAGGGATCATGGATCAACGCGAGTACGATCACAACAATTCTTCAGTCAGAGCGATGTACGAGTCAGGAGGAGAGCAGTTCAAGCGCGATGAAGCGATCCGCAATGCCAATTTGTCCGCAATGCTGTTCATGCTCGCTGCAAAGGATAAAGGCTGGGATACGTGCCCGATGATCGGCTTCGATCCAGCAGCCGTCCAAGAGATAGCAAAGGTTCCGGACAGCTTTGTGCCAGCTCTGATGATCACGATTGGAAAAGAGGATACATCCAGCCAGCGTGTCAGAGGATACCGCAAGCCCGTTGGAGAGTTCGTGAGCTACAACACATTCCAAGCAAGTAAATCATAATTTGAGGAGGCTGTTCAAAATGACACAGCAAACAGCAGGAATTCACCATATCACGGCTTTTGTTACAAGCGCCCAAAATAACGTTGATTTTTACGCAGGTTTTCTCGGATTGCGCATGGTGAAAAAAACGATTAACTTCGATGCGCCAGATGTATATCATCTGTACTTCGGGAATGAGGTCGGCAGTCCAGGTACCGCGATCACCTTTTTCCCGTGGGAATCTGGTCGCCGCGGACGCGTTGGCGGTGGGCAGGTAGGGTATACGACTTTCTTGATTCCGGTGGGGGCGTTTTCCTTCTGGGAGGATCGACTGAATAAATTCGGAATCGAGTACCGCCGCGTAGAGCGTTTTAACGAAACGTATCTGCAATTTACGGACAGAGACGGCTTACAGCTGGAGATCGTAGAACGTGAAGGCGGCCCAGCAAGCAAATGGTCCTTTGGCGGAGTACCGGCTGACAAGGCGATCAAAGGCTTCGGCGGTGCGATCTTGTACAGCATGGCACCAGCCCATACTATGGATGTTCTCGAGAGACTAATGGGACTGACTAGAGTTGGCGAAGAAAACGGCCTTGTCCGCTTCCAGGCTCATGGCGATTTGGGTAATATCATTGACGTGAATGCCGAACCAATACCAAGAGGAGCAGGTGGCGCAGGTACGATCCACCATATCGCATGGCGTGCCATAGACGATCAGGATCACCAACTGTGGCAGCAGCGCGCGGCTCAATCCGGTCTCCATCCGACAGATATTATTGACCGTCAATATTTCAATGCCATCTACTTCCGCGAGCCAGGCGAGATTTTGTTTGAAATTGCGACAGATCCTCCGGGCTTTGAACGAGATGAGCCATTTGACACATTGGGTGAAAAACTGATGCTCCCCGAGTGGTATGAGCCACGTCGTGCCCAGATTGAGCAAGGCTTGCCGCCGATTACAGTCAGAGTGTTGGAGGAAGATAAATCATGAATTTGAAGCATATTTTTCGAAAAGGAACCGATTCAGAAGCACCGACACTGTTGCTGCTTCACGGAACGGGCGGAGATGAAAACGACCTCTTGCCACTGGTCAATCGCATTTATCCAGGCGCTTCTGTTCTGAGTGTCCGTGGGAATGTTCTCGAAAACGGCATGCCGCGATTTTTCCGACGCCTAGCAGAGGGGGTTTTTGACGAAGAGGATTTGGTCTACCGAACGCAGGAGCTGCATGAGTTTTTGGATCAGGCGGCGGTTACGTATCTGATCGAGCGAGATAATATCGTGGCAGTCGGCTATTCGAACGGAGCGAATATCGCAGGGAGTCTCCTGTTCCATTACCCGAATCCGCTAAAAGGGGCGATTCTTTATCACCCAATGGTTCCACGACGTGGGATCGCTCTGCCTGATATGTCAGCCATCCCGGTGTTCATCGGAGCGGGCACGAACGATCCGATCTGTACTGCACAAGAGACGGAGGAGCTGAACCAAATACTGACAGAAGCAGGTGCTGATGTGACTGTGCATTGGGATTCGTACGGTCATCAGTTGACGGTGAAGGAAGTAGAGGCTTCGGCCAAGTGGTTTACAGAGATGTTTCGCAAGTAATCGATGAATAACAAGAGCGGCGGGCTTAGGTGTCTGCCGCTTTTTTGTGTGCGCAACCTGCTGTTTTTCCGGGAAAAGAGCATGTTTCCCGCAGATTTAATCAGATGTGTAAGAGTCTGCAAGAGCCAGCAGGATTCGTTCATCCCTTGTTCATATTGCTTCTTTACGATTGATCCACGTAGATAGGCGCAAGCCAGTGACGATTTGCAGGATGGTAGACAAGTGAGTATCATTCAAAATAATGAAGCAGGAGAACCAGAGGGCGGAGTAACAAGGGGGCCAGCTTGATGAAACTGACGATTCTGATTGCAGATGACGACCCACACGTACGTGAGCTATTGCGGTTTTACTTAGCAAAAGAGGGATACAACGTCTTGGCTTGTGTGGATGGAAATGAGGCTTCGGAGCTGTTGGAACAGGAATCTGTCCAGCTCGCCATCGTGGATGTGATGATGCCAGGCAAAAACGGCTGGGAGCTGTGCCGGGAGATCCGGGAATTTTACGACCTCCCTGTCATTATGCTAACGGCAAAGGGAGAGGTGCGGGATAAGGAAAAAGGCTTTTTGGCGGGGACGGATGATTATTTGACCAAGCCATTTGAGCCTACCGAATTGCTGTACCGCATCAAGGCCTTGCTGCGTCGCTATCAGATGGTCAGCAAACAAATCATCGTCATAAACGATACTGTCATCGATCGGATCAGCCATGTCGTGAAGGTAAAAGATGAGTTGATTCATTTACCGTTAAAGGAATTTGAACTGCTTGCCCAGCTTGCCAGTTTTCCTGATCGGATTTTTACTCGGGATCAACTGTTGGAATTCGTGTGGGGCGGCGATACTGAGAGCGATAGTCGTACCATCGATGTGCATATTAAGCGGCTGCGAGATAAATTTACGGAGAAAACAAATGACTTTGTCATTTCTACCGTTCGCGGCTTAGGCTACAAGCTGGAGGTACGAGGCACGTGAAATCTCTCTACGTCCGGGTAGTTCTTACCTTCGTCGCAATTGTACTGATCAGTGGCACACTTGGATTTTTGTTGGCAAATGAGTATTATCAACGAAATTTGCGTGCTTATAATGAGCAAAAAATCACGAGCATCGGCCAGCAAATAATCGATTTGTACGAGCATAAATCCACACTCGACCTGCCCGCTTACATGACCCACGTAGCCAATTTGAATTTTCAGATGTATCTCGTGGATGAGAATGGCGAAGTAAGTCAATTCGGAGCACCTTTTCGCGATCAGCAGATAGAGCCTGCCATCGTGCAAAAAGTGCTGGCGGGTGAGACTTACAGAGGGATTACAGAAGAACAGCACGGTTTGTTTGTGACCGGATTTTTTGAGAATACATTAAAAAACAGCATTGGCTTGCCGCTTACAGCAGAAGGGAAAAAATACGCCCTGTTTGTACGGCCAAATATTGAGCAGCAGTTTGGTGAGGTGCATATTATGTTTGCCTTGCTGTTGGCCGCGATGTTTGTGCTTAGCCTAATCCTGATCTTGATATTTACCCGTTATTTGGTGAAGCCGATCGAGAAGCTAAGCCATGCGACCAAAAGGCTGGCAGAAGGCCAGTACGACATCCACCTGGACATCGCTCGCCGGGACGAAATCGGCGAGTTGGCCATGCATTTTGCCAGGATGACAGAGTCACTCAAACAACTCGACGAGATGCGCCAAGAGTTTGTCTCCAATGTCTCTCATGAAATCCAATCTCCATTAACATCGATCCAAGGCTTTTCTCAAGCCATCCGCAGCGGTGGTGTGACAAACGAGCAGCGGGAAACGTACTTGACTATCATCGAAGAGGAGAGCAGGCGGCTGTCTTCCTTGAGCAAGCAACTGTTGACGCTTGCTTCCCTGGACAAAGAGACAGGTCTGTACGAACCGACCCGTTTTCGTCTGGATGAGCAGATCAGGCAAGTCCTCTTAGTTTTGCAGCATCAGTGGCAACAAAAAAAGCTCGTGATGGAGCTGACTTTACCGGAGACCTTCATCGTCGGTGACAAGCAGTTGCTCAATCAAGTATGGATGAACCTGCTTTCCAACAGTATCAAATTCACCCCAACGGCTGGCTCTATTTACATTACGATACAGAAGGATACGCGAATCGTCGTGACCATTCGGGATACGGGGATCGGCATGTCAGAAGAAGAGCAGGAGCATGTCTTTGACCGTTTTTACAAAGGAGACAAGTCACGCAATCGAGAAGCCACGGGAAGCGGTCTCGGTCTTTCTATCGTGCAAAAAATTTTGCAGGTCGCAAAAGGCAGCATTCACATTCAAAGTCGGATAGGCGAAGGGACAACGGTCACGGTCAGCCTACCGACGGGTGAACAGCCTACTGCGCGAACGACAAACGAAGCATAACGAAGCGAAGCAAGGGAGTGATTTCCATGAATATCGGCATGCGTGTTCTCGCCGCAGTCATATCCGCTTTCATTACCGGTCTGTATGCTGCGTTGATCATCTACATTTATCGTGATCCAAGCGCGCCGTACGGGTTCGGACAAGAGTATTTGCTGGGTGTGTTCTTAAGCATGGCAATGAACCTGATTGTCTTCGTATGGCTGTCGGTATTCGTGGACTGGATAGTGAGTCGATTGCACTTGAACAGGTGGAAAAAATACGCTGTGCGTTTCGGGGGATATGCTGTCATCGGCTATGTGCCTGTGTTTTTTCAATGGCTAATGAGTGTTGATCCACATGCTAAATTGTTTTATCCGCAGGCAACGGTGTCTGTGTTCGCCAGTATATGTTACTTCCTTATATTTGTGGGAATAGAGGCGGTCGGGAAGGGGTTTACCCGGAAAACGAGTGTAAATCACCATTGTTAATCAAATGTTTAAAATGCGGGAGAAATAAAAAAGCCCGAGCAATCAGGTAGCTCGGACAATGGTTTTCTGTTCTTTGGCGTGTTCAATCCCCGCAGATATGAGATGGCGTACATGATCATCATCCAACGAGTAAAAAACGAGCTTTCCTTCTTTGCGGTACTTGGCTAGTCCCATGTTGCGAAGAAGCCGCAGATGGTGGGAGGTGTTAGCGATCGAGCTTCCGATGATAGCAGCCACATCACAGACACAGAGCTCGTCTTCCATCGAGAGGATGTGAATGATTTTGGCGCGGGTGTCATCGGCCAACGCCTTGAAGATTTTTGCTACCCCTTCTGATTCTGTGGCGAACGCCTTTAACCGATTTACTTTTTCCTCATCAAAACATTGGATTTCACAGATGTCATCCACTGGAACCATCACCTCATGCTCTACAATGTCCTACTATTATAGACATTCGCGGAGAAAGTGAAAAGGAAAAACGACATTTTCATGGCAGTGTAGTGTCCCTCTCTGTTTTCGTGTAAGATGAACATGATCCAAGAAATGGGGAGAGAATACCATGAGTGCGCAACCAAAGTGCCCGAAGTGCCGTTCTGCAAAGATCGATTTGACGGAATCGATCAATAAGCCATTATACATAACCATTTATGTAGCGGTTTTGGCAGTGCTTGCCTTGATCGGCATTTCGGTGAAAGGGACTCCTGTCATCTTTTTGTTCCTCGGACTATCAGGGGCCTTTATTCTGTTTGCCGTTCGTCTTGCCTTAGAAAAGCGTAAAGTAATCAAGTGCAAATGTCTGGACTGTGGGGAGCGTTGGCAGACTACCCCAGCACCAGTAGAAGCCCGTACCAAGTAACAAGACTCCTAGTAATAGGGGTCTTTTTCTTTATTCTCGATCTGTAAAAAAATGGACGAAATATTCAAATCAATTCTTGAACGAACCTGAAGGATAAGATAATATAATAATTAAATATTTGTTTGAATGTTTGTGGATTGATTTCATTCGAAGCAGGGCAAAATAGATGCTTGGAAAAGGTGAGAACAGATGGCAGAAGAACGAAAAAAAGATGAGTGTTGCAGTGGGCATCAATGCGGAAGTGAGCATAAGCATGCTGGTAAAATTCTCACGGTTCTCGAGCCTGCGGCTGCGGCAACAGAAAGCGCAGGCATTCTTTCTTCACAAGCTGTTGTCTATCGCGTTACAGGTATGGATTGCAGTTCGTGCGCTAAATCGCTGGAAAAGCATATGCAGACGTTGCCTGCCGTAAAAGAGGTAAACGTGAACTTTTCCACGGGTAAAATGCAGCTCGTCGCGGATGGGCTGGGAGAAGATGCGGTGGTCAAGGAAGTCGCCAAGGCTGGATACAGCGCCATGCTGCTTACGAGGCGCACGGCCAAAGCCGTACCGAAAACGGATCAAGCAGGGACGGCACTGACAACGATTTCCGGTGTGCTGTTGGCTCTCGGTTTTTTAGGTTCCTTATCGCCTAGCATATCTCCGCTGGTCGTTACTGTTCTCTATGCGTTGTCGATCATAAGTGGCGGCTACCGGCCTGCGCGCAGTGCTTTTTACGCGATGAAAAGTGGTTCACTGGATATGAACGTATTGATGTCTGTAGCGGCTGTAGGAGCAGCATTAATCGGTGAGTGGCTGGAGGGCGCGACGGTTGTCTGGCTTTTTTCCATTGGAAACCTGCTGCAAACCAAGTCGATTGAAAAAACGCGCGACTCCATACGCAATCTGATGGATTTGGCTCCGCCTGAGGCATGGGTCAAGGTGGGAGAGTCTCTTACCCGCAAGTCAGTTGAGGACATTGCTGTCGGCCAAGTCATCGTAGTGAAGCCGGGAGAGAAAATCCCACTGGATGGTGTGATTGTACACGGGACATCGAGCGTCAATCAGGCCCCGATTACAGGTGAATCGATTCCCGTAGATAAGCTGGTCGGCGACAGTGTTTTTGCAGGGAGTGTCAACGAAAGCGGCGCGGTGGAGATTGAAGTAACAAAGCTGGTGGAGGATACAGCGATTGCCAGAATCATTCATCTCGTGGAGGAAGCGCAGGAGAAAAAAGCGCCTACTCAGGCATTCGTCGACAAATTCGCCGCGATCTACACGCCCATCGTGCTCGTGCTTGCTTTGCTCGTGATTGTATTCCCGCCATTACTCGGGCTCGGTACCTGGGGAGAATGGTTCTACAGAGGGCTTGAGCTGCTGGTTATTGCTTGCCCGTGCGCATTGGTTATTTCCACGCCAGTTGCGATTGTATCCGCGATTGGAAACGCAGCGAGAAACGGCGTCCTGATCAAGGGCGGTACGTTTTTGGAAAAGGCAGGAGCGATCACTGCCATTGCCTTCGATAAAACGGGCACATTGACGGAAGGGAAGCCACAGGTTGCAGCGGTTATCGAGATGGAGGGAAGCGAAGACGAAGTATTGTCGATCGCCAGAACGATTGAAGAGCGTTCTTCCCATCCGATTGCACAAGCGATCCTCACCTATGCGAAACAAAAGCAGGTTGCTTCCCAGAGTGGGCAAGATTTCAAGGCGATCGTCGGAAAAGGGGCGAGTGCTGTCATTGGAACCGAAACATTTTATGCAGGGAAGCCCGCTCTGTTTCAAGAGCTGGGAGTCGATCTGTCGGCATGGCAAACGAAAATCGAGTCATTACAAAGTGAAGGACATACACTGGTGGTTATCGGTACCGCAACGAAATTGATCGGGATGATTGCCGTTGCCGATACCATTCGTGAGATTACGGTTAGTGCGATTGGCAAGCTCAAGGCCGCAGGTATCGAAGACATCGTGATGCTGACAGGTGACAATGCAGGTACGGCGAAAAAGGTCGCGAGTCAGACTGGTGTGAGCCGTTATTTTGCAGAGCTGCTGCCACAAGATAAGGTAGAAGCGGTCAAGCGACTACAGCAAGAAGGCAAGGTCGTCGCCATGGTGGGTGACGGGATCAACGATGCGCCTGCTCTCGCATCAGCTGACTTGGGGATTGCCATGGGTGGAGCTGGCACCGATACGGCAATGGAAACCGCTGATATCGTACTGATGGCTGACAATCTCGAAAAGCTGCCGCACACGATGAAGGTCAGCAGAAAAGCACTCGCGATTATCAAGCAAAACATCTGGTTTTCGATCATCGTGAAGCTGGTCGCACTCGTGTTGATCTTCCCAGGCTATCTAACCTTGTGGCTGGCGGTACTCAGTGACACAGGAGCCGCATTGCTGGTCATCTTAAACAGCATGAGACTCTTGCGAATGAAGGACTAAATAAAAAGGGAGATGAGCTGTCGAAGCTCTCTCCCTTTTTTCTGTATCAGGTTTACACCAAGACGCCGCCGCCGTATCTTTCGAATTCTTTTTGGGTGCAAGCGACAAAGTGACCCCGCTCAATTTCACGCAAGATGCGTTCTTCTCCTTGATCTTGCAAATATTCCTGATCATCGAAAACGATGCGCTTACGGTTGCGCTCATAATCAGGGTCTGGCAATGGAATTGCCGAGAGCAACGATTTGGTGTACGGATGAATCGGATTCTCGTATAGGCGATTACTTTCTGCCAGCTCCACAATACGTCCGCGGTACATAACACCAATGCGGTCACTGATGTATTTAACCATGGACAGGTCATGGGCGATGAACAGATAAGTCAGGCCTTTTTCTTTTTGCAGGCGTTTGAGCAGGTTAATGACCTGGGCCTGAATGGACACGTCGAGAGCAGAGATCGGTTCATCGGCAATGATGAATTCCGGATCAACAGCCAATGCCCGTGCAATCCCGATCCGTTGGCGCTGTCCGCCGCTGAACTCATGCGGGTAACGGTTTGCGTGCTCGCGGTTAAGACCAACGGTTTCCAGCAGCTCGTGTACCTTGGCGATGCGTGCTTCCTTGGTTGCCAGACGATGAATGTCCAGACCTTCCGCAATAATGTCGGATACAGTTAGACGTGGGTTCAATGATGAGTACGGGTCTTGGAAAATCATCTGGATTTTGCGGTTGAGCCATTTCTTTTCTTCAAGTGTTTTCTTTCCGTGTACACTTTGTCCATTGAACAAGACCTCTCCGCCAGTTGCATCATATAGGCGAAGGATGGTTCTTCCTGTAGTGGATTTACCGCAACCGGATTCACCCACAAGACCGAAGATCTCCCCTTTGTAGATGTCAAAGGTGATACCATCTACAGCTTTCAGCGTATGACCATTTCCGAGGTCAAAATGCTGTTTCAAATCTTTGACTTCAACCAGCTTCTCACGGTTCTCGTAGTTGAAGGTTTTTTTGGTGCTTACTGGAGCGTCAGTCGCATCATCAGAATTGACTTTTCGTCTCACAGCCGAAGCAGGCGGTTTGATGTCAGGTGCCATTTCATGCAGGAGCCATGTTGCCGCATAGTGAGTATCGGAGATTTTGAACATCGGTGGTTCATATTCCAGATCGACCTTCAACGCATATGGGTTACGAGCCGCGAAAGCATCACCCACAGGTGGCTTGAACATATCAGGCGGCGATCCAGGAATGGACATCAGCTCTTCATCGCTGGCATCGAGGCTAGGCATGGAACCCAATAGACCCCATGTATACGGGTGCTTAGGATCGTAGAAAATTTCATCGACTTTACCGATTTCCACAATTTTACCTGCATACATAACTGCTACACGGTCTGCCATGTTAGCAACGACACCGAGGTCATGCGTAATAAAGATGATCGAGGTACCCATTTTCTTTTGCAGTTCTTTCAGCAACTCCAAAATTTGCGCCTGAATCGATACGTCCAGAGCAGTTGTCGGCTCATCAGCGATGATAATTTTTGGATTGCAGGCCAGTGCGATGGCAATGACGATCCGTTGGCGCATCCCACCGGAAAACTGGTGCGGGTATTGATCGACACGTTCTTTGGCAAATGGAATCCCTACCATTTCCAACAGTTCAATAGCACGGCTGCGCGCGTCAGCACGGTTCAGCTTTTGGTGCTTGATGAAGCTCTCCATGATTTGGTTCCCGATAGTCATCGTCGGATTCAAGGAAGTCATCGGGTCTTGGAAAATCATCGAGATATCGCGACCGCGGACATCCTGCATTTCTTTTTCGGAAAGCGTAACCAAATCTCTTCCTTCAAAGAGAACTTGTCCTTTTGGAATGCGTCCAGGAGGAGACGGAATGAGGCGCATAAGTGCTTGTGAGGTGACGGATTTACCGGAACCAGATTCACCAACAATCGCCAGCGTTTCTCCTTTTTCCAGATCGAAGGAGACGCCTCGTACTGCTTTGACTTCACCTGCATACGTATCGAATGACACATGCAAATCTTTTACTTCTAAAACTTTTCCCATATAATCCTCCCTTTCGAGCATGCTTTGTCGTGATTAACCCTCCATGTATATCCAACAATCTCTCTAACTAGAGGTAGTCCAAAAGTCGACTCTTTGAATACGCACTAGTATAAATTTTTACGAAAATGAAAATCATTATCATCATTATACTATATTCATAAACCGTTGTTAAAAAAATTTTTTATACGTTGCATATCCATACAGATCTTTTCCTGAATTTTGCCAAAAGCCCACGATAGGGGTTTTTTTAGCGTTACCAAATGATAGCCCAGTCATACTATGCATCAATGCAACAGAATACTGGCTGATAAGGAGGGCAACGCTTGTGAACAAGCTCAATCAGTCAAAGGAAATCGCGCTCACTTTTGATGATGGGCCGGATCAGTTGTGGACGCCTCGTGTGTTAGAAATATTAGCCCATTATCAGGTAAAGGCAACTTTTTTCTGTGTGGGACAAATGGTGAAGTATAACCCGAAAATACTGGAGCGGATCGTAAAGGAAGGACACATGGTAGGAAACCATAGTTGGGATCACCCTGACTTTACGAAAATACCGCTTTTGGCTGTTCATGAGCAGGTAGAACGTACCTCAGATCAGATCGAAAAGGTAGTAGGTGTGAGACCTCGAATGGTTCGGCCACCATATGGAGCAGTAAATGAGGAAGTCATCCAGCTACTTGTAGCGAGTGACTACGAAATCATTATGTGGGATTTAGAGAGCTGGGATTGGAAAGGTCTCACCGGTCCACAGGTCGCGAGAAACATCTTGGGACATGTCCGCCCAGGTGCAGTCGTGCTTCAACATTCCGCTGGCGGTACGAAAGACACGCTAAAGGGAAGTATGGACGCCTTGCCCTATGTCATTGAGGTGTTAAGTGAGCAGACATATACCTTCTCAACCATTTCCGCCTTGTTTCAACTGGCAGCTTATCGGGAAAGAACCGATCCTGTCGAGAAAAGGAGAAGGGGCAGATAGAGGAGGAAATGGATTGGAATCTGTGGTAATTAGTAGAATAAGAAGATTTCTTTCAGGGGAGCGAATCAGAAAATGTCCAAAGCCGATAATATGCTCTCCATTTTGTGGCTGTTGAAGACCGGTAAACGAATGACAGCCAAGCAGTTGGCAGAGATTCTCGAGATCAATATTCGCACTGTTTATCGCTATATTGATTCACTGTGTGCGAGCGGTGTACCCATCATTTCCGATGCCGGACACAATGGTGGCTATAGTTTACTTCAGCATTTCAATGAAGCTCCGTTATTTTTCGATCTCAACGAGCAAAAAGCCCTGATTCATGCAGCGGCTTTTGCCCAAGAGGCGGGGTATCCCTTCGGAGCAGATTTGCACAGGGCCATTTCCAAGCTAAAACGTTACACAAATGAAGAGCAGCGTGACGCGATTGACCGACATAGTATCGGCTTCGAGGTGATCCAGCCTCCTGTTGATCCTTCTCTGGAATCTACCCTACAGGAGCTGGAGCTGTCTGTTGCCAATGGGTACACCCTTTCGATGGAGTATCAGAAAGCCTACCAGACAACGAGACAGAGGCGTCATATCGATCCATACGGACTCGTTTATTGGAAGGGGAACTGGTATATCGTTGCCTATTGCCATCTCCGTAATACCATTCGCAGCTTTCGTGCAGATCGTGTCTATGAGATCGAACGTACAGAAGCCAGCTTTCAACGCCCTCCTGAATTTTCTGCGCGCCATTTTTTTCTCTCGAATTTACTGCCGGAAGCAGACAAGCAGGGCAACACCATTTTGATCAAAGTCAAAGGAAGACCACAGTCACTCCCTGATTTGTGCAGGCATTGGTATCTCGGACATACTGTGATCGAGCGCAGCGAGGCACAGGTGATCTTTCAAGTAGATGAGCAAATGGCCCATTCGATCCTTCCTCATTATCTTTTGCCATACGGAAAATCCATTCAAGTGGAAGAGCCAGCCTTTGTAAAAGAGCGTTTGGCTGCCATCGCTGCCGATTTATTTCATTTTTATCAGTCGACTTGAATTCACTGACCATTTTTGTCAGTAGAGTTGATTTATATTGAAAGCAAAGAAGAGATGGAAAAAGGGAATGGGGGCAGATTGATTATGAAGCATGAAGCATTGCGTTTGTACGAATATCATGTATGGGCAAACGAAAAGGTATTCGAGCGGTTGCAGGAGGTACCAGAGGGAGTAAGTGAGCAGGAGGTCCCGAGTGTGTTTCCGACCATCACCCAGACGCTGGCTCACATGCTCAAGACGGATTATGTTTGGTTGTTGGCCATGAAGGGGGAGAGCTACGAAGAGGTAGGACAAAAAGTAGGGGTTCTCTTGCAGGAATTAAAAGGGAAAAACGTACACGAGCTGCGAAAACTGTTTGCCGAATCAGCCCAACAGTTCAGAGATTTCTTCGGGCAAATCTCGATGGATGACACCTCGCCTTATACGCACCCGGCATTGGGCACGGTTCACGCTCGTTACGCCGACATCGTCCAGCACATCGCCAACCACGGAACCTATCATCGAGGCAATATCTCCGCCATGCTCAGACAAATGGGTCACGCGGGAGCTTCCTCCGATTACATTTTTTATTTGTTCGAGACTTCTGCGGTAGAACAGTAAAGGTTTTTTCATCTTTTATCAACTACCGAAAAAACAAGCAGCTTGTAGAGGGAACAGGAGAAAACAGCGAAGATCTTAGGGACACCGACCGAGACGTAATGTAAAAAGCGAAACACGCCCTTAAGCGTCCACCTCTGAGATATTTCCAGATTGGACCACTTTGGACGCGGTTTCGCTTTTTGCATGGAGTCGGCCAGTCAATCCCCCAGTGGGTGGCCCTAGAAGCTGAGTCGTTTTCTCCTGTTCCCTCTCCTCCACTACAGCCACGCAAACTGCATGTTTTTTAAGGATTCATCGTCCGAGCAATCCGCACCTCGAGCCCATTCAAGAACTGACTAAGGTTCGGCTTTCGTTCTCCAAGGATGCTTTCACCAGACTTGCCGGGTTCAAAGATCACGTCATTATTTTTAGCGACCTCGCTCAAGTAATCCTTGACGATCCGTCCTGTTTTCGTAGCCTCATATTTCTTGGCAAAGTTCTGATACTCTTCCTTGACGGCTGGGAGCAGCTTCATTGTTGCTTCGTCAATGGCATCATAACGGTAATCAGACAAGTATGTTTTGAGATAGTCGATATAGAGCGTACGAAGCTGTACTGCACGTGGGCTACTGCGGTAGTTGACCAAATACTCTTCGACTTCAACCATTCTGGGTCCGAGCTCGGCCCGCGTGATTTGCAAACCGCCGTCACCCAAATAAGGTTTGCCCGTTTCTGTTTCTTGAATGGACAAGTAGTCCTTCCCTTCCTCACCGAGCGAAGCAGCATATTTTTGCAGTGCTTTGTAATCCACTTGCCAGTAGAAGGACATGTCGTTCGTTGCCTGTAAGACGAGTCCGCCCTCTGTTTGATTGAGGAGCCATTGCTTGAAGCCGTCATCGCCTTCTAGCTTGTTGAAATCATAGGGGTATTGCAGGGCGTACAGCTTATCCGCATTTCCCGGCTGGGCGAGGAGCGCCTTGAAGTTATCGTTTATCGTAGGCAGATGTTTTTCGTAGTACTGATCAAGTTCAAAAAATAATTGATCGGCAGTTTTCGTGTCCGTTTTCGCCAGATGCTGATCCAAAAAGGCAGTTAGCTCATTCGCTTCCTTGGCTTGCGCAGCTAGTACGGTGAACTGCTTGAGCAAATCATCGGCAGGCTTTTCGCCTTTTGTCGCATCAGCGGGAGACTGACCTGTGTTTTCAGTCGCAGGTGGGGCAGGGTCTTTTACCGTCAGTTTATCAGAGGCAGAGGTGCACCCTGTTACAAAAGTAATCGCGACGAGGCTAGAGACAAAAGGTAGAACATATCGTTTCATATCTTCATTTTCACTCCGTTATGTTGAATGGTTTCAGTTGATAAATCATCGTAGATACTTGAGCGTCTTGCGTCCAGCGATCTCCATCGCTTACGAACAGCCGCTGACCTGACGGACTCCAGACGATTTCGCTGTTCAGATTCGCATGAGTAGACAATGGGAGCATGAATCCGGTTGTGGCATCCATGACGTAGAGACCTGTCATACCTTGGGACAGGCTGAAAATCGAAAGAGCGAGCCGCTGTCCATCGGGCGACCAGGATAGCTGCTGCAATAGGCGTCCTTTGATAATGGGCTGGTCGGGCTTACTGCCCAAGGAATCAGTGATGGACAAGCTGATCTCATCTACCGCAGTCTCCCATGCAAACGCGAGTCTCGTACCGTCCGGGGAAAGTGAAAAGTCAATCACCTTGCTGTGCAGGAGCTTCTCCTCATGACTGCCCCAAACGGTCATTTTCAGTTGTTTGTTGGCATCCAGGTAGTACAGACGATCACCATGCTTGGCGACTTTTTCGACAGGTTGATTGGTAGTGGGCAAAGTATAAGGGGTGACCCTGCCGCCCCGATCGATGAACACCACTCCGTATTCGTATCGCTTCACGATCGGCATGACATACGTACCGTTATCGGCCCAGGAGCCTTTGGCATCAGCCATCATTCCAGACAAGTCGGCCTCACCGATTTGCAAGGGCAGGGTGCTACCTGTTGTAAGATCACCCACCGCTGCATGGATGCGATCAGCTAGCAGCACATGTGTACGATCGTGGGAGAGCTGGGCTGTGTCCTTTGCCTTTATACCGATTGGCTTGCTTGAACCATTTTGCAGATTACGTATGTGCAATTCATCATCCGTCTCTGAGTCAGTTCGGTACAGAAGCTCAGTTTCCGAAAGCCAGCCAAGCGCGTAAACACCATCCAGTCGATCCACTCGCTCCAATGCAAGAGAAGCGGCTTGCTCAGTAGTGGGGGGATCGATGATCGTGATGTCGTCAGCCTTGTAGCGACATCCTGTCAGCAAGAATAGCAACGCTGTTACGAAAAGGATCATGAAATGCCTCGGTAGCCGTCTTTCTTGCATTAGTGCTTGTGCCTCCTTTCTATATGTTCATTCGTGCCGTTTGTCTATCTTACGAGGAGATAATCTCACCAAAATTTCGACATGTTTCAAACTTGTAAACGAAGAGCTTCGAAAGTGACAATAAATGTCGTGCCTTGTCCATTGGGACCATTCTCTACGCGAATTTTGCCATGCTCTCTCTCGACAAATTGTTTAACGAGGGACAAGCCGAGACCAGTTCCACCTGTTTGACGAGCACGATCGGGATGAATCGTGTAAAACGGATCGAAAATGCGCTTTCGTTCCTCTTCTGATATACCAACGCCTGTGTCTTGAATCAAGACGTCGACCTGCTGGTGCATAGCGTGGGTGCACACGGTGACAGAGCCGCCTTGCGTATTGTATTTGATCGCATTGTCTATCAGATTGAGGAAAATATGACGGAGGCTGTTGGGATCTGCCCAAATCGTAGCAGGGGCGAGCTCGCGGTGAATCGTAATCCCTGATTTTTCAGCTTTGCCCAGCAGGCGCAGACAGAGCTCCTCCAGCATTTCATGCAGTGGCACCTGCTCAGGGCGATGCTCAAATGCATAGGTCCCCATAGCGGATAGCTGTAGTGCTTTTTCCACGAGTGCATGCAATCGGGAGGCCTCACCGGCAATGGCTGTGCCAGCCTGGTGCGTCATAGCGGGATCATCTCCGTACATTTGCAGCAGGTCGGCGTTTGCCTTGATCGCGGTAAGCGGCGTTTTGAATTCATGACTGACATTATCGAAAAATTGCTTTTGGGTATGAATGTTTGCCTGAATGGCTTTACTCATATCGTAAATGCCATGGCTCAAATCTCCCAGCTCATCAAGGCGAGTCAATGGTGGTGCTTCTAAATAACGGCCCATCTGAATGTGTTCAGCCGCACGCTTCAATTGACTGATTGCAGAAGCATGACGATTCATGTAGAGCAAGCCAAATAACAGGCCGAAGCCAAGCACTGCCAGTCCAACGTACAAAAACAGCAGGACTAATTCTCGGTCGAAGCTGTGCTGGTCTTTAAGGGACGACTCAAAATGAATCACGCCGATTTGCCCGTCAGGACCTGAGAGGGGGGAGAGGTATTGCAGCGTGTCCCCCACGATTACATAAGCGATTTTGTTTTGCAAGGCGTAGGTGAGAGGACTTTGTACATCTGGTCTGGCAGCCATCGGCAAAGAATCCCCGACTGCAGTACCGCCCATGTCGTACAAAATGACGCGATGATGGCTCGTTGCGGATAGCTCAATGGCCAGTTTTTGACCTTCTATTTTCATAAACGTTTGCGAGGGGATTGGCGTACCCGTGACGTATTGCTGTGTGATCCTGACTTGAGCGGTACGGGCCAGCCCGTCCATCGTATTTTCCATCTGTTCACGCTGGTAGCTGCGAACGCCTTGCAGAACCAAGCTGCTCAATACAGCCACTGTAAATAACAGGAGACCGGCGAGAAACCAAGTAAACTTCCATTTCAGACGAAGTCTCATGATGGTTCTCCCACTGCTTTATAACCAAAGCCGTAAACGGTCTGTAGCAAATGCTGATGCTCCCTCCCCAATTTCGCACGTAGACGCTGGATATGAATATCCACGGTACGAGTTCCTCCCTCGTAGTCCATCCCCCAAACCAAGTCGAGTAATTCTTCCCGCGTAAAAACTCGCTTCAAATGAGTCAGCAAAAGAGCGAGCAAATCGAATTCTTTCGGGGTTAGTACGATTTCTTGCTGATGGGAGAAAACGGTTCGCTGCTCCAAATGAAGCTGGAGCGCCCCAACGATTACCGCATCCTTTTGCTGGATAGCCGTGTTCTTTTCCAAACGTCTGTACAGTGCTTTGACCCGCGCTACTACCTCACGCAGATCAAACGGTTTGGTCATGTAGTCATCGGCTCCCAATTCCAATCCGACAAGTTTATCGACGATGTCGTTTTTTACAGTCAGGAGCAGAATGGTGATGTCTTTTCGATCTTGGAGTTTTCGACATACGTCATAGCCCGACAATTTCGGCATCATGACGTCGAGTACGAGTACATGGGGATGAAACGATTCGACTTTTCGCAAAGCCTCCTCGCCATCTGTTGCTGTTTCTACTTGGAATCCTTCGCGCACAAGCGTATAAGCAATCGCACTCACGATTGTTTGCTCGTCGTCCGCGACGACAACCTTGCATTCCACGGACACTCCCTCCCGTCGTCCCTTTCTATTGGTACGTACCATACCACGTTCAAGTTATCGGTTCAAATCGATCAAATATTCCTGATAGGAAGCAAGCGTCACTTTTGTTATACTTTCTCTATTGATGATAATGAGAATTATTATCAATATTTACATAGAGGATCGGGCAGAGGTGAGAACATGAACGAAACACAGGCCTTGGTTCAACAATTCACAGAGAAGACCATGGCAGAAGCCATTTTTAAGCTGCGTGACATTACATGGCTCAAAGCTCAAGGACATGACCGACTACGCCAACAATTCACTCATTCGCATATTTTGCTGGTAGTAACCGGGGGACGGGGGCGCCTGCGACTGGAGAACGAGGAGTACCAATTGCGGCAGGACGCGATTTACGTATGTCCTCCTATGCTTACGTTTGGCATCGTCCCTGATTCCGCTGATCATTTGGAGATGTACATGCTTCGTTTTGATGTCTTTATGGAAACGAGAGACAGGCATCGGCGCTTTCAAGCCCTTCGGGAAAAGCATCTGTTTCCTTTTCGGGGAGAGATCTCTGTTCAATCGGCAGGACAGCTTCCTGTCTATTGTGATTTGATCCAGAATCTTTGGAAGCAAGAGACGGCACTCGAGCGTTTCCGAGGCCAACACACATTTCAAGAGCTATGGTACCACATCGTCAAGCATGCTCACTTCTCATCCACGGATTCTGGAATGGCGCTGGAGCGGGCACGCGCACACATGGAAGAGCATTACTCGGAAAATGTGACGATTGAACAGCTGGCACGCATCGCAGATGTGAGTCCAAAATATTTCGTCGATCTGTTCAAAAAAACGTATGGCATCTCAGCTATGGATTATTTGGCAGAGCTTCGTATCAGCCGGGCGAAGCAGATGATGGTGCAGTCCCATGCCAAGCTGCGCGATATCGCTCATCAAGTCGGCTACAACGACGAGTTTTACTTTAGTCGAAAATTCAAGAAAGCGGTTGGTGTTTCACCCACTCTCTATATGAAAAGCCGCCAACGAAAAATTGCGGCGTACGGCTCGACCATCATCGGGCATTTGCTGGCTTTGAAAATGATTCCTTACGCGGCACCCTTGCATCCGAAATGGACGGCTTACTATCATCACAGCTATCGCAACGATATCCCGGTACATCTAAGCGCGTTTCGAATTAATCAGAATTGGAAAGCCAACATCGAATTGCTTCGCGATGCCAAGCCGGACGTCATCATTGGCTTGGACGAGACGAGTTTGCAGGAACAGAAGCATCTGGACGAGATTGCGCCCACCTTGTATGTACCCTTTGAAGAGCAGGGGTGGAAAGAACAACTTCAGCTTATGGCAGACTTTTTGGGCGAGTCCGTAGAAGCGCATCATTGGCTTTGCGAGTATGAGAAAAAGGTGAAGAGGGCCAGGGCACAGCTTCAACACGTTCTGGGCGATGAAACGGTACTCATCGTGCGGATTTTGAAAAACCAGCTCTATGTCCACTGCAATCGCAGTATGAATGAAGTGTTTTATCAGGATCTGCAAGTCAAACCTGCTTTTGTCTCGGAGCAGAACGAGTACGACCAGCTTGTGACCGTACAGGAAGTGGCTGCGCTCGCGCCAGATCGCTTGCTGCTGTTGGTTTGCCAAGAAGCTGAAACGCTGGCATACTTCCAAGCTTTGAAAGCATCGGGACCATGGCAAGAGATCGAAGCAGTCCGCAACAATCGGGCGCATCTCATTATGTCGGACCCTTGGCGAGAATACTCGGCAACGGCTCATGAACGGATCGTGGAAGAGAGTGTGAGATTATTTTCAGGAGATCGTCCATGTTGATTCTGGATTTCGTCCATGGTCGGGCATGAGTGGATGCTTTATAATCACGAATGATAATCGTTATCACTAATCTAGAGTGAAACATTACATTTCTGAGAGGGGTCTTTCAAGAATGAAAAAGATATACCTAGGCTTGAGCATTGCAGCGCTGACATTGGCTCTGACAGCGTGCGGCGGAGGAAAAGAAGCAGCGAATAACACGACTGCACCTACTGCAGCACCTGCGACAACAGCTACAGCAGAAAAGCCGGCCGATGAAGCTAATAAAGCAGAGACACGCACGATCAAATATTTGGATAAAGAATACACCGTTCCTAGCAAAACAGAGCGGATCGCCATTGTAGGCAGCATGGAGTCCATGGAAGATTCGCTGGTACTGAACGTGAAACCGGTAGGAGCGATTTCTGTAGGCGGTAAATTCCCGGAGATGTTTGCACCGATTACGGGCGAAGCCACATCCATCGGGGAAAAAATCCAACCGAACCTGGAAACCATCCTGTCCTTGAAGCCTGATGTCATTCTGGGAAGCAGTAAATTCCCGCCCGAGATGGCTGAGAAATTGAACAAAATTGCGCCTACCTTCCCTGTTTCCCACATTTCGACCAACTGGGAAGCGAATCTACAGTTGCTGGGTGAGTTGACTGGCAAACAAGCAGAAGCCGAAAAAGCGCTCCAAGCGTACAAAGCAGAGGCAGAAGCAACCAAAGCAAAATGGGGCGAGAGCTTGAAGGATAAAAAAGTACTCGTGATTCGTCTGCGCCAAGGAAATATCAACATCTATCCAGAGAAGGTGTTCTTCAATCCAGCTCTGTACGCAGACCTTGGTTTGACTGCACCTGATGAAGTAAAAGCAGCGAAGGCACAAGAAATTATCTCCATGGAGAAGTTCAGCCAAATCAACCCGGACTACCTGTTCATTCAATTCTCTCCAGACGAGAATAAAGACAAGCCAAACGCATTGGAAGATTTGCAGAACAACCCGATTTGGAAGAGCGTGAATGCTGTGAAAAACGGCAATGTTTACGTAAACGTGGTTGATCCTCTCGCACAAGGCGGTACTGCTTGGAGCAAAACACAATTCCTGAAGGCGGCTGTAGAAAAATTGTCTGCCAAGTAAAAGTGGGCGAGGGTAAGCTATGCAATCCAAAAAAGCAACTTCCATGATCATACTAGCTGCTTCACCAGTGGTGATCCTCCTTACGATCTTGCTCTCCATTCATTACGGGGCCAAGTCGATTGATGCAGGGACGATTTATCAAGCTTTCTTTGCCTTTGATGAAGGGAATGTCGATCATCAAATTGTCATGCACTCTCGCTTGCCGAGAGTTTTGGGCGCACTCATGATCGGAGCATTTTTAGCGATATCAGGAGCGTTGATGCAGGGGATGACGAGGAATTACCTCGCGTCCCCCTCTATTATGGGTGTGTCTGACGGTTCGGTCTTTGCTGTTACGCTGTGCATGGTGTTTATTCCATCCGCTACGAGTGTCACGATGATTACCATGTCCTTAATCGGTTCAGCACTCGCAGTCGCGATGGTTCTCGCTTTTTCCCGACTGTTGCCGAATGGCTTGACGCCAGTAGGGATGGCGGTCATTGGCACAATTACGGGCACCTTTTTGAGCAGTATTTCAGCCGCAATTTCTGCTTATTTTCAAGTCTCGCAAAACGTCAGCTTCTGGTACAATGCTAGGCTACATCTCTTGGAGCCTGGATTGGTGAAGCTAGCGGTTCCTTTTGCCATCGTCGGTATTGTCTTCGCACTTCTTTTGTCCAAATCGATTACGATCTTGTCCTTGGGCGACGAAGTATCTCGCGGTCTTGGACAGAGAACGGTGATGGTCAAAGTGCTGGCAACGACCGCTGTCGTCATTCTGACAGGCATTTCTGTAGCGTTGGCAGGAAAAATCGCTTTTGTCGGGCTGATTATTCCGCATATTACCCGCTTTTTGGTAGGTCTCGATTATCGATGGATCATTCCGTGTGCAGGATTGCTGGGCGGCATTTTCCTGGCCCTGTCTGACGTTCTCAGCCGATTTATGAACAGTCCGTTTGAGACCCCTATCGGTGTGGTAACGGCTTTTATTGGCGTTCCGTTCTTCCTCTATTTGATTTACAAGAGAGGAGGGGGAAAGCATGCCTAATCAAAAAGGTAGATTTCGTTTGCTATTTCTCGTCAACATCGCCTTGATTTTGCTGGCGATTTATATCAGCGTGACCAACGGTGTATTTGACATGACGGTGATGGATGTCATCCGTACGTTATTGCGTGTTGATCCTGTAGCGGAATACGATTTGGTTATTTTCGATTTTCGCCTGCCTCGGATAGTTATTGCGGCGTTGGTCGGCTTTGGCTTGGGGGTCGCTGGTACCGTCATTCAGGGGATCACGCGTAACGGGCTGGCTGATCCGGGGATATTGGGCATTAACGCTGGGGCAGGAGCCGCTATCGTTGCCTTTATGTTTTTCTTCGGTGGACAATTCATGGAGGCGAGCTGGTATTCCATCATGGCCATGCCTTTATTCGGTTTGACAGGCGGATTGCTTGCGGCTGGACTGATTTATCTATTCGCCTGGCGTGACGGGGCGCTCGACCCACAACGACTGATTCTCGTGGGGATCGCCATTGGCTCCGGATTGGGTGCCGTGTCACTGTATCTCTCGTTAAAAATGAATCCCAACGATTTTGAAATGGCAACCGTATGGCTCTCGGGAAGTATTTGGAGTGCCAACTGGACGCATATTGCAGGGATGCTGCCATGGCTAGTCATACTCATTCCTGTTTTGATGCGCAAGGTGCATATTCTCGATTTGCTTCAACTGAGCGAGGAGTCCGTCAAAAATCTGGGTGTGTCTGTGGAAAAGGAGCGCAATATTCTCCTGCTGTCGAGTATCGGGATCGTGAGCGCGTGCGTCTCAGTTTCCGGAGGCATCGGATTCGTCGGCTTGATGGCACCGCATATTGCGAAGCGTCTGACGGGAATCCAGCATAGGTATGTTCTTCCCTTGTCGGGAACAATCGGGATGCTCATGGTCGTGGCAGCGGACTTTATCGCCAAGACCGTGTTTACACCCATTGAACTGCCAGTGGGTATCGTCATTTCCATCATCGGTGTACCGTATTTCTTCTATTTACTGAGTAGAAGAAAAAAATAAAGAGGGGACGTGCAAATTGTGAAGGGACAATTGTTTGCAGACGTATGCCATCACCGAGCACTGCTCGTATATTTGCCGCCATCCTATGACAAGAGTACATCCCGTTTTCCCGTCATGTATGTCCATGATGGCGGTGACTTGTTTGATCCTGCTTTTAGTACTGCACTCGATGTAATCGAAGATAAGTTTGCAGAGGGAAAAATTCCTGAGCTGATTCTCGTCGGCATCCAACCAGGAAACCGCAGGGATGACTATACACCTTGGTTTTCCAAATCGATCTCGCCTGAGCGGAACATTGATTTTGGCGGGCAAGGAGATGCGTATCTTTCTTACGTCGCCAATGAATGTAAGGCATATATCGATAGCAAGTACAGGACAGACCCTAGGCCGGAAAAAACAGGGATCATCGGATTTTCGCTTGGTGGCTTGATCTCGATGTACGCAGCGCACCAATATCCGAATGTTTTCACGAAAATCGGCAGCATTTCGGGATCGTATTGGTATGAGGGCATGGTTCCGTTTATGCAGGAAAAGAAAATGTACCATCCCGAGCTGCGCATCTACATGGATGTTGGTAGTAAGGAAGGTGCCAAAAAACAAAACATCCAGAAACAAATGGTGCCGCTGACAAAAGAAGCGCATCAGATATTGGCTGATAGCGGCTTTACAGCGGATCAGCTCGCCCTGTTCATTGACGAAGGGGCGGATCATTTGAGCGAATGTGCAAACGCCAGATTTCCGGGGGCGTTGCAATGGCTCTGGAATGAGAAGGAGGAGACAGGAATGGAACTGGCCAAATTGATTAGAGAGCGCCGCTCGATTCATCGCTTTACAGATCGTGAGGTAGACCCTGCGTTGGTTACTGAACTGATGGATACAGCCGTGTGGGCGCCGAATTATCACATGACACAGCCGTGGCGTTTTATCGTGACATACGGGGAAGGTAAGAGAAGAATCGCCGAAGCCGTGCGGATCATGAAGGAAAAGCGGGAGATTGATCCTGCGAAAAAGAAAGAAGTAGGCGAGAAGTTTTACAATAAAATCATGGCGATCCCGATGCTGATGACGGTCATCATGGAAGAAAGTCCGAACCTGATTACGCGTCAGGACGATTTCGCTTCGACCAGCATTGTTATTCATAACTTTAGCTTGCTGGCGTGGGAAAAAGGCATTGGTTTGACATGGGAGACGTACCCATGGATTCACGAGCAGGAATTCCGTGAAGCGATGGGCATTCGACCAGGAGAAAAAGTGCTGGGGAACCTGCATATCGGTTATCCAGCCGCGATTCCTGGCGCTCAGCCGCGTATTCCTGCAACAGAGCGCATCACACTTGTCGACAAGGCATAGGACAAGATCAAGTGAATTTTTCTTGTCACAAGATTACTTTTTGTGGTACCCTTGGTTCATTCTACAAGAAAGGGTGACCATTAAGCCAATGATCTGCTAACTCCTATTTCCACAAAACCAATCGGATAAATCGATGCGTTTTTGGATAGGGGTAGTATGTGCATATTGGCGAATAGATGGTAGATCCTTTTTAGACTCACTAAAGGGTTTCTATGTCTTTTTGACGATAATATGCGTAGCCTCCTGTCCAGATCGCAATGGATAAGGAGGCTTTTTTATGTCAAATGTTTTGAAAAACCGCTATGTCAGGGCTATTTTGTTATCAGCATTCCTGTTGCAAATCGGAGTATGGGTGCGCAACATGGCGATTCTGCTCTATGTGATGGATCATACAGGAGGCGATCCGTTCGCTGTCTCCATGATTTCTGTGGCGGAGTATGCGCCAATCTTTCTGTTTTCCTTTCTTGCTGGTACGTTTGCTGATCGCTGGAAACCGAGAAAAACGATGGTCTGGTGTGAGCTGCTCAGTGCTCTGTCGGTTATCGGAGTGCTGCTTACCTTCGTTTACGGCTCGTGGAAGGCCATTTTTTTTGCCACGCTTATTTCAGCCATTCTCTCTCAGTTTTCCCAACCGTCCGGAATGAAGCTGTTCAAGCTGCATGTACCTGGTGAACAGCTTCAGGTAGGAATGTCCGCGTATCAGACTATTTTCGCGATCTTCATGGTATTTGGTCCGATCGTCGGTACATTTGTGTTCCAGCAATGGGGGATGGAGATTGCCATGGTCATCACGGCAGTTGCGTTCCTCTCTGCGGCCGGTGTCCTGTATTTGTTGCCGCCAGATCGTGTCGAGAAAGAAGGTCAGCAAGAAACGGCACTGCTTGGGGAGATGGTCAGCGGGATTCGTTATGTCTTCTCCAGTCGCGTATTGTCAATGCTTGGCTTTTGCTTTTTGGCGGTGGGTTTCTCATTGGGAATGATTCAGCCGCTTGGGATTTTTCTCGTGACCGAACAACTGCAATTGCCGAAAGAAAGCTTGCAATGGTTAATTACTGCCCAAGGTGTGGGGATGATTGCGGGAGGGGCCATGACGATGGCAGCTGCCAAAACGATTCCACCGCAAAAGTTATTAGTCATGGGGCTTCTTGGAAATGCAGTCGCAGTAGCGATTTGCGGGATGTCTGCGAATCTGTGGCTGACACTTGTTGCCCAGTTCATCGCGGGATTGCTCTTGCCCTCCATTCAAATTGGGATCAACACGATGCTGCTTAAAAACACAGAGAGTACCTTTATTGGTCGGGTGAATGGAATACTAACCCCGCTGTTTACAGGCTCCATGGTTGTCATGATGAGTATTACGGGGGTATTGAAGCTGTATCTTCCGCTCGCAGTCATATACGGGATCGCTGCATTCCTGATGATCATTGGTCTTAGCTTTATTTTGCCGCTTTATCGTATGCGGGAAGGAAACGTGGTGCAAAGTACAGAACAGACTGGTATATAAGCGTTTGGTAGCAAAGGGAGGCTTGGACCAAATGGTGCACGAACAGATTTCTTCTATAGTAGGTTTGAAGATGGTAGCTGCTGTTCGCGAGCTGGCGATGCGGTTGCCAGAAGTAACGGAGCAGGTAGACGCTTTTGGACATACATCGTTTCGCGTAAACGACAAGCCGTTTGTCATTTTGGGAGAGGGGGGCATTGAAGGCCCCTCCCTTTCTGTGAAGGTGCTGAAGACGACTCAAGAGATTTTGCTTGCGCAGGAGCATTTTTACAAGACGCCATACATCGGACATCACGGCTGGGTTTCGATCCTGGACAAAAACGTGACTAGCTATGGTGAAATCGAGGATTACATACGGGAAGGCTATATGTGCGCGGCGCCCAAGCGATTGGTCAAACAATTACAAGAGCAGACTCGATAACATAGCCTTTATGAAAAAACACACCTCCCCTGATCGTTCCTGTATAATTTTAGCGTAACGAGTAGTGAGCGAACGTTTGACACAGCAGCATTCAGACAAAGGGGGAGCCGGTTTTGGATTGGAATCTCCAGCAGATGAGCAAATTGCTTGAGGTCGTTTTTGAAAATGCCCATGAACCGATGATCGTAACAGACAAGGACGGAAAAATACTCTTATTGAATCGGAGCTATCGGGAATTTCTGAATGTACAGGACGTGATCGGACAGCCAGTGACGGATGTCATCGAAAACACGCGGATGCATATTGTCGGTCAGGAGGGTGTTGCCGAGATCGCCGACATTCAGCAAATAAAAGGACAGAACATGATTGCGCATCGCATCCCGATCATGGACGAAGGAAAAGTGATTGCGGTTCTGGGAACGGTGCTGTTCCAGGATGTGCAGGAGCTTACTGCTTTGGCTGCGATGGTTGCTCAGTTGAAGGATGAGCTGACCTATTATAAGAAAGAGCTGCGGCGGCGGATGGGGGCTACCTATCATTTTGACCAAATCGTTGGGTACAGCCAGAAGCTGCAGGAGCTTAAAAAATTTTCTCAGAAAGTTGCGAAAAGCGATTCGACTGTGCTCATCACAGGGGAAAGCGGGACGGGCAAGGAGCTATTTGCCCACGCCATTCATGCCGAGAGCAAGCGGAAAATGGGGCCATTCATTCGGGTGAATTGTGCCGCTATTCCGGATTCTTTGCTGGAATCAGAGCTATTTGGCTATGAAGAAGGTGCGTTTACCGGAGCTGTTCGCCGCGGAAAAAAAGGAAAGTTCGAGCTTGCCAACCATGGAACCATTTTGTTGGATGAGATCGGGGACATGCCGTTGCCGCTGCAAGCCAAGCTACTGCGTGTTTTGCAGGAAAAAGAAGTCGAGCGGGTAGGTGCTGTTCGGACGACGCCAATCGATGTGCGGGTGATCGCTTCCACGAATTCGGACATGCTTCAAAGCATCAAGGAAGGGAAGTTTCGGGCGGACCTCTATTACAGGTTGAATGTCGTGTCACTCTCGATCCCTCCGTTGCGCGAGCGTCTGGAGGATTTGCCAGAGCTGGTTTCGAATCTGCTCAAACAGCTTGGGGAGTCCACTGGCGTTGTGGTCAGGGCCATTGATGAAGAGGTGTGGAACGTACTTCGGGGCTACTCCTGGCCAGGCAATGTAAGGGAGTTGAAAAACGTGCTGGAACGAGCCCTTCATCTACTCGAAGACGATGTCCTGAAAAAGGAGCATGTTTGGCTGCCTGTATCTGACGAAGGGGCCCTCGCGTCCTTGTCGAGTCCAACTCATGTTGTTCGGCCATTGAAAAAAGTCTTGGAAGAGGCTGAGCAGGAAGCACTTCGCCAAGCGATGCAGCAAGCAGGGGGCAACAAGCTTACCGCCGCCAAGCTGCTGCAAATCAGCAAGTCCACCTTTTACGAAAAGTGGGAGAAGTATCAGTAGTACGAGGCGTGTATAAGTCGGGGATGTGGCGTTGAGCCAGGTTCGCGGCTTTTTTCATCTACAGGACCAACGTTTTGGTAGATTCCGGTTTTCTGGAATAGAGCAAGGTGAAATTCTGCTTAAACCCAGTAGCCTTCCGTGAGCAAATTCCCGAAAAGGTGGGCAGATTTTTGCTAGATTCCATAAAACCGGACAGAAATTTCCGGAAATCCGGAAAAACTGCAAGCGCTATCATCTGCTTACCAACAGTCCAGACACGATGAACGGGTATGGTTGAACGATTTTTCTGGAATCGGTTGGAGTTGGCATGGTCCATGCAATTGAGTAAGTATGAAAGCGTTTTCCTCAAGTGAATACACAGAATTTCCTCTGTAACGAGAGGAGAAAATTGAAAGGAGAATTATATGATCATCGAAGTGTTATCCATCTTGATTTCGCTCGGTCTCCTGATGTTTTTTGCATATCGGGGCTATCCTGTTATCGTATTTGCCCCTATTTTTACGCTGCTGGCCGTTGTCCTTTCCGGGATCTCTTTGTTGCCGAGCTACACCGAAACCTTTATGACGAATGCAGCGAACTATGTGAAATCATTCTTCCCTATTTTCTTACTGGGTGCCATTTTCGGAAAAGTCATGGAGTTGAGCGGTGCTGCCTCGTCTATTGCCCACACGATTGTAAGGGCACTTGGCTCTAATCGTGCGATCTTGGCTGTCGTTCTGGCATGTTCGATTTTGACGTATGGCGGGGTTTCCCTGTTCGTTGTGGCGTTTGCGGTGTATCCGTTTGCCGCCGCGATTTTCCGTGAAGCCAATATTCCGAAGCGTCTCATTCCAGGAACGATTGCGCTCGGGGCTTTTACGTATACGATGGATGCCTTGCCGGGTACACCACAAATTCAAAACATTATTCCTACGACTTATTTTGGTACGGATGCTTATGCTGCACCTGTTGTTGGAACGATTGGCGCCATTATGGTTTTCATTGGCGGGATGCTATGGCTGGAGCGCAGACGCAAGCAAGCTGTCGCTGCTGGGGAAGGCTACGGCGAGGGACATACGAATGAGCCGGAGTTGATCAAAAATGAATCCTACATGAACATCTGGGTCGCGATTCTGCCGTTGGCGTTGGTGCTCGTGGGTAACTATATGTTCAGTAGAGGGATTTGGACAGTAGAGACGTGGTACGATCCAGCGATCCTCAAAGAATCGTTTAAAATTGAGAAAGTGAAAAATGTCGTATCTTCTTGGTCACTGATTATTTCGCTCTGTCTTGGAATTATTGCCGCGCTTTTAATCAATGTGAAGCAAGTCAAAAACAAGCTGGCTAGTGGTTTGACTGCTGCCGCGATGGGCTCTCTCTTGGCGATCTTCAATACTGCCTCCGAAGTTGGATTCGGAAACGTTGTGAAAACATTGCCAGGCTTCAAGCTCATCCAAGGCTGGATTATGGGAGCCAGTGATCATCCATTGGTTTCTGAGGCACTGGCTGTAAACGTACTGGCAGGTGTGACAGGTTCAGCGTCGGGAGGAATGTCGATCGCGCTGGAGGTTATGGGCAAGCAATACCTGGAGATGGCGAATGCTGCGGGAATCAGCCCTGAGTTGCTGCATCGTATTGCCTCGATGTCTTCCGGTGGTATGGACACATTGCCGCACAACGGAGCGGTCATTACACTACTCGCGATTACTGGTTTGACTCATCGTCAATCGTACAAAGACATTTTCGCGATTACGGTTTTGAAAACAGCTGTCGTATTCATTCTGGCATTTGCCGTTTCTATTTTCTAAATTTTATAGACAGAGAAAATGAGGAACAGGAGAGGAGATACTAGGGTATGGAGAAATTGTTGGAGCAGCAGGTAGCAATAGTAACAGGGGCAGCGAGCGGAATTGGATTGGAGATTGCCCGGACGTTTGCCGAGGAAGGGGCGAAAGTCGTCATACTGGACTTGAATGGGGAATTAGCGGAAGCAGCAGCAGCCCAATTGCAAAAGGAAGGCCACGAAGCAATCAGCTTTGGCTGTAATG